>NZ_JBVJLD010000017.1:0-2103 GCF_055584905.1 Kitasatospora sp. NPDC088742 | reverse complement strand
GGCGAGTGCGGGCGAGTTCACGCAGGCGGTGCCGAAGAGTGCCGGTGTTCCGCTGAGTGGTGAGGCGGTGGCCGGTTCGCCGATGTACACCGAGGCCGTGCCGGCGAGTGCGGGTGTTCCGGCGGGGGCGGGCGAGTTCACGCAGGCGATTCCCAAGAGCGGGGGTGTGCCGGCCGGTTCGCCCGAGTTCACGCAGGCGGTGCCGAAGAGCACCGGTGTCCCGCTCGACGGGACGGTGCCCGCTGAGGCTGCCATGTCGCCCGACGGGACGACGGCCGCCCTCAAGGTGGGCGGTGCGGGCACGCCCGCCATGAAGGCGAAGAGCGAGGGCTCCCCGTCCCCGACGGTCGGTTCGGCGACGGCCGGTGGCTTCCGGATCGTCCCCGAGCAGCTGCGGGCCGCCTCCGGCCCGGTGCTCGGGGTCGCGGACGATCTCAAGGAACTCTTCACCAGCATGAACGGCTTCCTCAGCGGCATGCGCGGCAACTCGCCCTGGGGCAACGACGACGACGGGAAGTCCTTCGCCAACGGCGAGGACGGCGAGCCCGGTTACCTCGCCAACGAGAAGGACGTACTGGAGGGCCTGGAGGCCCTCCCGCAGGTCCTCGAAACGATCGGGAAGCGCCTGAAGGGCATGGCCGACGGCTACGAGAACGCTGAGCAGTTCAGCCTCTCCGGCATGGGCAAGCCCGAGCTCCCCCTCCCCGGCACCGGCCAGCAGGACCTGCTGCACCGTGACATCGCCGCCGGCAAGTACAACGGAAGGCACTGACCCACCATGGCTGTCGAACTCCCGGAGCCCCTGCAGTGGGTCCTGATGCTGCTCGCCGGTTCCCGTTGGCCCGAGGGCGACGAGGACCTGATGCGGGACATGGCCCGCCGTTGGCGGTCCGCCGCCGAGACCATCGAGGAGGGCGGGCGGGCCGCCGATTCGGCGATGAAGCGTGCGTTGGACGGTCAGCAGGGCGGCGCGATGGACGAGTTGTCGAAGAAGTGGGAGACGCTCACCCTCCCCGCTGACGGCTCGAAGCCCGGCTTCTTCCCTGGGATGGTCAAGTCCTGCAACGCGATGGCGGACAGCCTGGAGGCGATGGCCAACGCGACCGAGACGGCGAAGATCTCGATCGTGGCGCAGCTCGGCATCCTGGCGTTCGAGATCGCGACGGCGGAGGCGGCGGCGCCGGTGACGGCGGGTGCGTCGATGGCGGCGATTCCGCCGGCGATCCAGGTCAGCAAGATGACGGTCCAGCAGATTCTGAAGAAGCTGGCCAAGGAGATCATCATGCTGGCGTTGAAGGAGGCCTTCCAGGAGGTCGCCATCAACTTGCTCGCTCAGTCGATCCAGTTGGCGGCCGGCAACCGCAAGGAGCTGGACGGCAAGGAGCTCGGGATGAGCGCGGCCGGTGGTGCGATCGGTGGTGCGGCCGGTGGTGTGCTCGGCAAGGGGCTCGGCGCGGCGGGCAACAAGCTGATCGGCAAGCGGATGGACTCCCTGCCGGCGCAGATGGTCGAGGGTGCGATCACCGACGTCGGTGCGGACGCGTTCACGCAGTTCGCGCTCACCGGCGAGGTCGACGCAGGTCAGCTCGGCGGATCAGCTCTCAGCGGTGGAGCCGGCCCCGCCATTCACCGCGGTGCCGGCGCCCTCAAGGGCAAGTTCAACTCCTCGGACATCCCCAACGCCTCCGATTACACCGGCGGTTCGGACGGTCCGGCTGTCGACACCCCCAGCATGGGCGGCTCCGGCGACTCGCACTCAAACGAAAACTCGACGGGAAGCAACGGCTCGTCGAACAACGGTACTTCGGGCAGCGGCACTTCGAGCGGGGGCACCACCGGCAACGGTTCCACGGGCAGCAACTCGCCCAGCCCGTCGGGCTCGTCGAGCTCGAACGGTTCCACGACGCCGAACCGGCCGGACGGCTCCGACGCGGACGGTTCCTCGGGCAAGCCCCACAGCGGGGGGAAGCCCGACGCGGATGCCACGCCGCAGAACCTGTCGCCGACCGGCAGCGACGGTCACCACATCCGGCAGCCGTACGCCGAGGGTGCTTCCCCGGATTCGGATGGGTCGCAGAACCTGTCGCCGACGGGCAGCGACGG
>NZ_JBVJLD010000016.1:0-138054 GCF_055584905.1 Kitasatospora sp. NPDC088742 | reverse complement strand
GGTGCGGCCGCCGTGGCCTCGCCCGGGGCCGCCGGTGCGGCCGGGGCCGGTGGCCAGGCGGGCGCGGTCGGCGCGGTCGGTGCCGTGGCCGGTCCGCAGCAGCCCGGTGCGGGCGTCCCGCGCGCCGCGCAGCCCGTCGGCCTGGTGCCCAACCCGGTGCCCGCCCCGGCGGCGCCCGCGCCCCCGGCCGCCGGTGCGCTGGTGGTCGGCCCGGTCTCCGGGCGGACCTTCGACCTGCCGCCGGTGAGCCGCCGGGAGGACGAGTCGCCGGCCGCGGTGGCCCAGGCCGCGCCGCTGGCCGCGATGTTCCTGCTGCTGCACGACTACCGCAGGACCGCGCCCGAGCAGCCCGGCGAGCGGACCCGCCCGCGCACCATCGCGGACGGCCGCCCGTACGGCGCGGCCGGCGGGCTCGGCCCGGTCGACCCGGCCCACCAGGCCGAGGTGGAGCGCCGGGTGCCGCGCACCGAGGAGGGCGAGCCCGCCACGCCCGCCGACCCGAGGCTGGGCGACTGGCCGGAGGCGCTGAACGGCGGCGGCTTCCGCGAGCCGGGCCGCTCCAACAACGCGCTCGACCTCTCGCTCTCCGCCCTGGACAGCTACCTGGGCAACCCCACCTGCGGTGCCCCCCGGCTGCCCGACGGCCCGGCCGGGGAGTACGGCGGCCGGGACCGCGCCGAGCGGGAGCTCGGCACCCAGTTCAAGGACCTGGGCTACGGTGACGCCGCGCTCGGCCAACTGGTCGACCTGCTGCGGCAGTTGGGGCAGGGCGCGCAGGCGGTGCTGCTCACCCTGGACGGCTACGGCCGCTCCCACCTGTGGAACGCCTTCGTGACCGGTGCCACCATCGGCTACCTCGACCCGCAGACCGGCTACCGCTCCTCCAGCCCGCTGCACCCGGCCGACCACGGCCTCTGGGCCATCGCGCTGGAGGCCGGCGGCCGCCCGGCGGACCTCTCCGCCCTCCAACCCGCCATCCCGGTGGTCGAGTTGGCCCCCGCCCCGGCGCCCGACCCGCTGGTCAAGCCGGTGCCCGAGCCCCCGGCCCCGCCGCGCTCGCGGCTCACCATCCACCGGGGCAGCGCCCGTTGACCATCTGCTCGCCGAACACCCGTACCAAGGCCAGGAGTTCCCGATGACCACCCTCGCGCAGGCCCTCGAAGCCGCCCACCGCTGGGTGAACGCCGAGCTCTCCCCGGAGGCCGTCCGGCCGGTCAAGGCACACGAGTTCGACCTCGGCTGGGTGGTCTGGCCGGAGCCCGCCCCGGTCCGGGTCGACCCGCTCACCGGCGAACGCCGCGCCCCCGAGGAGCTCGGCGCCGCCTGCGCGGTGGTCGACCGGACCACCGGCGAGCTCTCCGTCTGGCCCTCCGTCCCGGTGCCGCAGGTCATCCAGCTCTACCGCGACCGGCTCGGCGCGGGCGACTACGACCCGGCCCTGCCGCCCGCCACCGGCCCCGGCTGCCGCGCCCAGTTCGTCCACCGCGACGCCCTCGGCGAGCAGCGCACCCTGGTCCTGCGCTCCGCCCCCGGCCGCCCCCACCCGGCCCTGCGGGCCTGGGCCCAGCTCAGCGAGCAGGGCGTCCAGCCCGAGGACGTGCTCGCCGTCCACACCGACCTGCGCCCCTCGATGCTCCCCGGTGGCTACGTCGCCGCCTCCCTGCTCGCCGAACTCCCGGCCGCCCGGCACAGCCACGACCTGGCGTACGGTCCGCGCTTCGACGGCAGGGCCCGGGCCGTGCGCGGCCTCGCCTCCACCCCCCGGCTCAACCGGGTGCCCTTCCCCGCCAACGTGCCGCCCGCCCAGCCCGAGGCGGAGGCGGCACTGGCCGCCCGGCTGACGGCGCAGTTCGGCGAGGGCGGGGTGCGGCGCTTCGACCCGGCGGCGGTGCTCGCGGCCGACCTGCCCGAGGCGGTCGGCCGGCCGCTGGTCCGGGTCGGGCTGCCGGTCGCGGTGCGGGGCTTCTTCGAGCTCTACCACCCGGTCTCGGACGGGGTCTCCGGGGCGGAGCCGGTGCTGCCCGAACTGGCCGAGGTACTGGCGGAAGCCGGGCGGGGCCTGCGGGCCACCGAGGCGGCCCGGCGCGACCTGCTCGGCCAGCTGCTGATCGGCACCGACGGCTGGTCCCGCTTCACCGTCGACACCGCCCGAGGCCGGGTCCGGGCGGTCGACCCCGACACGGCCGAGGCCCGCTACGTCAACGCCGACCTCACCGCCTTCGCCCGCTCCCTCGCCCTCCTCGCCGACCGCTACCCCCGCCTCCGCGACCTCCACCCCCTCGCGGCCGGCCAGGCGGTCGCCGAGCTCCAGTGGTCCCTCGCGGGGCTGGACCGCACCGCCTTCGCCGACCCCGAGAACTGGTGGTCCGTCATCGTCGAACAGCTCTGGCACGGTTTGCTCTAGGCAAAGCGGTAGCGCCCCGCAGGGGCGCGAGGAACTGCGCGCTGGGGAACGGCAGCACGTGCAACTGGCTCGCGTGCCCCGATCTCACGCTGGTCCGCCTTCCGATTCGCGCAGTTCCTCGCGCCCCTACCGGAGGAAGCGCTCCAGCGTCGTGGCGAAGGCGATCGGGGTCTCCTGCATCGGGTAGTGGCCGGAGGCGGGGAGCAGCTCCAGGTCGCCCGCCGGGTAGTGGGTGAGCCAGGTGGAGCGGTAGTAGTCCTCGTTGAGCGCCAGGTCGTGTTCGCCGACGAAGGCCCGGGCGGGGAGCTCCAGGCCGGAGACCTCGGCGCTCAGGTCGACGGTGGTCCACTGCTCCAGGTAGGCGGCGAAGGCCTCCGCGCGGGAGCTCGCGAGCGAGTTGGCGACCATCCGGTCGAGCCACACGCCGGTAGCCCGGTTGCCGGTGACCAGGTCGATGATGGCGCGGCGGTTGCCGGGTTCGGCGGCGGCCCCGTGGAAGAGGTCGTACGCCTCGCCGAGTTCGTACGCGGAGGCGGCCACCGGCGCGACCCCGGCGAGCTTGCGGACCCGCTCCGGCGCCTGGGCGAGCACCTGCTGGGCCGCCTTGCCGCCCATCGAGTGCCCGACCAGCGAGAACCGCTCCCAGCCGAGTTGGTCGGCCAGCGCCAGGGCGTCCCCGGCGATCTCGGCCAGGCTGTACTCGCCCTCGACCGCGGTCCGTTCGCCGTAGCCCCGGTAGTCGAGGAAGGCGTAGCTGAAGGCCGAGCCGTCGAGGTACTCGGGGAACGGCCCCCAGCCGGCGCTGGTGCCGAACCAGTCGTGCAGCACCACGACGCCGTGTTCGCCGGTGCCCACCAGGCGGTGAGTGATCGTCATCTCGCTCTCCTCCACGTCGAGTTGGTCGCAACGACGCTAGCCGCCCGGGGCCCCCGCCCGGACCGGTGCGGTGTTATCCGGCCACCTGTGCGGCCGGATCGCGTAGCGTGGGCCGTTATGCGACTCGGTGTGCTCGACGTAGGTTCCAACACCGTCCACTTCCTCGTGGTGGACGCCCACCCCGGTGCTGCCCCGCTGCCCGCGTACTCCCACAAGGCGGAGCTGCGGCTGGCGGAGCTGCTGGACGGGGACGGCGCGATCACCGACGTCGGCGTGGACAGGCTGGTGGCCATGGTGGCCTCCTCGATCCGGGTGGCCGAGGACAAGGGCGTGGTGGACCTGCTGCCGTTCGCCACCTCGGCGGTCCGGGAGGCGGCCAACGGCGAGGCGGTGCTGCGCCGGGTGGCCGAGGAGACCGGGGTGGAGCTGCGGGTGCTGTCCGGCCCGGACGAGGCGCGGCTGACCTTCCTGGCGGTGCGCCGCTGGTACGGCTGGTCCTCCGGGCGGCTGCTGGACCTGGACATCGGCGGCGGCTCGCTGGAGCTGGCGGCCGGGCTGGACGAGCAGCCGGACGTGGTCTGTTCGCTGCCGCTGGGCGCCGGCCGGCTCACCGCCCGGCTGCCCGGGGAGGTCGCGGACCCGGAGGACATCCGGGAGCTGCGCCGCTACATCCGGGCCGAGATCGCGCAGGTGGTGGGCGAGTTCACCCGGCGCGGGGCGCCGGACCACGCCGTCGGCACCTCGAAGACCTTCAAGCAGCTGGCCCGGATGACCGGCGCGGCGCCGGCCGAGGCGGGGCCGCTGGCGGTCCGCAAGCTGACCCGGGCCGGGCTCTCCGCCTGGGTGCCCCGGCTGGCCGGGATGACGGTGGCTCAGCGGGCGCAGATCCCGGGCGTCTCCGAGGGCCGGGCGCGACAGCTGCTGGCGGGCGCGCTGGTGGCGGACGCCGCGATGGACCTGTTCGGCCTGGAGGAGCTGGACATCTGCCCGTGGGCGCTGCGCGAGGGCATCATCCTGCGCCGCCTGGACACCCTCGACAGCCCGTCCGACCGGCACCCCGCGCTGACGGGGTGACAGACCCGCTGGGGGCGGCGGCGTGACGGGGCGCACACCATAACCGGCGCGCGCCGCTTACCCTGTCTCCCGTGGCGGAAGCAGCGGACGAGGACGGGACGCAGCGGGGCCGCGCGGCCGGTGACAGCACCCGGCAGCCGCGCAGGGCCCGCAAGACGCCTGCGGCGGGCGCCGCGGGCCCGGAGGAGCCGCAGCCCGACGGCAGGCCCGCGCGCAGGGCCAGGGCGGCGAAGAAGGCCGAGCCGGGGAGCAAGGCGGCCAAGGCCTCGACCAGAGCGACCAAGGCGGCGACCAAGGCGGCGACCAAGACCGCCAAGCCGCCCCGGCAGTCGCAGCTGGCCCTCGCCACCCAGGCGGTCAAGGCCGTCCGGGCCGCGAAGAAGCCGGCCCGCCGGGCCCCGCTGCTGCGCACCACCGACCGCCTGGTGCTGCCCCCGCACGCCGACGGCCTGCACGTGCCGGACACCAAGGTGGTGCTCTCCACCGCCTCGGTCTATCCGGAGAACACCGCCACCGCCTTCGAGCTGGCCGCCCGGCTCGGCTACGACGGCGTGGAGGTGATGGTCTGGAACGACCCGGTCAGCCAGGACATCGAGGCGCTGCGCCGGCTCTCCGACGAGTACCGGATGCCGATCCTCGCGGTGCACGCCCCCTGCCTGCTGATCACCCAGCGGGTCTGGAGCACCGACCCGTGGACCAAGCTGGTCCGGGCCCGGGCCGCCGCCGAGAAGCTGGGCGCGGACACCGTGGTGGTGCACCCGCCGTTCCGCTGGCAGCGCCAGTACGCCCGGGAGTTCGTCGAGGGCGTGCACCGGATGGCCGGGGAGACGGACGTCCGCTTCGCGGTGGAGAACATGTACCCGTGGCGGTACCGGGACCGGGAGATGCTGGCCTACGCGCCGGGCTGGGACGTCACCGAGGAGGCGTACCGGCACTACACCGTCGACCTCTCGCACGTGGCCACCTCCCGGGTGGACGCCTTCGAGATGGTGGACCGGATGGGCGACCGGCTGGCCCACGTCCACCTGGCCGACAGCCTGGGCTCCGCCAAGGACGAGCACCTGATCCCCGGCCGGGGCAACCAGCCCTGCGCGGAACTGCTGGAGCGCCTGGCCCGGACCGGCTTCGAGGGCCACGTGGTCCTGGAGGTCAACACCCGCCGCTCCACCTCCCCCGCCGAACGCGAGGCCGACCTGGCCGAGGCGCTCGCCTTCACCCGGCTCCACCTGGCGACCGTCGCGAAGTAAGGACGTCCTAGGGTGGCGGGATGACGGGGTATCAGAAGCACGACCATGCGAACTCCTTCGGTGCGGTGGCCGCCGAGTACGACGCCGCCCGGCCCTCCTACCCGGACGAACTCTTCGACCGGCTGGAGGAGTTGACCGGCCGGCCGCTGAAGGGTTCCGAGGTGCTGGATGTCGGGGCGGGCACCGGCATCGCCACCCGTCTGCTGGCCGCCCGCGGCGCCAGGGTCACGGCGGTGGAGCCCAGCCCGGGGATGGCCGCCCAGCTGCGCCTGGTCAGCCCGGAGCTGCCGCTGGTCAAGGGCGGCGGCGACGAACTCCCGTTCCACGACGGCACGGTGGACCTGGTCACCTACGCCCAGGCGTTCCACTGGACCGACCCGGACCGCTCGATCCCCGAGGCGCTGCGGGTGCTCCGCCCCGGCGGCTCGCTGGCCACCTGGTGGAACGTCAAGGACAGCTCGGTGGAGTGGGTCCGCGCGATGGGCGAGCGGCTCGCCGCGGCGCTGCCCAGCTACCAGTTCCAGAGCGGAACCAACGTGATCACCGAGGCCTTCGCCCCGTACGGGCTGCCGACCGCGAGCGTCCGGCTGCGCTGGGAGCGGCTGATCGACCTGGACGTGCTGCTCGGGGACCTGGTCTCGCGCTCCTACTTCGCCGTGCTGACCCCGGAGCAGCGGGCCCCCGTACTGGCCGCCGAACGGGCCGCGCTGCTCGCCGAGTTCCCCGACGGCCGGGTCACCGAGCCCTACACCCTGGACCTCACCGTCGTCACCAAGGAGTGACCCGGGGTGCCCGGATGGCGGACAGCGTGTCCGTCCGCTGGAACGGGGGCGTAGGCTCGACAGCCACGGCGGCCCTGCACCCTCCCAGCTGAGCGGGGCGCGCGACGTAGCCTCCGAAGGAGTGGAGCACAGTGCCCGAGCTGAAGTCCCGTACGGTCACCCACGGTCGCAACATGGCAGGCGCCCGGGCGCTTCTCCGGGCCGCGGGCGTAGCCCGGGAGGACTTCGGGAAGCCGATCATCGCGGTGGCCAACTCCTTCACCGAGTTCGTCCCGGGCCACACCCACCTCCAGCCGGTCGGCCGGATCGTCTCCGAGGCGATCAAGGAGGCGGGCGGCATCCCGCGCGAGTTCAACACCATCGCGGTGGACGACGGCATCGCCATGGGCCACCACGGCATGCTCTACTCGCTGCCCTCGCGCGACCTGATCGCCGACTCGGTGGAGTACATGGTCTCCGCGCACTGCGCGGACGCCCTGATCTGCATCTCCAACTGCGACAAGATCACCCCCGGCATGCTGATGGCCGCGCTGCGCCTCAACATCCCGACGGTCTTCGTCTCCGGCGGCCCGATGGAGGCCGGCCAGGCCGTCCTGGTGGACGGCACGGTGCGCAAGCTCGACCTGGTGAACGCGATCTCCGACGCGGTGAACGAGAACGTCTCCGACGAGGACATCGCGATCATCGAGGAGAACGCCTGCCCGACCTGCGGGTCCTGTTCGGGCATGTTCACCGCCAACTCGATGAACTGCCTGGCCGAGGCGATCGGCCTGGCCCTGCCGGGCAACGGCTCGGTGCTGGCCACCCACACCGCCCGCCGGGCGCTGTACGAGGACGCCGGCCGCACCGTCGTCGACATCACCAAGCGGTACTACCACCAGGACGACGCCTCGGTGCTGCCCCGCTCGGTCGCCTCCCGCGCCGCGTTCGAGAACGCGATGGCGCTGGACATCGCGATGGGCGGCTCGACCAACACCATCCTGCACCTGCTGGCCGCCGCCCAGGAGGCCGAGATCGACTTCGACATGCGGGACATCGACGCCATCTCGCGCCGCGTCCCCTGCCTGTCCAAGGTCGCGCCGAACGGCAAGTACTACATGGAGGACGTGCACCGGGCCGGCGGCATCCCCGCCATCCTCGGTGAGCTCTACCGCGGCGGGATGCTGAACGAGGACGTGCACACCGTGCACTCCGCCACCATGGCCGAGTGGCTCAAGTCCTGGGACATCCGCGGTGGTTCGCCCTCCCCGACGGCGGTCGAGCTGTTCCACGCGGCCCCCGGCTGCGTCCGCTCCGCCACCGCCTTCTCGCAGTCCGAGCGCTGGGACACCCTGGACACCGACGCCGCCAACGGCTGCATCCGCAGCGTGGAGCACGCGTACTCGGTGGAGGGCGGCCTGGCCGTGCTCTACGGCAACCTCGCCGAGGACGGCTGCATCGTGAAGACCGCCGGTGTCGACGAGTCGATCTGGACCTTCTCCGGCCCGGCCGTCGTCCTGGAGTCGCAGGAGGACGCGGTGGACGCGATCCTCACCAAGCGGGTCAAGGAGGGCGACGTCGTCGTCATCCGCTACGAGGGCCCCAAGGGCGGCCCGGGCATGCAGGAGATGCTCTACCCGACCTCCTTCCTCAAGGGCCGGGGCCTGGGCAAGGCCTGCGCGCTGATCACCGACGGCCGGTTCTCCGGCGGCACCTCCGGCCTCTCGATCGGCCATGCCTCGCCCGAGGCGGCCTCCGGCGGCACCATCGCGCTGGTCGAGGACGGCGACATCATCGCGATCGACATCCCGAACCGCTCGGTCGATCTCAAGGTCTCCTTCGAGGAGCTGCACGAGCGGCGCCTCAAGCTGGAGGCCGGCACCGGCTACCGCCCCAAGGACCGGGTCCGCCCGGTCAGCGCGGCGCTCAAGGCGTACGCGGCGATGGCCACCTCGGCCGACAAGGGCGCGGTGCGCGACGTGAGCAAGCTGGGCTGACGCGACGTCAGGCGGCCGCTCCGGGCTTCCCCCGGAGCGGCCGCTTCGTCGTTCCGGGGGCGCCCCGTGTCATCATCGGAGCCGTGAGCGAGCAGACTGAGAACCCCGGCGCCACCCCCGAGCCGATCCGCTGGTTCGGCACCAGCTGGCTGGAGCGCGGCTCCGGCTACCGGGCCCGGCGGGTCGCGGTGCCGCTCGGCGCGCTGGCCGCAGTGGCGGCCGGCGGCCTGCTGCTGCGCTTCGCCGTGGAGGGGGTACGGGACTCCGAGGCCGGCGGCCTGGTCTACGGGCTGCTGGTGGCCGCGATCGGCCTCTGCTCCCTGCTGTCCGGACTGCGCACCTGGAAGGTGCTCAGCGAGGGCAAGGAGAGCCTCACCGGCTGGATGACCGAGGAGAAGTCGCTCGGCGCGGTCTGGCTGATCGGCTTCGTCGGCGCGCTCGTCGCCTACTTCCTGCGCAGCCTGCTGGAGGCCCCGGGCGAGAAGGTGATGCGGGCCCGGTACCAGGAGTCCCTGGCCGCCGCCGACCGCCGCCGGGTCTCCAAGGCCACGCGCAGCGGCAACCCTGGGCGCCCCAAGAAGCGCCGCTGAATCACCCCTGACCCGCCGTCAGACCGGCTTGGGCACGTCCGCCGAGGGCGCGGGGTCGACCGGAGCCGTCGGGGTCGGCCTCGGCTGCGGCGTCACGGGGCCGGCCGGCTCCCGCATGGTGTCGGCCGCCACCTTCAGGCTGAACAGCACGATCGCGCAGACCGCGACCACGATCAGCCAGGTCTGCCACGAGGCCCCGGAGCCCCGCCGGGCCCTCTTGCGGAGCCCGGACCGCCGGCGGGCCGCCCCCGGCCCGTCGTTGACCGAGCGCCGGCCGCCCGGGTCGTGCGGCGGCGTGTGCTTCCACCGGGCGGCCAGCATCCGGGTGCGCCCGCTGGCCTCCTTCACGGTGGCAGCCCGGACGAAGGCCTCGTCCAGGACGAGACCCTCGAACGGGTCCTGCTCCGACGGTTCGTCGGCTGAGCGCGGCTCTGGCTCATCGGCTATCGGCACGCCGTCAGTATGCCCCCCGCCCCCGTCAGGGACGCGTGAATTCGATCAGCCGGGGGTCAGCTGCGGGTGACCGTCCCGCACTCGCCCTCCTGGCGGAGCTCTTTGCTGCGGTCGTACGGATCGCTGCTCGGGCCGCTGGGCGTCGGCCGGGGGCCGAAGCCCAGGTTGAACTGGTCGAACTGCGGGTGGAAGAAGCCGTCGTAGACATCGCAGGCGCTGTTGCCCGCATCGCTGTTGGTGTCCGCGAAGCGGATCCGGTCCGGGTTCACGTCGTAGCGGGCCGGGTCGTAGAACCGGACCACGATCGCCCGACGGACGACGGTCCGGGCGGTCCAGGTGTTCGGGGTGACGTCCTCGGCGGTGAAGCCGGCCGGCTTCACGGTCCCGCCGCCGGAGGGCGCCGGCCGCTTCTTGCCGGCCTCCGGGCCGGGGCGCAGGGCGTAGACGAAGGTGTAGTCGGTGCGGACCAGCAGGCCCTTCTCGCCGTCTCCCTCGAAGCTCATCCGGCCCTGCACCTTGACGGTGTCGTTCACCGGGATCGCGTCGCGGGCGTCGAAGCGGCTGAACAGCGTGGTCGCGTCGCCGTCCTTGGAGGGCTGGCGCAGCCACCCCTCGGCCTGCTGCCTGGTCTCCTTGTCCAGCATGGCCAGCGCCGCCGTCGGCGGGCCGCCCGCGACCACCGCGTGGTCCAGGTTCGAGGCCGTCAGGAAGTCCTTCACCAGCTTGAGCTTGGCCGCCACCTTCTCGGCGTCGAAGGTGCCGACCGCCTGGGCCTGGGGCAGCACGATCGCGTCCGGCCCGGCCGGCCAGCCCTCGGCCGGGGAGCCGGCCCAGGGGCGGGCCACGGTGGGCTGCTGCTCGTCCACCTGAGGGGCGGCCGCGGTCGGCTTCGCGGTCTCCGGGCCGACGGTCGGCACCGGGCGCGCCACCGAGCCGCCGGTACCGCCGTCGCCGTACCGGTCGGCGTACCAGCCGCGCAGCGACTCGACGTTGAGGGCGGCCAGCGCCAGTCCGACGGCGAGCGCCACGTAGACCGGGGCGTGCCATCGGGGCTTGCGCCGCCGGACGTTCCCCCAGGGGTCGACGGGCTCCGGACTGCGGCCGAAGCGGCGCTTCGGCTTCGGTCCGTCGTTGACGGAGCGTCGGCCGCCCGGGTCGTGCGGCGGCTGCTCCTTCCACCGGGCGGTCAGCATCCGGGTGCGGCCGGACTGCTCCTTGACCTCGGCGGAGCGGACGAACTCCTCGTCCAGGACCAGGCTGTCGAACGGGTCCTCGGCGGGACGCGGTTCGGGCTCTTCGGCTATGGGCACGCGCACAGTATGCCGACGGCCTCGAGCGCCCGTTCGAGCGGGTCGGGCCGTCCGTCGGGCCCTCGTTCCACTGCGTACGGATTGCTGACGGTTCGTCCGGTCGTCAGCCCTTGCGGCGCGAGCGCTTGACCGATCCGACCACGCCGGCGACCACCAGCAGCAGGCCGGCCGGGGCGAGCGAGGAGACGAGCGACTCGAAGAGCTCCTCGCCGCCGAGGAAGGTCAGATTCACCGTGTTGAGCAGCCAGAACAGCGCCGCGGCCGGGAGCGCCGAGCGCCACGGGTGCTCGGCGGCCCACCGGTGGATCCGGCGGTCGGAGGCGTCCCGGCGCAGTTTCCCGCCCAAGGTCCCCACCAGGAACAGCACGAACAGCCCCAGCCCGGCCGGCCCCGCCAGGAGGTCCGCGCTCCAGTGCCCGGTCACCACGTTCACCCCGAGCGCCGCCGCCCCCACCAACGCTCCGGCCCCCGCAGCCGTCCGCCACGGCCCCAGCGTGGCCGAAGCCACCGCCAACTGGTTCTTCTCACCACGCGACAGATCTCCGTGTCCCATGCCCTCCACGGTCCTCCCACCCACCCCCGTAATCCATAGGGGCCACCCCTGACCTTCCCCCTACGGGGAACGCCGGCCAGGAGTGGCCCCGAAGCAGGAGGACGCGGTGCTCAGGTGCGGTACTCCAGGGTGAGGGTGGCCGCGGTGCCGCGTCGGAGGAAGAGGTAGGCGGTGGTGGAGAGGGGGCGGTCGAAGGCGAGGCGGAGTTGGAGGGGGGTGCCGGGGGTGACGGTGGGGTGGAAGTCGGTGGAGGTGCGGGTGCCGGAGGTGAGGGCGGGGACGGTGGCGGTGTCGGGGGTGTCGGCGGGGGCGGCGAAGTCCTCGGGGGTGGTGGTGCAGGTGGGGCCGTAGCAGCCGGTGCGGGTGGAGACGGTCAACTGGGCTTCGTTCCACGGGTTTCCGCTGCCGCTGGCGTAGCCGACGGTGAGGCGGGCGGCGGTGACGGTGGCGCCGGCGGGGAGGGCGGAGGTGTCGAAGGAGAGCAGGGCGCGGTTCTGCTTGCCGTCGGTGCCGCGGCCGACGGCGAGGCCGAGCGTGCCGGCCAGTGTGCCGACGGTGGGGGAGGTGCCGTCCGCGTTGGCCTTGACGTAGCCGTCGAGGGTGGTGTCGTCGGTGAGGGTGAGGGTGCCCGTTCCGGGGGCGGAGGGAGAAGGAGAGGGTGAAGGAGAGGGTGAAGGGGAGGGGGTGGGTGAAGTGCCGCTCAGGGAGAGGAAGTTGGCGATGCGGAGCGAGGCGCAGAGGTTGACGTCCAGGATGTAGGCGCCGGCCGTGCCGCACTGCTCCGCCCCGCTGCCCGGATCGACCGGCTGCCCGTGGCCCATCCCGGTGATCGACCAAGTCTCCACCCGCGCCTGCCCGTTGGCGTCCGCGTAGACCTTGTGGGGGTGTCCGGCCACGGTCTCGGTGAGGGTGGGGGTCTGCGGGACGCCGTTGGCGTCCGTCCACTGCTCCATCAGTTCGGTGAGGTTCGAGGGCTTCACCAGGGCGTCCGAACTCCCGTGCCAGATCGACACCTTGGGCCACGGCCCGGTCCAGGACGGGTAGCCGGAGCGGACCAGGTCACCCCACTGGGCGGGGGTCAGGTCGCGGCCGGTGCTCATGCAGTCCACGCTGGCCTGCACCTGGCTGGAGGCGCAACGGTACGGCAGCCCGGCCACCACCCCGCCGCCGGCGAACACGTCGGGGTAGTCGGCGAGCAGCGCGGCGGTCATCGCCCCGCCGGCCGAGAGCCCGGTGACGTAGACCCGGGCCGGGTCGGTGCCCAGGTCGGCGACGGCCCGGGCGGTCATCTGACGGACCGACAGCGCCTCGCCCTGGTCCCGGGAGTAGTCGCCGGGCAGGAACCAGTTGAAGCAGCCGGAGGAGTTGTTGGCGGACTGCTGCTGCGGCAGCACCAGCGCGAAGCCGTACTGCTCGGCCCACTTGGTCCAGCCGGTCTCGTCGTCGTAGGCGGCGGCGGACTGGGTGCAGCCGTGCAGCGCCACCACCAGCGGCCGCCCGGCGGGCAGGCCGTCCGGGACGTAGCGGTACATCAGCAGGTTGCCGGGGTTGGAGCCGAAGCCGGTGACCTGGGTCAGGGTGGCGGCGGCCCGGGCGGGGGCGGGGGAGAGGAGGGGCAAGGCGGCGACGAGCACGGCGAGCAGCGTCAGGACGGCTGCCCACCACGCCCGTTGGGGACGGACGTGCACGGATGGCTCCTGGGTGGGGGTGAAGCCGGGTGGGGGATGCCGTGACGGTAGTGCCGGGTCGGTGGCCCAGGTCACGGTGCGGACGGACACCGGCGGGCGGCCCGGATGGCGGCGGCGCACATTGCCCACAGCGTGGACGGCTGCGCCGGACGGGCGCCGGCTGGTGCGAGGATGGCGGCACACGTGAGCAAGGGAGCGGCCATGACCAGCAGCGCGTCCGGACAGAAGATCGCCTTCCTGGGCACCGGCAAGATCGGGGAGGCCCTGCTCTCCGGTCTGCTGCGGGCCGGCACCGACCCGGCGGACATCCTGGTCACCGCCCGCCGCCCGGAGCGCGCCGCCGAACTGACCGAGCGCTACGGCGTCGGCGTGGTCTCCAACGCCGAGGCGGCCAAGCTCGCCGACACCCTGATCCTGGCGGTCAAGCCGCAGGACATGGGCGCCCTGCTGGAGGAGCTCTCCCCGCACGTCGAGCCCGACCGGCTGGTCATCTCGGCGGCGGCCGGCGTGCCGACCCGCTGGTTCGAGGCGCGGCTGGCCCCCGGCACCCCGGTGGTGCGGGTGATGCCCAACACCCCCGTGCTGGTGGACGAGGGGATGAGCGTGATCTCCGGCGGCTCGCACGCCGAGGAGCAGCACCTGGAGCGGGCCGAGGCCATCTTCCGTTCGGTCGGCAAGGCGCTGCGCCTGCCGGAGAGCCAGCAGGACGCGGCCACCGCGCTCTCCGGCTCCGGCCCGGCCTACTTCTACTTCCTGGTCGAGGCGATGACCGACGCGGGCATCCTGCTCGGTCTGCCCCGGCACGTGGCGCACGACCTGATCGTGCAGTCCGCGATCGGCGCCTCGGTGATGCTGCGCGACTCGGGCGAACACCCCGTCAAGCTCCGCGAGGCGGTCACCTCCCCGGCCGGCACCACCATCGCGGCCATCCGCGAGCTGGAGAACCACGGCGTCCGGGCCGCCCTGCTCGGCGCCCTGGAGGCCGCCCGCGACCGCTCCCGGGAGCTGGCCTCCGGCGGGAAGTAGCCGTCGAAGTAGGCTCACCGGTGTGAGCTACGACTTGGTGGTCTTCGACAACGACGGCGTGCTGGTGGACAGCGAGCCCATCTCCAACCGGGTGCTCGCCGAGTACCTGACCGAGCTCGGGTACCCGACCACCGTCGAGGACTCCTACCGGGACTTCATGGGCTGTGCCGCGCACACCGTGCACGACGTGATCGGCGAGCGGTACGGGGCGCGGCTGCCCGAGGGCTTCGACGAGCTGTTCCACGCCCGGGTGTTCGCGGCCTTCGAGCGCGAGCTCACCCCGGTGCGCGGCGCCGAGGAACTGCTGAAGACCCTTCAGCAGCGCGGCGTCCGGTACTGCCTGGCCTCCTCCGCCCACCACGCCTGGATCCGCACCGCGCTCGACCTCACCGGGCTGCGCGGCCACCACCCCGAGGAGCGGATCTTCAGCGCCCAGGACGTCGGCATCGGCAAGCCCGCCCCGGACCTCTTCCTGCACGCCGCCCGGACCCTCGGCGTGGACCCGGCCCGCTGCCTGGTGATCGAGGACAGCCGCAACGGCGTGCTCGCCGCCCGGGCCGCCGGGATGGACGTGTACGGTTACGCGGCCCTGACCGACCCGGCCAAGCTCACCGGCGCGGGTGCCACCGGCCTGATCACCGACCTCGCCGAGGTGCCCGCACTGCTCGGTCCCTGACGGGCGGTCGGACGCCCGGAAAAAATCTTTCCCCGGCCTGTAACGCGGCAGGTGCCCCGCGGCGTGGGTACCGCGACCAACGGGAACGGGGAAGGATCAACTGGTGGGGGAAGCTCCTGCGGACTTCATGGAGTTCGCGCACGCCCACAGCGGCAGGCTGTTCCGCACGGCCTGCCTGCTGACCGGCGACTGGCACCTCGCCGAGGACCTCGTCCAGGAGACCCTGGCGAAGATGTACCGCTCGTGGCGGCGGATCGACCGCTCCGAGCCCCCGTTGGCGTACGCCCACACGGTGCTTTCCCGGACCTTCGTCTCCCAGCGCCGGCTGCGCCGCTCCGGCGAGCGCCCCTCCGAGGCGCTGCCCGAACCCGGCGGCCACCTCGTCGAGGACCCGTCGCTGCGGGTGGCCCTGCTGGAGGCCCTGGCCGAGTTGTCGCCGAAGGACCGCACGGTGCTGGTGCTGCGCTACTGGGAGGACCGCTCCGTCGAGGAGACCGCCCGGCTGATGGGCATCCGGGTGGGCTCGGTGCGGGTGCGCAGCCTCCGTGCCCGGGACCGCCTGCGACAGGTCCTCGGACCGGAGTTCGCCGAACTGAGCTGCGCATGAAGCCCCCGCGCCGCCGCCCCGACCTCACGGAGAGCCACGTGCAGTACGACCGACCGCCGCAGTCCGACGCCGAGCTGCACGACGTCCTCGGCCGGGCCGTCGACGGGTTCGCCCCGCACAGCCACGACCTGGTCCACCGGGCCGCGGCCCGCGGCCGACGCCTGCGTCTGGTCCGGCAGTCCCAACTCGCGGTCGCCGCCGTGGTGGTGATCGGATCGGGCGGGCTCGGCCTGACCACCCTCGGCCCGGACACGGGGCTCGGCCCGGTGCCGTCCGCCGCCTCGGCCACGCCCACCCCCACCCCGTCGGTCGGCACGCTCCCCGCCCCCAGCTACCTGCCGGGGACGGCGGCCCGGCAGGGACCGATCAGCGCGCAGCTCGCGGCGATGCTGCCGGCCCGTGGGACGGCCGACCACGGAAGCCAGGTCGGGGGCTTCGTCGACGGGGCCCTGGAGGTGGCGACCGGTGGCAGGTGGCAGGGGCAGGCCTGGGGCAGTGTGCGCGTCCAGGACGGACGGGCGGTCACGGCCGTGACCATCACGCTGGCCGACGACCTGCCCCGGGACGCGGCGGAGTGGTCGTGCGGGACGACGACGGGCGAGTCCTGCGCGAAGCTCGCCGACGGTTCCCGGGTGTCCACCATCCATGAGAAGGACGGGGAGCAGCAGTTCCGTTGGGCGGTCAGCGTGGTCCATCCCGACGGGCGGGCGGTCCGGGTCGAGCAGTTCAACCCGGAGCCCGGCCAGCGGGACATGGTCGTCACCATGGACGAGATGACCGCGATCGCGGTGGATCCGCACTGGGGCAAGTGAATAGCGTTCGCGCACGGCAGGGGACATGAGGGGGAGTCAGCAGTGAGCAGAGTGGTGGTCGGAGTCGGTTTCGCGGTGGCCGGAGCCGTGGTGTTGGGCGCCGGCGGGTACGCGGCGTACGCCCTGGTGGGCGGGCCCACGCCGGGTGGCCCGAAGGTCCCGGCGGCGGTGGTGACCGGGCCGCCGTCGGCGGCGGAGGCGGCGAAGGGGGCCGAGGCGTTCCTGAAGGCCTGGGCGGCCGGGGACTACGAGGAGGCGGGGCGGCTCACCGACCGGCCCGAGCCGGCGGTGGTCGCGCTGACCAGGTTCCGGACGGAGCTGAAGCCGACGGCGGTCTCGCTCGCCCTGGGCGGTCCGGCGCCCGCCGTACCGTCGCCGTCGCCGTCCTCCTTCGTGACGGCTCCGCCGCCCTCGGACACCGAGGTGCCGCTGGTCTTCCGGGCCGAGGTCGGGCTGCCCGGCGCGGCCCAACCCTGGCGCTACGACGGGTCGTTCGGCATGGTGCGGGGGCGCGACGGCCGGGTGGTGGTGCACTGGGGCCCCGGGGTGGTCCACCCCAAGCTGACCGGCACCAAGGAGCTGACGGTCCGTCCGATCGCCTCCTCGCCCTCGCAGGTGGTGGACCGCAAGGACCGTCCGATCGGTGAATTCCCTTCCGTCAAGGCGGTGTTGGGGCAGATCAGGTTCGAGGGGCCGGAGGATCAGGGGAACGCGGGCAAGGGCGTGGTGATCGCCACGCAGGGCAGCTCGTCGGTGGAGCAGTTGTTCACCATCACCGAGCCCAAGGGCGGCGCCAAGCGTCGGCTGACCCTGGACGCCGACCTGCAGCGCGCCGCCGAGGCGGCGGTGGCGGCGCGGAGCACGCCCGCCTCGGTGGTGGCCGTCGAGCCGAGCACCGGCCATGTGCTCGCCTTCGCCAACAACCCGACTCAGGGCCAGAACCGGGCCTTCGGCGCCATCCTCGCCCCCGGCTCCACCATGAAGGTGGTCACCGCCGCGGGGCTGCTGGAGTCCGGCCTGACGCCGGACAGCCCGCTGCCCTGTCCACCGACCACCACGGTGTCCGGCCGGTCGGTGCCGAACGACTTCACCGACGCGAGGCCGGGCAACACCTTCAAGGACGACTTCGCGCAGTCCTGCAACACCGCCTTCCTGGAGGCGGGCAGCACCAGGCTCAAGGGCGCGGCCCTGCCCAACCTGGCGAAGGAGGTGTTCGGCCTCGGGCTGGTCTGGCAGACCGGGATCTCCACCTTCGACACCGCCGTGCCGGTCGAGAGCAACCCGGCCGAGGCCGCGATGGCGCTGATCGGCCAGGGCCGGATCCAGACCAACGCGCTGGCCATGGCCTCGGTCTCGGCGACCGTCCAGAGCGGCACCTTCCGCCAGCCGGTGCTGATCCCCGGCCTGGCCCAGCAGAGGGCCGCGCGCACCCTCGGGGCCCGGCCGCTGGCGGACCTGCGGACGATGATGCGCCGCACCGTCGAGAGCGGCACCGCGACCAAGGCCCTGGGCGGGATCCCGGGGGCGGCGGGCAAGACCGGCACCGCCGAGGTCAACGGGCAGTCCACCCCCAACAGTTGGTTCACCGGCTACCGGGGGAACCTCGCGGTGGCCGCCGAGGTGCAGGCGGGCGGGCACGGCGGGGACGCCGCCGCCCCGGTCGCCGCCGCGCTGCTGCGGATCGGCAACGGGGGCTGAGGGCCCGCCCCGGGCGGGGCGGCCGATTCGGCGGAGCGTCAGGCTTACGGAGCGTCAGGCCTCCGGCCGGTCCGGCCGGTCCGGCGCGTCCCGGCGGCGGCGCCGGGGAGGGCGGCGCGGGCGGTGCGGCATCAGCTCGCGCCGCCCGTCGCTGTCGGCGGCCCTGACCAGCGGGATCCGGGGCGGGAAGGCCAGGACGGTGGCTTCCGGGCCGGAGGTCTGGTCACCGCGATCGGCCTGACCCTGCTCCTGGTCCTGGTCCTGTTCCTGATTCTGGTCCTGGGCCGTGGCCTGGGACGGGATCGAGGGGACGGGGCCGGACACCGCCTGGCGGTGGAGGTGCTGGACGGCGTCCTGCCACCCCTGGGCATAGGCGGTCGCGCGGGCCCGCTCGTACTCGTCCGGGGTGGTGATCAGCACGCCGTCGGGCAGGGTCAGTTCGACCAGGGCGGAGAGCGCCCGGGTGACGGCGGCGGGGGAGAGCCGGCGGCCGGCCTTCCGGGAGGCGCTCTCGGTCAGCCGGGCGAGGACGGCGAGGAGGTCGGACTCGTCCTCGCCGCCTTCGGGTCCGGTGGGTTCGTGGCCGTCCGTGCAATTGTTCTGCCCAGCCACGCGCCGAACGCCTCTCACCGATCCACGGGCTCAGCCCGTAGCGAGCCGTCTGGTCCCCTTGCGCTCCGCAGTCTCCCCGCCGTTCCCCCGCTGGTCGCCCTCGGCCTGGTCGGGAGTGAACTGCTGGGCGACCTTGATGAACATCTCGCGCCGGTCGTCGGGGATGCCGAGCGCCGATGCGACCTGGTCCAAGGTCATCCGCGACCCGGCGGCCGTGGTGGGAGCGGTGTCCACAGGGTAACCGACCGCCTCCGGGAGGTCATCCGCCGTCAGTTTCCCGGAACGGATGAGGACTTCCCGGATCGGGACGCCGAGCGCGTGCGCCAGGCCGCGCATGGTGTCGAGGTCGGGCATGCTCTGCCGCTGCAACAGCCGCGTCACGGCTGCCCGGTGCACGCCCGCGTCCTCCGCGAGCTTCGACTTGCCGCCGCCCCGAGGGCTGTCGATGTCGTAGCCGCGGTCCCGCATGAGCTCCTCGACCCAGGACGCGAACCGTTCGATGTCGGTGCTGCTGCTCGGCACCATGGTTGGACTCCCTCCGCCTGCCCCCGCACCGAGTAAGGGTACCGCGCGCTCGCGCGCGTAATCAGTGCTCGGACGCACCTCGTCATGTCGATTGGGCCACGGTTGTGCGGGGATGCGGCCCCCGGTGTGGGGGAGTCGTCACGGCCGGTAGAAGGTCTGTTCGGAAACAGCTTGCGTGCGCAGGCGCAACAACGCAGGATGAGTGCGAACCCGCAACAAGATCGGACGGGCCGCCCCGGGCTCCCGCCCCCGAGTCCTGGAGCAGCCTCGCCATGCCCGTTGCCACCGCCGTAGCCGTCGCAGCCACCGCCGCAGCCGCCCTGCCCGCCGCCGAGGGCCACACCTACGCCCGGGAGCGCGCCGACGACTGGCGCGAGCGGGCCGCCTGCCTCGGGCTGTCCGCCCGCGAGATCTTCGTGACCAGGGCCGCCCAGGCCGCTCCGGCGCTGCGCCGCTGCGGGGCCTGCCCGGTGCGCCGCCGCTGCCTGGAGGCGGTGCAGCCCGAACTCTCCTGGTTCGACGGGGTCTGCGGCGGCCGCCTCTGGCGCAACGGCCGTGTGGTGCAGCCGCGCTGACGCCGCCCCTCCTCCTTTCCTTCCGCTTCTCCGCCGGGGAGTCATCCATGCCCGCCCAGTCCGCCTTCCCCTCCACCGTCGCCGGTCGCCAACTGGCCCGCGCGGCCCTCTGGATCGACATCCTGCGCCGTCAGTTCCCGGAGCTGATCGAGGAGTTGGCGCCCGGCAGGCCGGGGGCCGGCGGCCGGTCGAGCGCTCCGCCGGACGCCGCCGCGGCGGCCCGCCGGGCGGCCTCCGACCGGGCGGACCGCGAGGCCGCCCACTGGAACGAGCAGCATGGGCTGCGCGGCGCCTCCGGCGGCCGGGCCCCGCTCCGCCTGCACATCTCCGACGTGCTGCGCGACATCACCGACGGGGTGGTCGAGTTGGAGGAGGCCGTCCGCGAGAAGCTCCGGCTCGGCCGGGCCCCGCGGGCCGACGTCCCGGCCCGGCTGGACCGGATCGAGGCGCTGCTCCCCGAGGCGGCGGGCCACCCGGTGCTCGCCGGGCACGTGCTGGAGGAGGCCCGCCGGATGTCCCGGCGCTGCTCGGCGGCGCTCGGCGAGGCCGAGACCCTGGTCCGGGTGCGCGGGCGCTGCCCCTGGTGCGACTCGGTCTCGCTGCGGGCCTTCCCGGCCTGGCGGGCGGTGCTCTGCGTCAATCCGGGCTGCCGCTGCACCGAGCCGGAGTGCGAGTGCCGCACCGCCCCCGGGCACCGGCACAGCTGGGCGGAGACCTCCTGGTCCCAACTGGCCCAGGACGCCGGGGTGGACGAGGACGCGCTGGCCGTCCTGGTGGACGAGGCCGAGCCCGCCGCGGCCGTCCTCGCCGACGTGGAGGCCGCCCGATGAGCACGCTCGGACTCCCGGCCGGGGCCGCCCTGGTCAACGCGCTGATCGCCGCCGCCGAGGTGGACGTCGCACCCGCCACCATCCGCAAGTGGGTCCAGCTCGGCCACCTGGCCGCCGCCGGCCGGCAGGGCAGGGCCCTGCTCTACCGGCTGGAGGACGTCTTCGCCGCCGAACGCGCCACCCGGCGCGGCCGACCCCGCTCCGCCTGACAGTTCCTCAAGAGAGCCCCGTTCCGGCCCAGTTGCCGGGGCGGGGCTCTTCGCATGTCTCCGAACGTGCTCGCCCGCACAAGTTGCGACCGCGCGCGCAATGCGTCACAGTTGGAGCAGCGGCGGAGCTGTGCCCCCAGCGCGGAAGCGAGGGGAGCGCGGCCCGCCGTTTCGCGTGGGGCGGCCGTCGGCCCCACCGGCGGCGGACCCCCTCCCTCCCGCACCGAGGTCCCGCCGCCGCGCCCGTCGACGGCCGCCCCGCGCACCGACTCCGAGCCCCCGTCAGAAGGGAGCAGAACCATGGCCACTCCGCTGCTGGCCCTGCCCGACGTCGAACGACTGATCGTCGACAGCCTGCGCAACCGCACCGAACTGGCCGCCGCCACCGTCGACAACAAGCCGCCCGCCGGCTTCGACGGGACGCAGGCGGTCGTCCTGGTCTCCCGCACCGGCGGGGCCTGGATCGACGACCAGCACCTGGACGTCCCGCTCGTGGACCTCGAGGTCTACGGGCCGACCAAGACCGCCGCACACGCCCTGATGCAGCTGGCCCGGGCGGCCGTCTTCCAGCTGCGCGGCACCGTCTACGGCGGCGCCCTGGTCGTCGACTTCCAGGAGACGGACGGCCCCCGCTGGCTGCCCGACTACAACCGGACGAGCGCCAACAGGTACCGCAACACGGTGCAGTTGACGCTCCGTCTCACCTGAGCCACCGCCTCGGCGGGCTCCCCCTGAGCAGGCCCCTCGCACCACTGCGGGGGGCCTTTCCCGTGCCCGCGACCGCGGGCACGGACCACCCGGCACCACCTTCTCCCGAGGAGATCACCATGGCAGGCACCAACGCTTCCGAGATCCGCGTCGCCGGCACCGGCCGCATCCTGGTCGCCCCGGTCGGCACCGCCGCCCCGGCCGACACCACCGCCGCCTGGGCGGCCGCGTGGAAGGACCTCGGCTACACCACCACCGACGGCATCAAGTTCGCCAAGAAGGACAAGATCGACCCGGTCAAGACCTGGCAGTCCTCCAGCACCGCCCGGCTGATCTACGGCGACCGTGACCTCACCCTGAAGTTCCAGCTGCTGCAGCTGAACGAGGACACCCTGCCCTTCTTCCTCGGTGGTGACTCCACCGCCGAGACCGCGGCCGGCTCGGGCATCTACAAGTACGACCTGGCCCCGGCCCCGAAGGCGAACGAGAAGGCCCTCGGCATCGAGTTCACCGACGGCTCGGCGATCACCTACCGCTTCGTCATCCCGCGCGGCCAGGTGACCGACACCGAGGAGCTCGGCCTGACCCGCACCGCCGCCATCAAGCTCGGCGTCACCTTCACCGCGCTGTCGCTGGACGACACCAAGCCGCTGGCGACCATCCTGATGAAGGACCCGGCCTACTCGGCGGTCTGATCCCTCCTCAACACCCCACGGGGCCCAGTGGATTCCTCCACCGGGCCCCGCCCCATTTCCGCAACTCACCAGTCAGGAGCCCGAGATGGCCAGTTTCTCCGTCAACGCCGCCCGTGCCCAGCGCCTCGAAGCGCTCGGCCGCACCTGGACCTTCGACCTCGACGGCGAGGTCTTCGAACTCCCCACCGAGCTCGCGCGCGGGATCGCCCGCAAGCTCGCCAAGCTGGACGACAACGACGTCGACGGCCTGCTCCGACTCCTGCTCGGCGACGCCCAGTTCGAGCGCTTCGACCGCCACGACGTCACCATGCAGGACGTCGGCGCGATCCTGGAGGCCTACGGCAAGGAGACCGGGCTCGGCCTGGGGGAATCCTGAGCCTCGGCGCGTTCGTCGACGAACACGCCGAGGCCCTCGAAGCCGACCTGCTCCGGCACTACGGAGTGGACCTCCTCGACTGGCACCGGGACCGGATCTCCGCACGCCGGCTCTCGGTGCTGATCAAGCACCTCCCCCGCGACAGTGCCCTCACCCGCGAACTCCACGGCGAAGCCGCCGACTGGTCCACCACCGACCACCTGCTGGCCAACGTGGTCGACCACCTGGCCGTCGCCAACTGGATGTTCGCCACCATCAACCGCGACGAGGACGCCGACCCCCTCGACCCGCCGGAGCCGACAGCACGCCCGGCGCAGGAACCGGAGGGCGGTGCGGAGCCGGTGGATCCCGAGCCGGATGAGCAGCCGAAGGACGTCGACCCCCAGCGGATCCGCTCCTTCTTCTCCTGAAGGACCAAGTCAACGGAGGTGCAAGGACCATGGGAATCGTCCCGGACTGGACGCCCGCCTGGATCAGCGACGCGGACCGGACGCTCTATTTCCACGGCAAGGAGATCGACCGCTTCAAGCAGTCCCTCTCGGTCGTCACCCATTCCATGACCGGGCTCAAGCTCGATGTCACGGCCGTGGCTCTGGCCGCCACGGCGCTCAAGATCGACTTCACTGCCGTGAAGGTCGACGAGAAGGGCATCACCCTCTTCGGCAACTCGAAGCACACCTGGCCCTGGGTCAAGAAGGTCGAGGACAAGAAGAAGAAGGACGACGCGGCCAAGCTGGACCGCCGGTACGTCAAGCGGACCGAACTGAGGAACATCACCCGGCGGATCGAAGACCGACGTCGGGCGGGTGTGGGGCAGGCGCTCAACGAAATGCCGTCCGGGTCGAACCGGGTCTCGCGCGGCAGGAACGACGACATCAAGAACGCCGAGGCGGACATCAAGAAGCTCACCAACGCCGTCAACCAGCTGATCAGGACGCTCGGTTGATGTCCGGTGGCGACGAAATGATCGGAGGATGGCATGTCGCTGCTCTCATCTCTTAACTCTTCGGCCGGGGCCTTCGGGCGCCTTCAGGCCGCTGCCTCCCGGGTGACCTCGGCGGTCGGGGGGATCAAGAACTCCGCCTCGGCCGCAGAACGTGCCGTGTCCGGCGCCGGCCGGGCGGCAGGCACCGCCGGCGGGCAGATGGACCGGCTCAAGTCGGGTGCCTCGTCCGCGACTTCGGAGCTGAACAAGATCAAGAATTCCGCCGCCCAGGCGGAGCGGGGCATCAAGAACACCGGAAGTGCCGGTGGTACCACCGGTGGCCTGATGGGGCGGTTCAAGTCCGGGCTGGACATGGCGACCGGGGGCATGAAGGGCCTCAACACGGCGATGAAGGGGAACCTCATCGGCCTGCTGCTGATGCTGCTCGCGCCGCTGATCGCCAAGATCGTCGACATGGCGATGCAGTCCAAGACCATGCAGAAGATCATGGACACCGCCTTCAAGGTGATCGGCCAGGTCATCGACACGGTGATGAAGGCGATCGGCCCGGTCATGAAGCAGGCCGGCGACGTCATCGCCAAGGTCTGGGGCAACATCCAGAGCGCCATCGCCACCGTCGTGGACTGGATCTGGACCGCGATCAAGTGGTACTTCAACGCCTACAAGACCGTGATCACCACCGTCCTCGACGTCGTGCTCGGTGTGGTGACCGGCGCGTGGAACGGGATCCGGAACGCGATCTCCGGGGTGCTGGACTGGATCAAGAACGCCACCACCGGGGCGTTCAACACCGTCAAGGACGCGCTCAGCAGTGCCTGGGGTGCGCTGTCGGGGATCGCGGAGAGTGCCTTCAACTCGGTGCTCGGGGCGGTGAAGACACCGCTGAACGCGGTGATCGGCCTGGTCAACCGGGCGATCGGCGCGATCAACGGGATCAAGATCGACATCCCGGACTGGGTGCCGGGGATCGGCGGCAAGGGGTTCGGGGTCCACATCCCCACCATTCCGATGCTGGCCAACGGCGGCATCATCGCGCCCTCCGCCTCCGGCACGCTCGCGCTGATCGGCGAGGGCGGCCAGCACGAGGCGGTCATCCCGCTGGACCGGCTGGACAAGATGCTCAGCTCCGGCGGCGCCTCCGCGCCCGCGCTGCACCGCCTCGCGGCCGCCGTCGAGGCGATGGCGTCGCGGCCGGTCCTGGTGCAGGTCGACGCGCAGACCATCGCCCGCGCCGCGATGGACGGCCAACGCCAGCTCGTGCGCCGGTAGTTGACCGGCCGCAGCCAGAACTCGACACCTGAAGAGAGGAGTTGTGCCGCATGCCGCACAACCTGTGGATCGGCCGGCCCGGAGCGCTCCGGGAGATCGACCAGGCCGCGAAGAGTTGGGACCGCAGCGCCGACCTCGGGGTGACCGAGTTCCGGGCGCTCGGCGGGCGGGCGACGGTGGTGTACACCCCGAAGGCCGTCCGCCGGCTCAAGCTGAGCTGGGAGGGGCTGGACCGGGACACCGCCACCTACCTGGACCGGCTGGCCCGGCGGGCCGACGGACCGGGTCCGCTCGCGGTGATGGACCCGGCCTCGGTGAACCTGCTGGAGCCGGCCCAAGCGGCCGGCCGGGACCGGACGGGCAGCACCGGACGGAACTGGTTCGTCTCCGGCCAGCCCGGCGCGGTGGTCGAATCGACCACCGTGAAGGGGCAGTTCGGCTTCCAGTCGACGGCCGCCGAGAGTGCGGTGGCCTGGCGCGGCCCGTACTGGGCCGGCGGCCTGCCGGTGATGCCGGGCTGGACGGTGTCCTTCCGGGCTCCGTCCGCCTTCCCGGCCGACACCTGCATCACCCAGCTGGACTTCAAGAACCTCGCCGGCACGTACATGAACACCGTCTCCGCGACGGGCCGTCAGGTCACCGCCGTGGTGCCGCCGGACGCCGCCTTCGTCACCCTGGTCGCCAAGCCCGGCACACCCGGCAGCTACTCGCTGGCCAACGCCTGCTACACCATCGGCGGCGACTGGCCGGACGAGACCCTGCCCGGCGACGGCTGCCCGCCGATGGCGATCACCGCCTACGGCGACGTGCCGACGGCCCAACTGCGCTACCGCAACGTCTCGATCGACCTGCTGGAGGTGGCCGGTGCAAACGGATGACCCCACGCTGAGCGACGGCCTCGCCACCGGCGAACGCGCCTACCGCAGCACCACCCGCCTCGGCGGGGTCGACCTCAGCCCGCAGATCCAGGGCTGGAAGGTCGACCGCGCCTACAACACCGACCTGCCCTCGGCGATGCGGGCCTTCACCGGCAGCTCCTCGGCGCAGCTGGACCTCCAGCTGACCGGCGGCCCGGCCGGCAACGGCCCCGCGCTGTACTCGCCCTGGGCCCCCCGGGCCACCGCCGACACGGTGCGCCCGCGGCAGTCGGTCGTGCAGACCATCGGCCTGGAGGGCACCGGCCAGGTGCCGGTCTTCCGGGGCACCGTGCGCAGCCGCTCGGCGGCCTCCGGCGGCGACTTGGTCCAACTGACCGCACTGGACGGGGCCGAGCGGCTGCGGGGCCCGGCCCACCTGCCCAAGCCCTACGCCGGGTTCCTCGGCAAGCAGCCGATCGCCAGCGCCACCTGGTGCGTGGACGAGCTGCTGCGCCAGGGCGGGGTGCACACCTGCCCGCCGCCGCGCTTCCCGGACGTCTCCAACGACCAGCACACCGCGCTGTACGTCTCGCTGCACGGCGGGCTCACCCCGACCTACGGC
This sequence comes from Kitasatospora sp. NPDC088742, assembly GCF_055584905.1. NCBI lineage: Bacteria > Bacillati > Actinomycetota > Actinomycetes > Kitasatosporales > Streptomycetaceae > Kitasatospora > Kitasatospora sp. NPDC088742. Next base: position 112,058 of record NZ_JBVJLD010000016.1, on the reverse strand, counting down.
ATCCCGCTGAACGTCCCGTCCGCCGCGGACTACGGCTGGTCCCGGACGGCGGCTCCCTACGAGATGGCCCTGGTACCCAAGAAGACCGGCCTGTCGGTCAGTTGGATGCCGCGCAGCCGGACCAGGGTGCCCGGCCGGACCATCCTGGCCGAGGTCGCCGTCAACAACATGGTCGGGGCCGGCGACCGGACCAAGACGCAGATCGACATCCTCACCGACGACGCCGGCTGGGGCTTCGGCCTGCTCCGCTTCTCGGTGGACTTCAACGCCGGTACGGCCACGGCCTGGTCGGGCCGCTGGGGCGGCGCCGGCCAGGGGTACACCTGGACCTTCCCCGCGCTCGCCCAGCAGAAGGGGAACTGGCAGCTGGGCGTGCTCTGGGACGGGATCTCCTCGCTCACCCAGCAGCGCTACGACGCCACCCTGCAGCGCTACGCCAAGGCACTCCAGGTGGTCCCGCACCTGATCGCCCCGGACGGCACCCAACTCGCCGGAACCATGTTCGAGTTGAACGCCCCCGACGCCATGCAGTGGGAGTCCGAGGTGTTCCAGGTCGACCTGGTCACCGACGTCGCCGCCGAGTGCATCCAGGTGACCGCCGGGGCCGGGACGGTCTTCACCTTCCCGCCCGCCACCTTCAAGCAGGACTGGAAGAAGGGGGCCACCCTCGACGAGGTCACCCTGCCGCTGTACGCCGTCCCGACCGTGTCCGGCAGCCAGTGGGACGTCATCTCACAGATCGCCAAGGCGGCGCTCTCGACCGCCGAGTTCGACGAGACCGGGGTCTTCCGCTGGCGCAACCACACCCGGTTCCTGACCGCGCCGACCAGGGCCCAGCGCACCCTGACCACGCTGCGGGACATCTCCGCCCTGACGGTCTCCGAGGAGATCGACGCCTGCCGCAACTACTGCGTCCAGCCCTACCAGGACTGGTCCAAGGTGGAGACGCAGAAGAGCGAGGTGTTGCACGACGGCGCCACCGTCCGCACCGTCGAGGGCAACAAGGCGCTGGAGATCGCCTACGAGAAGGCGGTGGAGGAGCCGGACATCTGGCCGCCGCTGGTCGACTGCGACGAGATCGTCTCCGAGGACTCCGCCGTCCGCTTCTCACTGGTCAACGCCCCCAACCAGAAGGCTCAGAAGGGCCGGGTGGAGACCTCCGTCCGCCGCGACGGAGGTACCGTCTACGTCCGGTTCCGCAACATGGGCGCGGAGACGCTGTACACCGTGAACAAGGACGGCTCCGGCTCGGTGCGGCTGGTCATGCCGATGCCCAAGACCGAGCCGGTGCACCGCACCGCCATCGCGCAGAACAAGGAGAGCCAGGCCCGCTACGGGCTCCAGGAGTTCACCGCCGAGGCGAGCGACTGGGTGCAGGACTACGACTCGGCCGTCTCGCTGGCCAAGGCCCTGGAGGTCTCCGGCCGCTATCCGATCCCGGTGTTCGGCGGGGTCGAGGTGCTCTACGACCCGAGGCTCCAACTCGGCGACGTCGTACAGCTGGTGGACACCTCCGGTGCGTACCTCGACACCCTGGCCTGGGTGATCGGAATCTCGGTCGAAGCCGGCCCCGACGGGGCGGTCCGCCAGACCCTCACCCTGCGTGGCACCTCCTGGCCGGGCGGCGAACTGGACGTCGGCCTCACGCCGGACCCGCCGGTCGACCCGGCGGCCTGGACCAGGCAGCCGTTCAAGCAGGTGGCCGAGCGGTACCCGTCCTACGCCCACATCACCCAGGCCGGCCGCAGCTACAAGGACCTCTGGACCCGCTGAGGGTCCGTCAATTCACCTCCCAGGAGCCAGAGATGACCGACCCCACTCCGCAGGCCGCCGACACCGTCCGGCTCGACGCCGACCAGCTGCGCCTGCTCGCCGCCGAGGTCGCCCGGCAGCTGGCCGACTGGCTGGCCCCGCGCACCCCGGGCCAGATCCCGATCGACGACCCGCTGGCCGGCGCCGGGCAGCAGGTCAGCCCGCCGACCGGCGCCGCCGTCACCATCGAGTTCCCGCAGCCGCCGGCCGAGCCCGCCGTGTAGCCCGTCAACTCCCGTACGACGAAACCGAGGTGACCTCGTGACCAAGCAGACCCCGATGAACCAGCTGCCCTACCCGGAGCCCAGCGACATCGCCGACATCCCGCTGCACCTCCAGGCGCTGACCCAGGCGGCCGACTCCCGGATGGTGATGCGCTTCGACAATGCCAACGCCCGTGACGCCGCAGTGCTCCAGCCGCTGGGCGGCATGATCGCCTGGCTCAAGTCGCCCGGGATCTACACCGTTTACAACGGCACCGGCTGGGTGGGGGACTACACCCTGAACCCGCCCCGTCTGATCACCAAGCAGAGCGCGGACCAGTCGCTGGCCAACGGCGGTGTGGCCTACCTGAACTGGGCCGCCGTCCCGACCACCGACAGCCATGCCGGCTTCGACCCCGCCCAGCCGACCCGCTACACCCCCAAGGTCGCGGGCCACTACCTGGTCACCGCGCAGGTCGCGTTCGGCCTCAGCGGCAACGGCGGCCGGGTGATCAACCTGCTCAAGAACAGTGACGGCAGCCAGAACTTCGGCCAGGTCGCCCACGCCGCCATCGCCGGCACCGCGTACTTCACCACGCTCTGCGCCACCGGCATGACCTACTTCAACGGCACCACCGACTACTACGAGGTGCAGGTCTCGCAGAACTCCGGCGGCGCCCTCAGCACCGTCGGCAGCGGCACCGTCACCCGTGCCCTGCGGGTCTTCTGATCGACCGTCCACACCGAGCCCTGCCCCGGCCGTCGTTCCCGGCCGGGGCAGGGCTCTCCCTTTCTTCCCACTCGGAGGCACCCCATGACCGACCCCACCCGCCGCGCCCTGCGCACCACCCTGCAGACCGTGCTCGGCCTGCTCGCCGCCCTCCCGCTCCTCGTCGACAGCGGCACCCTCCCCGCCACCCTCCCCGGCCTCGCCGTCGCGGTCGGGGTCTCCACCGCCCTCACCCGGCTGATGGCCCTGCCCGGCGTCGAGGCGCTGCTCCCCGCCTGGCTGCGCCGCACCCCCGACGGGGAGCCCGCCGAGCAGGGCGAGTGAACCCCGGCTCCACGGGGATGGACTCACTGGACACCCTCGCCGTCTGGTGCGGCGCGCTGGCGGCGATCGCCGCCGCCACCGGCATGCTCTGGCGGCTCGGCCGAGTCGTGCGCCAAATCGCGCACAGGGTCGAGGAGTTCAGTGAAGACTGGCAGGGCACCGAACCCCGCCCCGGCGTCCCCGGCCGAGAGGGAGTGATGGCCCGGCTCGGCGGCATCGAGCAGCGGCTCACCGCCGTCGAGCACGAGCTCCGGCCCAACAGCGGCTCGTCGATGCGCGACGCCATCGACCGCGTCGACCGCCGCACCCTGCGCATCGCACCCGATGCGGACAACTGAACTCACCATCAGGCAAGGGGGACTGACATGCAGTTCGTGCCACGCGCCCAGTGGGGCGCAGCCCAGCCCAGGACGGACCTCCGCACCGTCGACGGCACCCAGGGCGTCAAGATCCATTACGAGGGGACCGCCGTCCCCGCCGACCTCGCCGGCCCCGACCAGCACTCCCGCTGCGCCGCCCGGGTCCGCGCCATCCAGGCCAGCCACCTCGCCAACCACGCCGAGGGCTACGTCGACATCGCCTACACCGCCGTGGTCTGCCCGCACGGCTCGGTCTTCGAGGGCCGGGGCGCCCACCACCAGACGGCGGCCAACGGGAACGGCACCCTCAACCGGGGCCACTACGCGGTCTGCGCGATGCTCGGCGACTCCGGGCTGACCGAGCCGACCGAGGCCATGCTGAACGGGCTGCGCGACGCGATCGAGTGGCTCCAGCGCGACGGCGGCGCCGGCCCCGAGATCCGCGGCCACCGCGACGGCTACGCCACCAGCTGCCCCGGCGAACCGCTCTACGCCTGGGTCCGCCAGGGCGCACCCCGCCCCGCCGGCCGGCCCGTACAGCCGCCGCCGCAGCAGCCCGCGCAGCAGGATCAGCAGAACCAGCAGCAGCCCCAGGGCCCGGCCTGGCCGGGGGAGTACCTGAGCCTGCGCTCGCCGATGCTGCACAGCGAGGCCGTCCGCACCTGGCAGCAGCGGATGCGCGACCGCGGCTGGCAGATCGACGTCGACGGCTGGTACGGCCCGGCCTCCGCCGCCGTGGCCCGCGCGTTCCAGGCCGAGAAGGGGTTGCAGGCCGACGGCGTGGTCGGGCCCGCCACCTGGTCGGCGGCCTGGAACGCACCGGTGAGCTGACGCGCCGCCGGGAGGGGTCGGAACGTTACGTCCCGACCCCTCCCGCAAACACGTTCCACCGCCTACGCTCACCGCTCAACATCCACGTACCGGCCGGTAGCCGGGGGCAGCGAGGTCGGCGATGGCGGAGCAGCGGGTGGACGGGCGGCTGCGGCGGGCCCGGGGGGCGGTGGCGGGGAGTTTCCTGTTGCAGGGGACGACCTTCGCGCTGCTGGTCACCTGCATACCGGAGATCCAGGACCGGTACGGGCTGAGCGACGCGCTGCTGCCGGTGTTCCTGGCGGCGGTGCCGGTGCTGGCCGGGGTGGGGTCGGTGGCCTCGGAGGCGGTGGTCGGGCGGAGCAGTGCCAAGGCGGTGCTGCGGGTGGTGCAGCCGGCCGTCTGCCTGAGTCTGGCGGCGGTCGGGTTCGGCCGTGAGCTGTGGCAACTCGCCATCGCGCTGGGCCTGTTCGGCCTGCTGGTCGGGGCGCTGGACGCCAGTATGAACATGCTCGGGGTCGGGCTGCAGCGCCGCTACGGCCGGAGCATCATGATCGGGTTCCACGCCGCCTTCAGCCTCGGCGGCATCCTCGGCGCGGTGATCGCCGCCCTCGGCGCGCACTACGAGACCTCGCTCGCGGTCCTGTTCGGCGGCGCGGCCGCCGTGCTCGTCCCGCTCGCGCTGCTGACCGGCAACCGCTTCCCCGGCCGGGCCGAACTCGGCGACGCCGTACGGGAGGCGGCCGCCGCCGCGGCCTCCCGGATCCCCTGGCGCCCGCTGCTGCCGCTCTGCGCCGTGATGGCCTTCGCCTACATCGCGGACGCCTCGGTCTCCAACTACAGCGTCAAGTACCTCACCGACGTGCTCGGCAGCCCGGCCGACCTGGCCAAGCTCAGCTACCTCGGCTACATGGTGGCGATGCTGCTCGGCCGGGTGCTGGGCGACCGCGCGGTGGAGCGCTGGGGCGCGGTCGCGGTGGTCCGGTCCGGGGCCGCGCTCGCGGCGCTGGGCTTCGCGCTGGCCGCCGCCGCACCCGGGCAGTGGGCCGGGGTCGCCGCCTTCACCGTGCTCGGCTTCGGCATCTGCGCGATCATCCCGCAGGTCTTCGCGGCCGGCGGCCGGACCACGGGAGACCAGTACGTCCCGGAGCACGCGGACGCCGCCGTGGCCCGGCTCAACCTGTTCAACTACGTGGGATTCCTCGTCGGTTCGCCCCTGGTCGGCGCGCTCGCCGACGCCGGCTCGTTCCGGCTGGCGCTGCTCGCGCCGCTGGTCCTGGTGCTGGCGGTGGCCCCGATGAGCCGGTTCTTCGCCGTCGCCGCCAGCAAGCCGGTGGCCCCGGAGGCCGCGCCCGCCCGATAACGTAAGGCCCATGAACGCACGGCCCGGGCCCGAGGACAGCTGCGGCCTCCACCTGTACTGGGACGAGGGCGTCACCGCCTACGACTTCGGCCCCGGCCACCCGATGGACCCGACCAGGCTGGCCCTCACCATGCGGCTGGTGGAGGCCCTCGGGCTGGACACCGCACCGGGGGTGACGGTCCGTTCGGCGCCGCCCGCCGGGGAGTCCACGCTGCGGCTGGTGCACACCGCCGAGTACCTGGACGCCGTCCGCCGGATCGCCGCCGAACCGGACCGCAGCGACCCCCTGCACGGCCTCGGCACCGAGGACAACTGGGCCTTCGCCGCGCAGCACACCGCCTCCGCCCTGATCGCCGGCCAGTCGGTGGCCGGGGCGGAGAGCGTCTGGCGCGGCCCGGCCCGGCACGCCGTCAACTTCGCCGGCGGCCTGCACCACGCGATGCCCGACCGGGCGGCCGGCTTCTGCGTCTACAACGACCCCGCGCTGGCGGTGGCCCGGCTGCTGGAGCTCGGCGCCGAGCGGGTCGCCTACCTGGACGTGGACGTCCACCACGGCGACGGCGTGCAGCAGACCTTCTGGGACGACCCCCGGGTGCTCACCGTCTCGCTGCACGAGAGCCCCGCCACGCTCTTCCCGCAGACCGGCTGGTCCACCGAGACCGGCGGGCCGAACGCGCCCGGCAGCGCCGCCAACCTGCCGCTCCCGGCCGGGACGGGCGACGCCGGCTGGCTGCGCGCCTTCCACGCCTTCGTGCCCGAGCTGCTGGGCGCCTTCCGCCCGCAGGTGATCGTCAGTCAGCACGGCGCCGACACCCACCTGGAGGACCCGCTGGCCCACCTCGCGGTCAGCCTGGACGCCCAGCGGCTGGTCGCCGGGGCGGTGCACGACCTGGCCCACCGGTACGCGGACGGCCGCTGGCTGGCCCTCGGCGGCGGCGGGTACGCGGTGGTCGACGTGGTCCCCGCCGCCTGGACCCACCTGGTGGCCACCGCCACCGGCCACCCCCTCGACCCCGCCACCGAGACCCCGCCCGCCTGGCGGGAGCAGGCCCTCAAGCTCACCGGCCGCCCGGGCCCGGCCCGGATGACCGACGGCGCCCGCCTCGACTGGCGCGACTTCGACGACGGCTACGACCCCGGCGACCGGCTCGACCAGGCGATCCTGGCCGCCCGCCGCGCGGTCTTCCCGCACCACGGACTGCTGCCATGACGGGCCGCCAGGAACTCGTCGCCCACCTGCTGAAGCACCGGCTGGCCGGGCCCGAGATCCCGACGAGCCGTCAGAACAACCTCCGGCACTACCGGCTGTTCGCCCAGGCCGACCCCAAGGCGCTGATGGGGCTGGACCCGGAGCGGCGCTGGGACGAGGAGGCCGTGCTCGGCCTGATGGTGGAGAAGGTCGGCGTGCGGCCGGAGGCGGCGTACACCGAGGGCCCGGACTTCATCGACCCGGCCAGGACGGTGGCGGCGCTGGACCGGCTGGCCGCGCTGGTGGCCGCCACCGCCCGCCGCCGGGGCACCGTGCTGGCCGGCACCGGGCACCGGGCCAAGCTGACGGTCTTCCACACCGCGCTGGCCCGCGCCCTGGAGCGGGCCGGCTGCGCCCTGCGCACGCCCGCGCTGGGTACGCGCTTCCGCGAGCCCACCCCCTCCGGTACGCGCAACTGCCGCCTGGACGCCCTCGGCCCGGTGCTGGTGGTCCGCTCGGCGGAGAGCACCTCCGAGCTGCTGCACACCCACTCGCCGCTGCCCGTCCGGCTGGCCCTGACCGCGCTCGCCGAGGCCGGGGAACCCCTGCCCGACCTGGTGCTGGGCGACCACGGCTGGCTCTGCGGCGCGGGCCGGCTGGGCATCCCGGCCGGCGGGATCGCCGACTGCAACGACGTCGCGCCGTTCGCCGCGGAGGCGGAGGGCACGGTCTCCGTCGCCGTCCCGGTGGACGACGGAGCGCAGCCCGACTGCTACAGAGCGCTGAGCGACTACGTACTGCAACGGGCGGACCTCGCACCGTACGCGGAGTGAGTTCCTCCCTCTTCCCACTGGTACCACCCTTAACTACTCTGGGGATACACGTGTGTCGGTGGAGTCACCGGAGGGGAAGCCGGTGCCTTGCACACGGGACAAGGGTCGGGTGAAGTCCATGAGTTCCGGAGAACGCCCTTTGCAGGAGGTCGTCTTCCTGACGGTGGCCGAGGTCGCCTCGGTCATGCGGGTCTCGAAGATGACGGTGTACCGCCTCGTGCACAGCGGAGAGCTGCCGGCGATCCGGGTCGGCCGCTCCTTCCGGGTCCCCGAACAGGCCGTCCACGAGTACCTGAGGGAGTCCTACGTGCGCCTGGAAAGCGCCTGATCACGGCCTGATCGCCGCCTGATTCCCGCCTCGGTGGGGCAGGATTACGGCTTATCCGGAGTGGACGGTAGGCTAGGCCCTCCGTCAGTCGTATGGACTCCGTCTCTCACGGACGGGAGTCTCAGTGAGCGAGGGTAGTTCCGTGGGCTCTGTCATCAAGAAGCGTCGCAAGCGTATGGCCAAGAAGAAGCACCGCAAGCTTCTGAAGCGCACTCGCGTGCAGCGTCGCAACAAGAAGTAACACCCCACGGTCGCGCCCTGGCGCGCCTGGGTGTGAAGACCGCCCGTCCCGGCTCAGGCCGGGGCGGGCGGTCGTCGTTTTCCGGTACGGTGCGGCAGAGAGGGCGTTCGAGAGGGGCGGCAGACGTGGGGAAGACCGTGCTGGTCACCGGCGTGGCCCGGCACCTCGGGGCGAGGTTCGCGGCCCGGCTGGCCGCCCGGCCCGGGATCGACCGGGTGGTCGGGCTGGACAGCGGGGAGCCCTGGGGCGGGATGGCCGCCGACGGGGTGGAGTACGTCCGGGACGGGCTGCGCCGCCCGGCGGTGGCCCGGGTGCTGGCCGAGTACGGCGTGGACACCGTGGTGCACCTGGACGTCAGCGCCGGCACCGGCAGCCGCGCGGCGGCCAAGGAGAACAACGTCATCGGCACCATGCAGCTGCTCGGTGCCTGCCAGAAGGCCCCCGGTCTGCGCCGACTGGTCGTCAAGTCCACCACCGCCGTCTACGGTTCCGCCCCGCGCGACCCGGCGGTCTTCGGCGAGCGGACGCTGCCCAGGGCGCTGCCCCGGGACGGGTTCGGCAAGGACGCCACCGAGGTCGAGGGCTACGTCCGGGGCTTCGCCCGGCGCCGCGCCGACGTGGCCGTGACCGTGCTGCGCTTCGCCAACATCGTCGGCCCGGCCGGGGACACCCCGCTGAGCGACTACTTCGCGCTGCCGGTGCTGCCCACCGTGCTGGGCCGGGACCCGAGGCTCCAGTTCGTGCACGAGGACGACGCGGTGGAGATCCTGCACCGGGCCGCCACCGAGCAGGCCCGCCCGGGCACCTACAACGTCGCGGGGGAGGGCGTGCTGCTGCTCTCCCAGTGCGCCCGCCGGCTCGGCCGGCCGACCGTGCCGCTGCTCGGGCCCGCGCTCGGCCTGGCCGCCGGGGCGGCCCGCTGGACCGGGCTGGCCGACATCTCGCCGGAGCAGATCCAGCTGCTCAGCCACGGCCGGGTGGTGAGCACCGGTCAGCTCCGGGAGACCTTCGGCTGGGAGCCCGGCCACTCCACCCCGGACGCCTTCGCCGACTTCGCCGCCGCGCAGACCGGCGGGCTGCTGCCGCCCGGCCGGCTGGCCGCCGCCACCGACCGGCTGGCGGAGCTGCTGACCCGTCAGAACCCCCACAGGAGCTGAGGCCGTGATGACCGGTGCGAACGAGCCCGCGCCCGACGGGGCCAAGGTGATCCCGATCGAGTCCGCGCCCAGCTGGCAGCCGGAGGCGCCGGCCCCCGCGCTGGCCGACCGGATCGCGGACGCCGTCGGCGGCGCGCTGGCCGGGCCGCTCGGCGCGGCCGCCACCCGGGCGCTGGGCAAGGGCTGGGAGCAGCGGGCGGCCGACGGGCTGGCCTTCCTGCGCCGCCGGGTCACCGGGGACTACGAGGTGGACGAGTTCGGCTTCGACCGGGAGCTCACCGAGGAGGTGCTGCTCTCGATGCTCCGCCCCCTGGCGGAGAAGTACTTCCGGATCGAGGTCCGGGGGATCGAGAACATCCCGGCCGAGGGCGGGGTGCTGATCGTCGCCAACCACTCCGGGACGGTCCCGCTGGACGCGCTGATGACCCAGATCGTCATCCACGACCACCACCCGAACCGGCGTCACCTGCGGATGCTGGCGGCCGACCTGGTCTTCGTGCTGCCGGTGGTCGGCGAGCTGGCCCGCAAGGCCGGGCACACCCTGGCCTGCGCGGAGGACGCCCAGGCGCTGCTGGAGCGCGGCGAGGTGGTCGGGGTCTGGCCGGAGGGCTTCAAGGGGATCGGCAAGCCGTTCGCCGAGCGGTACAAGCTCCAGCGCTTCGGCCGGGGCGGGTTCGTGGCCTCGGCGCTGCGGGCCGGGGTGCCGATCGTGCCCTGCTCGATCGTGGGGGCGGAGGAGACCTACCCGATGATCGGCAACGCCCGGACGCTGGCCCGGGCGCTCGGCCTGCCGTACCTGCCGATCACGCCGACCTTCCCCTGGCTGGGGCCGCTGGGCGCCGTCCCGCTGCCGACCAAGTGGACGATCCAGTTCGGCGAGCCGATCGCCACCGACGGGCACCCGCCGGAGGCGGCGGAGGACCCGATGGTGGTCTTCGACCTCACCGACCAGGTGCGGGAGACCATCCAGCACACCCTGTACAAGCTGCTGGTGCAGCGCCGCTCGGTCTTCTTCTGAGCAGCAGGGGCGGGGTGTGGGGCTCGATGCCCCACACCCCGCCCCTGACGGTGGATCAGCCGAGCGAGATCTCCGGGAGCAGACCGGGGATCAGTGACGGGATGCGCAGCTCCTGCTGGGGCTGCTGCTCGGCGGGTGCCGCGCCGTCCGCCGGGGCGGAGGCGGCGGGCTGCCGATCGGCCGGGCCCGCGGACGGGCTGGTGGTGCCGCCGCCGGTGACGCCGCCGAGCGGGCCGGTGCCGTTCCCGGTGAGCGGGGCGGGCAGCAGCTTGTCCAGCAGGTTGGGCGAGGGCTTGGCGTCCGGCGAGGAACTGCCCTGACCCGTCCCGGGGTTGGCCGGGTTCTGGGTCTTGGGCTGGGTGCCGGTGGTGGTGGTGCCGGTGCCGCTCTTCGACTGCTGCTCGGCCGGGACCGCCGACTGGCCGCCGGTGGTGCCGGTGGTGCTGCCGCCGTTGTCGCCGGGAGCCTGGGTGCCCTTGCCCTTGGCCTTCTCCTGGCCGAGGGCCGGGGCCAGCCGGAGCGGGGCCACGTCCTCGGTCATCTCGTCGAAGAGGTGGTTCACCTTGCTGGCCTGGGTGGTCAGTTGGCTGGGCAGCTGACCCTGGACGGAGGCCCAGCGGCCGTCCTCGACGGAGGCGAAGTCGGCCAGCCGGCGCATCGGGTCGAGCGAGCCGTTGCTCCGGTAGACGGAGCGGAGCAGCTCGCGGCCGCGCAGCGCCTCGGCGTGCATGTCGTCCAGTGCGCGGCGGACCTGGTCGACGGTGTGCGGGCTGAGCGAGGTGCCGGTGTCGGACCGGGAGAGCAGGCCCTGGGCCTCCTCCAGCCGGGTGGACGCCTGGTCCAGCAGCAGGGCGCCGACCTCCGAGTCGGAGCCCGCCCAGCTCAGCCGGAGGTCCTCCAGGCCGCGCTTCATGCCGTAGAGGGTGTCGCCCGGAAGGGCGTTGGTGCTGGCCGCGGCTGCTCCGGCGAAGCTCCCCACCGCCACGGCGCCGACCAGACCGCCGATCGCCAGCCGCCGGCCCCAGCGCCGCCGCGCCCCGGCCCGGATCGCCCGGTGGCGCCGCTGCTGGGGTACCTTCGCCGCCGGCGGGGCCACCCACTCGCGCTCGAACGCGGCCATCAGCTGGGCGCGTTGGAGCGCCCTGGCCTCACCGCCCAGCTCCGGACCGGGCAGCGCGCCGAGCGCGCCCGCCATCCCGAGCAGCTCCGCCATCGCGGCGGAGCCGGTGGGCGGGCCACCGTCCGATCTCAAGTCCCCCTGGTGGGGCTCCGCGTGGTGGGCCTCCAGCGCCTCGGCGAAGGCCCTCGCCCGCCGGTGCTCCAGCATGTTTGCCGTCACGGGCCACACCTCCCTTCGTCGTTGTCGACTCCCCGGCCTGCCGGACGGTTGCCGCGGCGGGCCAAAACCACTCCATCGGGTGAGCGTGGCCGATCCTGCTTGACCAACGGCCCGGCGGGGGCTTGCACGCTGGCCAACGAGCGGTGGGTGGAGTCGGTTACGCACGACCCCCCGTCGGCGTTAAGCAGAGCATGTGACCGCGCCTTCACCCGACCGGGCGGACGGGGTACGCGGACTGACGAGCCGTCAGGCGGCCCGCCGGCCACGGTCACCGGGCGTCGGGCGGCAGCAGCCGGGCCAGGGTGCGGACCGCGCGGTACTGGAGCGTCTTGATGGCGCCCTCGTTCTTGCCCATGATGCGGGCCGTCTCGGCGACCGAAAGGCCTTGCAGGAACCGGAGCGTGACGCACTCCTGCTGCTGCGGGTTGAGCCGCCGCACGGCGTCCAGCAGAGCCGCGTTGGAGAGCGACTCCAGCACCGACTCCTCGGGGCTGCGCTCGCACTCGTTGGAGTCCAGCATCTCGCCGGTGGTGACCTCCAGCCGGAACCGGCTGGACTTGAAGTGGTCCGCCACCAGGTTCCGCGCGATGGTCACCAGCCAGGCGCCGAAGTCCCGGCCCTGCCAGGTGAAGGTGCCGATCCGGCGCAGCGCGCGCAGGAAGGTCTCGCTGGTGAGGTCCTCGGCCGTGGCCCTCCCGCCGACCCGGTAGTAGATGTACCGGTAGACGGTGTCGGCGTAGTGGTCGTACAGCCGGCCGAACGCCTCGCTCTCGCCGTTCTGGGCCCGCTCCACCAACTCCATGATCGGGTTGTGCTCGGACTCCAGGCCGGGGGCGGGCGCGGTTCTGGCCCGGCTGCGGCTGCCGCCGACCACGCCCCGGCTCCGGGTCGGGGTGGAGCCGGTGGCGGTGGAGCGCAGCGCCATGCCGGGGCCCGCCGCCAACGGCACGCCCGCCAGGGCGGGTTGCGGCAGGTACAGCTCGAACTCGCGGATCGCGGAGCGCAGTCGGGCCAGCTGGGTACCGCGCAGGGTGAGGGGCGACGGGCGGGAGGAGGCAGGCGCGTCGTTCCGGACGGGTGGGTACACGGGACTCCCAGTGGCAGAACTGTGGACGGGTCACCTCCGCCTGCGCGGAGAGCACGCGCCCTGATCCCCCGTCACGGGTGACGTGTGGGTGGCGTGCATCCAGGAGAGAATAACGCTTTGTGCAATGACAGCTACACCCTGTGGCCGAAGTGGTCGTTTGAGATCCGCTTGGCGTGCATATGCGGCTGGAACTGACCGAAGGTGTCGCGCCCGGCCTGGCGCAAAGTGACCGGGCGTGCGCACCGGGTGACAGATTCCGGAGTGGGGCGGCTGGTTTCCCGGGTTCGGGGCCCGGCAACCCCAGACTTTCCCGAGTCGCCGAACGATCGCTTCCGGTCACGGCCGGGCGGGTTCGTAACACCCCCGGACGGGGCCGGATTTCCCCCGGACGTGTGAGCCTCCGGCGCGTCACCCTGACGGGTGTGCCGGCGGGTGCGCGGCGGGTGCGCTGACGGGTGGTCAGGCGGCGTGTTGACGCCTTCTGATGGCCACCGTGGCGGCCGCCGCCCCGGCCAGCACGCCCAGCCCGGCGGCGGCCGGCAGGCCGACCCGGGCCGCCTTGCGGCCGGTCCGGAAGTCCCGCACCCGCCAGCCGTTCGCCCGGGCGTGGCGGCGCAGCGCGGCGTCCGGGTTCACCACGTAGGGGTGGCCGACCAGGCCGAGCATCGGGATGTCGTTGGCGGAGTCGCTGAACGCGGCGCACCGGTCCAGGTCGAGCCGCTCGCGGCGGGCCAGCGCGCGGACCGCCGCCGCCTTGGCCTCCCCGTGCAGCAGGCCGCCGACCAGCCGCCCGGTGTAGACGCCGTCCACCGCCTCGGCCACGGTGCCGAGCGCGCCGGTCATGCCGAGCTGCCGGGCGATGATCCGGGCCACCTCCTGCGGGGCGGCGGTGACCAGCCAGACCCGCTGGCCGGCGTCCAGGTGCAGCTGGACCAGCGCCTGGGTGCCGGGCCAGATCTTCCGCGAGATGACGTCCTCGAAGACCTCCTCGCAGATCTCCTCCAGCTCGGCGGTCCGCTTCCCGGCGACCAGGCCGAGTGCCTTGTCCTTGGCGTCCGCCATGTGCGCCGGGTCCTCGGCGCCGTGCAGCCGGAACCAGGCCTGCTGCCAGGCGAAGCGGGCCATGTCCCGCCGGGTGAAGAAGTTCCGCCGGTACAGGCCGATGCCGAGGTAGAAGATGGCCGCGCCGCGCAGGATGGTGTTGTCGCAGTCGAAGAAGGCGGCGGCCCGCGGGTCGTCCGGGGTCGGCTGGTGGTCCCCCTCGGGGGCCTGCGTCCGCGCCGCGTCGGCGGCGGCCTCACCGGCCAGCACCGACTGCTCGTCCGGCGCCTGCCGTACCCGCGTGAGCCTTCTCAGGGCGACCATGCCACCGAGCATAGCCAGCCGTCGGGACTCTCCTCGTGACCAGCGCCTTCAGCGGGGGTGAACGGGAGCCCACCGGTGGACGCGGTGGCGGGCACAATGGGGCGGGTGAGCCCACTGCTGCGACGCGACACCTCGAAGAAGCCGGCCGAGCGGACCGTGACCCTGATCGGGAAGCCCGGCTGCCACCTCTGCGACGACGCCCGGGAGGTGATCGTCCGGGTCACCGGGGAGCTGGGCAGCGCCTTCGAGGAGCGGGACATCACCCAGGACGAGGAGCTGTACCGCACCTACTGGGAGCAGATCCCGGTGACCCTGATCGACGGGAAGCAGCACGACTTCTGGCGGGTCGACGAGCGCAGACTGCGGGCGGCGCTGGGCGGTTGAGCCCGGGCGGCACCCCCTCCGAACGGCGGGGGTGCTTCTCCGAATCGTTGCCTCGAAAATGAGGATCGGCTTAGGAAACGCGGATTGGTCGGCTTACGATCTAACACGTTTCTGTCCGCCGGGGGTTGGATGACGGAGGAGGGAGTCCATGCTCCCCGGTCGACAACTGCCGCCCCGGCGGGGCGGGTTCGCCGTGGTCGACGTCGAGGCCACCGGCCGCAGCCCGTGGCGGCACCGGATGGTCGAGGTCGGCGTGGTGCTGCTGGACGGTCAACTCCGCCCGGAGGGCGAGTTCTCCACCCTGATAGACCCGGTCGGGCCGGTCGGCCCGACCCATGTGCACCGCATCGCCCAGGACGACGTGGTCGGCGCCCCGCGCTTCCGCGAACTGGCCCCGCTGCTGCTCGAACTGCTCGTCGGCCGGGTGCTGGTCGGACACCACGTCAGCTGTGACCGGGCCTTCCTGGAACGGGAGTTCGCCCGCATCGGCGTCCCGCTGCCCGCCGTCCCCGCGCTCTGCACCCTCCGCCTGGCCCGGGCCCACCTGCCCGGGGCCGGCGGCTACGGGCTGGCCGCCTGCGTGGAGACGGCCGGTCTCGGCCGGTACCCCGCGCACACCGCGCTCGGCGACGCCCGGGCCACCGCCGACCTGCTCCGGCATCTGGCCGCCGCCGCGGCCGAGTGGCAGGCCCCGCTGCACGAGGCCGCCGGGCTGCCCTGGCCCCGGCTGGGCGCCGCGCCCTCCCACCGTCGCGCCGGCGAGCTCGCGCTGCTCCGCCGCGAGGCGGCGCCCGGCCCCTGGCCCCAGGGGGCGGAGGCACCGATGCTGCTGACCGCCCGCGCCTCCGCCTCCCTGCCCTCCGCCGAGCTGCCCTCCGCGTCCGGCGTACGGCGGTGACGGTCCGCCGAGGTCCGGTACGGTGCGACCTGACGGAGTCCGCGGTCGGCTCCAGGAGCTGCCGCCGCCGCGTGATGCGCGTCACTGTGGGCGGACAAAACGGACACCATCTTTGTGCACACGTTCACAAACACATAGCCTGGCTGCCAAAGCCCAGCTTCACCCACAGGAGCACCGTGGCAATCGGCCGATCCACCCAGAGCACCTCGCAGACGCCCGAACCGGGCGCCGCGCGCCGACCCTCGCGTGCCCGGGGCATCCCGGAGGCGACCGTCGCCCGCCTCCCCCTCTACCTGCGGGCCCTGACCGCGCTCTCCGAGCGCTCGGTCCCCACCGTCTCATCCGAGGAGCTGGCCACCGCGGCCGGGGTCAACTCGGCGAAGCTCCGCAAGGACTTCTCCTACCTCGGCTCCTACGGCACCCGGGGCGTCGGCTACGACGTCGAGTACCTCGTCTACCAGATCTCCCGCGAGCTGGGCCTGACCCAGGACTGGCCCGTGGTCATCGTCGGCATCGGGAACCTCGGCCACGCGCTCGCCAACTACGGCGGCTTCGCCTCCCGCGGGTTCCGGGTCGCCGCCCTGCTGGACGCCGACCCGGCCGTGGTCGGCTCCACCGCCGCGGGTCTGCCGGTCCGTCACATGGACGAGCTGGAAGCCATCGTGGAGAGCCAGCACGTCTCGATCGGCGTGATCACCACCCCGCCCGGCGCCGCCCAGCAGGTCTGCGACCGGCTGGTGGAGGCCGGCGTGACCAGCATCCTGAACTTCGCCCCGACCGTGCTGACCGTCCCGGACGGCGTGGACGTGCGCAAGGTGGACCTCTCCATAGAGCTCCAGATCCTCGCCTTCCACGAGCAGCGCAAGGCCGGCGAGGAGCCCGGGCAGGGCGACTCGGTGCTCGACCGGGCCCCCGGCCCGGTCCGGGCCGCGGCCGCCAAGCTGCGCCGGGCCGCCGGCGGCGGCACCGCCAAGGCCGAGCCGGCCAAGGGCAAGCCCGCCAAGGCCGGCGAGGGCGACCTCTCGGCGGTGATGCCCGCATGAGCATCCGTCGGATCCGTGTCATCGAGGGGCGGGCATGAGTCTTCTCGTCGTCGGGCTGAGCCACCGCAGCGCGCCCGTCACCGTGCTGGAGCGCGCCGCGCTCACCGGGGAGACCCCGGCCCGTCTGCTGCACGACGCCGCCGCCGCCCCCACGGTGGCCGAGGCCGCGCTGGTCAACACCTGCAACCGGATCGAGCTCTACGCCGACGTGGACAAGTTCCACGCGGGCGTCGCCGAGCTCTCCCTGCTGCTCGCCCACCACAGTGGCGTCGACCTCGAAGAGCTCACCTCGCACCTCTACGTCCACTACGAGGACCGCGCGGTGCACCACATCTTCTCGGTCGCCTGCGGCCTGGACTCGATGGTGGTCGGCGAGGGCCAGATCCTCGGCCAGCTGCGCGACGCGCTGGCCCGGGCCCAGGAGGAGCACACCGCCGGGCGCGGGCTGAACGAGCTGTTCCAGCAGGCCCTGCGGGTCGGCAAGCGCGCCCACAGCGAGACCGGCATCGACAAGGCCGGGCAGTCCCTGGTCACCTTCGGCCTGGAGCAGGTCGCGGCCGGGGCCGGCGAGATCGCCGGCAAGCGCGCCCTGGTGGTCGGGGCCGGTTCGATGAGCTCGCTGGCCGCCGCCACCCTGGTCCGGGCCGGCGTCTCCGACCTCTTGATCGCCAACCGCACCGCCGAGCGCGCCGAGCGGCTGGCCGCCAACCTCGGCGCCCGCACGGTGGAGTTCGCCAAGGTCCGCGAGGCGCTCGCCGACGTCGACCTGGTGATCTCCTGCACCGGCGCGGCCGGCGTGGTGATCACCGCCGAGGACGTGGCCGCCGCCACCGCCCTGCGCACCGGCGAGGGCCCGCTGGCCTTCCTCGACCTGGCCATGCCGCGCGACGTGGACCACGACGTGCACGGCCTCGACGGCGCGCTGCTGGTCGACCTGGAGAGCCTCTCCCGGGCCCACGCCGCCACCCCCGGTGCCGGGGACGTGGACGCGGTGGCCGGCATCGTCTCCGACGAGGTCGACTCCTTCGCCGCCGCCCAGCGCGCCGCCCGGATCGCCCCCACCGTGGTGGCGCTCCGTCAGATGGCCTCCGAGGTGGTGCTGAGCGAGCTCGGCCGCCTCAACTCCCGGATGCCCGACCTGGACGAGCGCACCCGCGCCGAGGTCTCACAGACCGTCAAGCGCGTGGTGGACAAGCTCCTCCACGCCCCGACCGTCCGGGTCAAGCAGCTCGCCGCCGAGCCCGGCGGCGCCGGGTACG
This sequence comes from Kitasatospora sp. NPDC088742, assembly GCF_055584905.1. Lineage (NCBI taxonomy): Bacteria > Bacillati > Actinomycetota > Actinomycetes > Kitasatosporales > Streptomycetaceae > Kitasatospora > Kitasatospora sp. NPDC088742. The sequence continues at coordinate 94,316 of NZ_JBVJLD010000016.1, read as the reverse complement.
CGGACGCGCTGCGCGAACTCTTCGACCTGGACCCGGCGGCCGTCCAGGCGGTGGCCGGCACCCCCGCCGGCTCCCCGGCGGGCGCCCGCCCCAAGCCGCCGGCCCAGGCCGGACCGCCGGCCCCGGCCGACGCCGGACACGCGGGGAGCAGCCCCCGATGAACCACCAGACAGCCCACGAGCATCACCGGGACGATCGCCTCATGAATGGTCAACTGACCGGCGGCGGACAGCCGCTGCGCCTCGGCACCCGCCGGAGCGCCCTCGCCATGACCCAGTCGGGCATGGTCGCCCGCGAGGTCGAGCGGGTCACCGGCCGACCGGTCGAGCTGGTCGAGATCACCACCTACGGGGACACCTCCCGGGAGGCGCTGGCCCAGATCGGCGGCACCGGGGTCTTCGTCTCCGCGCTGCGCGACGCGCTGCTGGAGGGCCGGATCGACCTGGCCGTGCACTCCCTCAAGGACCTGCCGACCGCCGCCCCCGAGGGCCTCTTCCTGGCCGCCGTCCCCGAGCGCGAGGACAGCCGGGACGCCCTGGTGGCCCGCGACGGCCTGGCCCTCAGCGAGCTGGTGGAGAAGCTGGCCGGCTCCGGGCACCCCGTCCGGATCGGCACCGGCTCCCCGCGCCGGATGGCCCAGCTGAACGCCTGGGCCCGCGAACTCGGCGCCCAGGTCGAGACGGTGGCCATCCGCGGCAACGTGGACACCCGGATCAACAAGGTCACCGCCGGTGAGCTGGACGCGGTGGTGCTGGCCACCGCCGGGCTCAACCGGCTCGGCCGCTCGGCCGAGATCACCGAGCACCTGGACCCGGAGCTGATGCTCCCGGCCCCCGGCCAGGGAGCCCTGGCCGTCGAGTGCGCGGACCCGGCGCTGGCCGCCGTGCTGCGCGCGCTCGACCACACCCCGACCCGAGCCGCCGTCGCCGCCGAGCGGGCCCTGCTGGCCCGCCTGGAAGCCGGCTGCTCCGCCCCGGTGGCCGCCCTGGCCACCTGGCAGGGCACCGAACTGCGGCTGGAGGGCGTGGTCGGCACCGTCGACGGCGCCACCCTGCTGAAGATGACCGCCAACGGTCCGCTCACCCCCGACGAGACCGCCGAGCGGCAGGCGGTGGCCCTCGGCCACGCGCTCGCCGAACGGCTGCTCGAAGCGGGCGCGGCCAACCTGATGGGGGAGCGAGCCCGATGAGCGCCGCCGCCAACCTCGCCCACAACCCGGCCGCCCCGGCGGGCCGTTGCACCTTCCTGGGAGCGGGGCCGGGTGACCCGGGCCTGCTCACCCTGCGGGCGGTGGACGTCCTGGCCTCCGCCGACGTGCTGATCGCCGACCCGCTCACCGCCGCCGCCGTGCGCACCCACTGCCCGGTCGGCGTGGTGGTGCACAGCACCGTCGGCGAGGACTGCCCGGACGTGGCCGCCGTGGTCGCCGAGGCCGTCCGGTCCGGCAAGCACGTGGTCCGCACCGTCGACGGCGACCCGGGCCTGGACGGCTGCGCCGCCGAGGAGATGCTCGGCTGCGCCAACGCCGAGATCCCCTTCGAGGTGATCCCCGGCGTCGCCCAGTCGGTCGGCGTCCCCGCCTACGCGGGTGTCCCGCTGCGCGGCAGCCAGGGCGCGGACGTCCGCTTCGTCGACGCGGCCGGCCTGCTGGCCGGCGGCACCATCGACCTCGGCGTCCCGGAGACCACCCTGGTGGTCCGCACCACCCTGGGCCAACTCCCGGCCACCGCCCAGGCCCTGGTAGCCAACGGCCGCAAGCCGGACTCCCCGCTCTCGGCCACCCTGTCCGGCACCACCACCCGGCAGCGCACCTTCACCGCCACCCTGGCCACCATCGCGGCCGACCTCAAGGCGGCCCGGGTGCTGCCCTCCCCGGTCTCCGCCCCGGTGGACCCGAACACCTCGGTGATAGCCGTGGTCGGCGAGCAGGTGGCGCACCGCTCCTCGCACTCGTGGTTCGAGACCAAGCCGCTGTTCGGCTGGAACGTCCTCGTCCCGCGCACCAAGGAGCAGGCGCACGGCCTGTCCGACCAGCTCCGCTCCTACGGCGCGGTCCCGCAGGAGGTGCCGACCATCGCGGTTGAGCCCCCGCGCACCCCGCAGCAGATGGAGCGCGCCATCAAGGGCCTGGTGACGGGTCGTTACGAGTGGATCGCCTTCACCTCGGTGAACGCGGTGCGCGCCGTCCGGGAGAAGTTCGAGGAGTACGGCCTCGACGCCCGCGCCTTCGCCGGCATCAAGGTCGCGGCGGTCGGCGAGACCACCGCCCAGGCGCTGGTCGACTTCGGCGTGAAGCCCGACCTGGTGCCCAGCGGTGAGCAGTCCGCCGCCGGTCTGCTGGAGGACTGGCCGCCCTACGACCCGGTCTTCGACCCGATCGACCGCGTCCTGCTGCCGCGCGCCGACATCGCCACCGAGACCCTGGTGGCCGGCCTGGTCGAACTCGGCTGGGAGGTCGACGACGTGACGGCCTACCGGACCGTGCGGGCCTCCCCGCCGCCGGCCGAGACCCGCGAGGCGATCAAGGGCGGCGGCTTCGACGCGGTGCTCTTCACCTCCTCCTCCACGGTGCGGAACCTGGTCGGCATCGCCGGCAAGCCGCACAACGTCACGGTGATCGCCTGCATCGGGCCGGCCACCGCGAAGACCGCCGAGGAGCACGGCCTGCGGGTCGACGTGATGGCTCCGGCCCCGTCGGCCGCCGCGCTGGCGCAGGCGCTGGCAGACTTCGGGGCGAACCGCCGCGACACCGCCGTGTCAGCCGGCGAGCCGGTCTACCGCCCCAGCGAACGCCGCCCCGGCTCCCGCCGCAAGGCCGCGCGCTGACCGGGCACCCGGCTCCGCCCCGCGGGGCGCGGGAAAACGTGATGCCTCGGGGGCGCGGGGAACTGCGCGCGGGGGAACGGCCGCACCTGCAACTGGCTGATGGTGGGTCAGTCGCAGGTGAGCCGCCTTCCGGTTCGCGCGGTTCCTCGCACCCCTGGGTGGTGCAACTCAATCGTCGTTCGGAGTGATCCTGTGTCTGCTGAGTTCCCGTACGTCCGTCCGCGCAGGTTGCGGCAGAGCCCCGCGATGCGGCGGCTGGTCGCGGAGACCAGGCTGCATCCGGCGGAGCTGATCCTGCCCGCGTTCGTGCGGGAGGGGATCTCCGAGCCGCGGCCGGTGAGCTCGATGCCCGGGGTGGTGCAGCACACCCGGGAGACGCTGAAGCGGGCCGCCGCCGAGGCGGTGGCGGCGGGTGTCGGCGGGATCATGCTGTTCGGGGTGCCGCTGGTGCAGGACGCGACCGGCAGCGAGGGCACCAACCCGGACGGCATCCTCCAGCAGGCGATCCGGGACGTGGTGGCCGAGGTCGGGGACGAGCTGGTGGTGATGTCGGACCTGTGCCTGGACGAGTTCACCGACCACGGGCACTGCGGGGTGCTGGACGAGCACGGCGGGGTGGACAACGACGCCACTCTCAAGCGGTACGAGGAGATGGCCCTGGTGCAGGCCGAGGCCGGGGTGCACCTGGTCGGCCCGTCCGGGATGATGGACGGTCAGATCGGCGTGATCCGCCGGGCCCTGGACGCCAACGGCTACCAGTCGACCGGCATCCTGGCCTACACCGCCAAGTACGCCTCGGCGTTCTACGGCCCGTTCCGCGAGGCGGTCGGCTCCTCCCTCAAGGGGGACCGGAAGACCTACCAGCAGGACCCGGCGAACGCCCGGGAGTCGCTGCGCGAGCTGGAGCAGGACGTCGCCGAGGGCGCCGACCTGGTGATGGTGAAGCCCGCGATGGCCTACCTGGACGTGCTGCGGCAGGTGGCCGACGCCTCGCCGGTGCCGGTGGCCGCGTACCAGGTCTCCGGCGAGTACTCGATGGTGGAGGCGGCCGCGGCCAACGGCTGGGTGGACCGCGAGCGGATGATCCTGGAGACGCTCACCTCGATCCGCCGGGCCGGCGCCGGGCAGGTCCTCACCTACTGGGCCACCGAGGCGGCCCGCCTCCTCAAGTAGGACGTACGCACGCCAAGGGCGCGGCACCCGGGGACGGGTGCCGCGCCCTCGTGCTGACGTGGCGTCAGTTGATCTCGGCGTGGCCCTCGCCGCCACCGGCGGCCCAGTCGTCGCCGGCCACGAACCACTGCTCGAAGCAGGCCTCGATGTGGCTGGTCTCGGCGTGACCCCACTGCTCGGCGGCCAGGAACGGCTCGTGTGCGGTGGCGGCGAACTGGCCGCCGCCGTGGGCCTCGACGTGCGCGTAGGCGGGGGCCGAGATGCCGGCCAGGGCCAGGGTGGCGACCGCGGTGAGCGCGGCCTTGCCCAGGATGCTCTTCATGTTTTCCCTCTCTGCGTGACAGCAGTGTGACTACACGTGATCACAGAATCGGACGGGTCCGCCGCAGCACGCGCCAGGCCCGTCCCCCGGCCACCCGAAGGAACCGCACTCGATCGGGTGGCCAAGCTTTGGGACCGATCGGCGAAGTGGCAGCAAAAACCGCCGGGTCCGGGGAGAGAGTCCCCCGAACCCGGCGGTCGGCCTTACCGGTGGATCAGCCGATCAGGTGGCTGACGCCACCGTCGCCCGAGCCCTGGGTGGCGGGGCCGACGTTGCAGGTCTGCTTCGGCTCGTTGTTGAGGACGTCCGCCTCGATCGGCACCGCGACACCGATGACGGCGACGGCGATGTTGTGGACCTCCGGCAGGCAGAGGTTCGGGTTGTCGAGGGTGTGGAAGTTCGGGCTGTGGTCGCCGTGGGTGCCGGTCGCGTTGGTCCCACCGTTGCCGGAGACGCCGACGGCGGAACCGTCAGCGTCGCCGATCGCCATGGCGGGGGCGGCGGTCATGGCCAGGCCGGCGGTGGCAACGCCGACAGCGGCGAGGGCCTTCTTGATCATTGTTCTGTTCCTTTTCGGACTTGATGGGTGTGGTGGAACGGGTGGTACTGGTCGGCCCGCTGGTAGCGGGGCCGGGCCGGCGAGAGGTCAGCCGACCAGGTGCGAGACGCCGCCGTCGCCGCTGCCCTGGGTGCCGGGGCCGACCACGCAGGTCTGCTTCGGCTGGTTGCTCAGGGCATCGACCTCGACCGGCACCGCGACGCCCAGAACGCCGACCGCGATGTTGTGCACCTCGGGCAGGCAGATGTTCGGGTTGTCGAGCACGTGGAAGTTCGGGCTGTGGTCGCCCCAGGTCCCCGTGGCGTTGGTGCCGCCGTGGCCGGAGAGGCCGGCCGCCCCGCCGTCCGCGTTGCCGATCGCGGAGGCCGGAACGGTACCGGCGGCCATGGCGGCGGCGGCCAGGCCGACTGCCGCGAAAGTCTTCTGGAGCATGGTGGAGATACCTCTCTTGATGAATCACCATCGGTTGCCGGCCCGTCCGGGGGGATTGCCTCCGACCGCCGTCCTGGCTGCGACAACGGGATCAAAGAACGAGCGGCGGGAAAGTTACGCGGAATCTCCGTGATTCACCAACGGTCCGTCAAGATCCTCTGTATCCGGTCGGATTATTAGGCCGAACCGGCTAAGGCTCGCTATCCCGTTCCCTGATTGCTCGTTGAACCGAGTGATTTCCCGGGCCGGCCGAAAAAGGCCGATGGGCCCTTCATATGACAGAACGGTGAACAGCATGAAGCTCTCCAAGCGCGCGGCCGGCGCGCTGCTGCTGGCAGTCGGCTCCGGTGTGCTCACGGGCCAGGCGGCGGCCGTGGCGGCACCTGCCCACACCGAGCCGATGACGGCCGGTCAGGTCGCGGCGATGGAAGACCAGTTGGCCACCGAGGAGGTCCCGTTCAACATCCCGCTGGACACGGTGAGCCAGCACCTGCCGATCTTCCCCGGCGACGGCCACATCTCCGGCGGGGTGCCCACCTCGCTGCTGATGCCGCCGAAGCCGGACGCCGAGCCGGGCGGCCAGCTGATCCCCGAGCGGGTGGTGCCGGGCGTCGAGGTCGGCCGGGTCGGGCCCCGCCTCCAGGCGGCGCTGCCGCTGCCCACCGCCGACCGCTCCACCGATCTGGGCAACGTGGGCCTGGACGCCCCGGCCGCCCCGCTGAACGCGCAGGGCCCGGACCTGACCCTCGGTCACCCCTTCGAGTGGACCCAGGGCAACGCGGCCACCCCGGTGGACGACGTGCTGAGCGCCGGCGAGCTGGACCCGCAGCTGGTCACCAACCCGGTGCAGGCCATCCCGGGCGCCAAGGCCACCCTGGGCAACGGCGGTGACAAGCTCTCGGTCACCGACTCGCTCTCCGACCTGACCGGCACCACCAGCGGCACCGTCCGCGAGGTGCTGGCCCAGGGCTGACCGTCTTCGGGCCGGCCCCGTACGGCGACCAGCTCGGTACGGCGAGGAGCCCGGCACCCCCGAGGTGCCGGGCTCCCGTGCGTGCGGGGCCGCTCAGCCCGGCAGCTGGTCGATCACGCCGCCCAGCAGGGGCAGGTCCTTGGTGCCGCCGCCCTGGCTCAGCGGCTGGGTGAGCGGGGCGGTGCCGACCGGGGCCAGGCCGTTGTCGGGCTCCAGCGAGAGGCCGTTGTTCAGCAGGTCGGCGGAGGAGCCGGCCCACGGGTCGAGCCGGAGCGTCTTCGCCGGGCTGATGCCGTGGCCGAGACCGCCGGTGGCGGCCTCCAGGCCGGCGGCGGCGTCGATCGGCTGCAGTCCGCCCACCGGCGGGGTGAGCCCGGCCGCGGCGGCGGGGGAGGAGAGCAGGAAGCCGGCCGCGAGCAGGCCGAGGGCGGCGGCGGGGAGGTGCCTGGAGAGCATGAGGGGTTCAACTCCTGGGTGTGGAGTGGTGCGGGCAGGTCGTGCCCCGGACGGCGCGAAGCCCCCCGATCGGCGGACCGGGGGGCTGCACGCGCACGGGGTACCGCTGGTCACCTGGAGGGTGATCAGCAGTCCTCCTCGGGCATCGGCGGGGCGTCGACGTTGGCGCAGGAGTTGCCGAACGCCGGGTTCAGCAGGCCCACCAGGTTGGCGGTGTTGCCACAGACGTTGACCGGGATGTGCACCGGAACCTGGACGGAGTTGCCGGAGCCGACGCCGGGCGAACCGGCGGTGACGCCCTCGGCCGAGGCACCGGCGACGGCGGTGCCGGCGCCCGCGGCGACGATGCCGACGACGGCGCCCGCGACGGCGGCGGCCTTCTTGACGTTCTGCATGGGGTGATCTCCTCGATCAGGGAAGGGTGCCGGGCACCCGGCACGGAGGCCGGGTGCCCAGCGGGTGGTGCTGCGTCAGGTGCGGCTGGGTCAGCCGACGTTGGCGCAGGAGTTGCCGAACGACGGGTTCAGCAGGGCGATCACGTTCACGGTGTTGCCGCAGACGTTGACCGGGATGTGGATCGGCACCTGGATGTTGTTGCCCGAGAGCACACCCGGGGAGCCGGCCACGACGGCCTCGGCCTCGGAGCTGGCGAACGCGCCACCGGCGGAGCCGAGCACCAGGCCGGCCGCGGCGACGGAAAGGACAGCAGCCTTCTTGAAGCTACGCATGGGAAATCCTCCGTTTGAGCGGGCGAGCGGGAATGTCGCCCGAGAACTGGGGGTGTACCGTGTGGTGTCGCAATAGCGGCCCAAGTCCTGTGCGTCGCCCGTGGCTTGGGCGGTTCCGCGCGGCCGCTTCGTTCACGCCGCCCCCGTCATCAGTTCTCGCACGGTCGAGAACCGGACGCAATCGCGGCGCGCCCAGGAGGGTACGAATTGCCCCACCTGGAAGTCATGTCGAGCTGACGTTCGGTCAGGCTCAGGCGTTCAGGCAGGAGTTGCCGAACGACGGGTTCAGCAGGCCGATCACGTCGACGGTGTTGCCGCACAGGTTGACCGGGATGTGGACCGGGACCTGGACGTTGTTGCCGGAGAGCACACCGGGGGAGCCGGCCACGACGGACTCGGCCGAGGCACCGCTGGTGTGGCCGTGACCGTGGGCGGCGGCGGCAGCGGCGCCGCTCAGCAGCAGGGCCGCGGTGGCGGCGGTGCCGAGGGTGCCGTAGGCGAGCTTGCGCATGGTGCGAGTCCCATTTCTTGCGGTGGTTCGATGCTTCGGGATGGAGCCTGTTTCGCCAGGAAGAACGACGCAGCGCGCGGGGGGAAACGGGCGGATCCGAGCAGTGCGGGAGATCACCCGAATGCCACCACTGCTGCAAGCGGGTGAATGTCGGCGAGGGTGCGCAACCCGTCCGGGCGGGGCTCGTTGGAGTCGACGCACGCCCGTGCGCTTCCATGCTCGTCCGCTGTTGGTACGGCACCTGGAAGAACTGATCTACGAGGAGACTCACATGAGCGTCAAGAAGGTCGCCACCGTCGGCGCCGCTGTCGTTGGCATCGTCGCGGCCGGTGCGGGCACCGCGATGGCGAGCAGCTCCGCCGAGGGCGTCACCGCGGGTTCCCCCGGTGTCATCTCCGGCAACTCCGTCCAGGTCCCGGTTCACGTTCCGGTCAACCTCTGCGGCAACTCGGTCAACGTGATCGGCGCCCTGAACCCGTCGTTCGGCAACTCCTGCGCGAACGTCGGCTGAATTCAGCCGCGTAGCACCTGAGTTGTACCCGGACAGCGCCTGACGCCGCGCGCGTCGGTCGCCTCTCGGTCGATTCCGCCGTACCCGAGCCGCCGTCCCCGCCTCCCCTCCTGAGGCGGTGGGCGGCGGCTCCGCGTCGTGCAACCACCGTGTGCACGAGGCTTGTTGCGTTACCTGTCAGTACCTAGCATGTGAGCCAGGCTCACCTTTTCCGGGCCTGCACCACGCACCAACTCCGGTCCCCCACCCTCCAGGAGTCACGCGTGCTCAGCTCACCACGCCGCACCGCCCTGCCGGCCGTCGCCGGCCTGCTGCTCGCCCTCGTGGCCGGCCTCCCCACCGCCGCCGCGAGCGCCGCCCCCGCCGCGCCCGTCAACGCCAAGCCGGCCGCCATCGTCGCCCTCGGCGACAGCGCCATCTCCGGCGAGGGCGCCGGGACGGACACCAACGACGCCTACACCCCCGGCACCGACACCCCCACCAACTACTGCCACCGGCACGGGAAGTCGGAGATCTTCGTCACCGACATCCCCGGCGTCACGCCGGTGGACCTGGCCTGCTCCGGCGCCCAGACCGGCGACCTGGTCAGCGACCCCGAGCTGGCCAAGGTCACCGGCCCCGGCAGCGGGGACTTCGGCGAGGAGAAGCAGGACGTCCAACTCGCGCGCACCGCCGCCCAGTACGACGTCAAGCTGGTGGTCGTCACGATCGGCGCCAACGACGACTTCGACTTCAGCGGGATCATGATGAGCTGCCTCCAGCAGTACTTCCCGGTCCCCAAGGACAAGGGCTGCCGGGACACCATCGGCAGCGACGCGATCACCGCCCGGGCCGAGCGGGTCAAGCCCAAGGTGGTGGCCGCGCTCACCAGTGTCCGCACCACCATGCGGGCCGCCGGATACGCCGACTCCGCCTACCAGTTGGTGTTCCAGTCCTACTTCACCCCGATCACCCCGGACATCCGGCGCAACGACTACGTCGGCAAGGTGGCCGACGGCTGCCCGGCCTTCCCCGAGGACCTGGCCTGGGGCCACAACTGGGTGGTGCCCACGCTGAGCGACGCGCTGCGCGAGGCCGCCTCCCGGGTGCCGGGCGTGCGCTACCTCGACCAGCGCCGGGTCTCCTACGGCCACGAGGTCTGCGCGGGCTGGACCAGCTCGCCGTACGAGTACACCAACGGCGACGTGATCGACCTCTCCGAGCGGGACCGCAACGGCTGCGACCACGAGATCGGCATCCCGGGCGTCTGCATGAACATGGTGCGGCAGTCCTATCACCTGCGGGTGGCGGGCTACCGCGGCGAGGGCGTCTGCCTCAACCAGTTCTACCAACGGCCGGAGCTCACCGAGGCGTTCTGCACCCTCAACCCGCAGAACACCACCTCGATCCAGCCGCTGACCCCCGGTCAGCCCTTCCCCGACAAGCCCGAGGCGGGCTCCTGGTACCAGCTCACCAACCTGGCCACCGGGCAGGTGCTGGACTTCTCCGGCGGCGGCACCTACGGCGACTCCACCAACGGCCGGGCCGCGATCGGCTACCGGGCGACCGGCGGGCTGAACCAGTCCTTCGTCCTCAACTCCCGCCCCGCGGGCGGCTTCTCGCTCGCCTTCAGCGGCAACGAGGGCATGTGCCTGGACGCCACCGGCGGCTCCACCGCGGCCGGCACCCGGCTGCTCCAGTGGGGCTGCCACGGCGGCGACAACCAGCGCTGGCTGGTCCGCCCCGCGGCCGCCGGGGGCTACGAACTCGCCTCCCCCGTCGACCAGTCCAAGGTGATGGCGCTCTCCACCGCCAAGGACGGCCAGGGCAACCGGGTGGTCGAACTGGCCACCGCCACCGGCGCGGCAGAGCAGCGCTGGCAGCTCACCAAGCTGGGCATCGCGTACCTGCCCTGATCACCCGACCACCTGAATGGCCTTGGGGCCCGGCCCGTGGGGGGCCGGGCCCCACGGCTCACACCGCCTCGCCGACCACCCGGGGCAGCCAGTCCGTCAGCTCGGAGAAGTGGTAACCGAGCTCGCGGCTGCGGGAGTTGTCCATCCCGTAGTAGTGCCCGAAGGAGAACGGCGAGGGCTCGGGGCCCTCGGCGAAGCGGGCGGCGGGCAGCCCCTGGCGCTCCAGCAGGGCGCAGAGCTCGACGACGTCCACCTCGCCGGTGGAGCAGGCGTTGACCGGACCGGTGAACTCCTGCTCCACCGCCCAGGCCAGGAAGCCGGCGATCTCGCCGTACTCGGCGAAGGTGGCCGGGGCGGCCGGGCGGTGCACGGCGATCTCCCGGCCCGCGCGCATCCGCTCCGCGTAGTGCGCCAGCCGTCCGGTGAAGTCGGCCGCGCCGCCGCCGAGCACGTGCGCGGTGCGCACCGCCACGTACGGCAGCTCGGTCTGCCGGGCCAGCACCGCCTCGGCCCGCCGCTTGCCCTCGGCGTAGCCGTCGCCGGCGGGCTCCGCGCCCGGCCAGGCCGCCGCGTCGAACTCCCCTTCCCCCAGCGGCTTTCCGGGCACTCCGCGGACGTGGTCGTAGACCTCGCAGGTGGAGGTCATCAGGTACCGCCCGGCCCGGCCGCCGAAGACCCGCAGCGCCACCTCGGCCTGCTCGGGCCGGTAGAGCACCTGGTCCAGCACCACGTCGAACTCCGAGCCGCCGAGCGCCGCGGCCAGCGCGGCCTCGTCGTCCCGGTCGGCCCGGACGTGCCGCACCCCGGGCGGGGCCTCGGCCGAGCCGCGGTTCACCAAGGTCACCCGGGCGCCGCCGTCCCGCAGCAGCTCCACCACTCGCCGGCCGAAGTACCGGCTCCCGCCGATCACACAGATCTCTCGCATGGAGACCACCAACCCCCGGCGGCCCCGATCTCTTCCAAGATCGACAGTCCAGAGAGCGGTTCAACTGCTGGACAGCCCTGCGGGCGCGGCGGCGGATCGAGCAGGATCGGGCACCACCTCGCCTTCCGGGAGCCCGTGATGCCCAGCCCTGCCAGCCCCGCCCAGACGGTCGCCGCCGACCCGATAGCCGCCGACCGGATCGCCGCCGTCGCCGAGGAGCACGGCACCCCGGTCTGGATCTACGACGCGGAGACCATCCGGGGCCAGATCGCCCGGCTGCGCAGCTTCGACACCATCCGGTACGCCCAGAAGGCCAGTTCCAACACCCACCTGCTGCGGCTGATGCGGGAGCAGGGCGTGGCGGTGGACTCGGTGTCGCTGGGCGAGCTGGAGCGCGCGCTGCGGGCCGGCTACCAACCGCGGGGCGAGGACGAGCCGGTGGTCTTCACCGCCGACCTGCTGGACCGGGCCACCCTGCGCCGGGTGGTCGAGCTGCGCGTGCCGGTCAACGCCGGCTCCCCGCAGATGCTCGACCAGCTGGGCCAGGCCTCCCCCGGGCACCGGGTCTGGATACGGATCAACCCCGGCTTCGGGCACGGCCACAGCCGCAAGACCAACACCGGGGGAGAGCAGAGCAAGCACGGCATCTGGCACGAGCATCTCGCCGAGGCGCTGGAGCTGGTGGACCGTCACCGGCTCGACCTGACCGGCTTCCACATGCACATCGGCTCCGGGGTGGACTACGGCCACCTGGAGGCGGTCTGCGAGACCATGCTCAAGCAGGTCCGCCTCGCCGGGCGGGACGTCCGGGCGATCTCGGCGGGCGGCGGGCTCTCGGTGCCGTACGCGCCGGGCGAGCCCGAGGTGGACACCGAGCGGTACTTCCGGATCTGGGACGCGGCCCGGCAGGAGCTGGCCGCCGAACTCGGCCACCCCGTCCGGCTGGAGATCGAGCCGGGCCGCTTCCTGGTCGCGGGCTCCGGGGTGCTGGCGGCCGAGGTGCGGGCCCACAAGCCGGTCGGCTCCAACCACTTCGTGCTGGTGGACGCGGGCTTCAACGACCTGATGCGGCCCGCGATGTACGGCAGCGCCCACCGGGTCAGCGCGATCCGCGACGGCGCCCCGCTGACCGCCCCGGCGGTGGACACCGTGCTGGCCGGCCCGCTCTGCGAGTCCGGCGACGTCTTCACCCAGGCCCCCGGCGGCGACGTGCTCGCGGTGCCGCTGCCCCGGGTGGAGGTCGGCGACCTGGCGGTCTTCCACGACACCGGGGCCTACGGGGCGAGCATGTCCTCCACCTACAACACCCGCCCGCTGATCCCCGAGGTGCTGGTGGACGGCGAGGAGACCCGGCTGATCCGCCGCCGCCAGACGGTGGAGGAGCTGCTCGCCCTGGAGGCCTGACGCCCCGGGGCTGAGCCCCGCAGGGGAACGGCAGCACCTGCAACTGGCTGATGGTGAGTCAGCTGCAGGTCGGCCGCCTCCCGGAGCGCGCAGTTCCTCGCGCCCCTGCGGGGCTCAGCCCCAGGGTGACACCTGCTACTCGTGCCGCAGTGCGCCGGGCCGGACCAGCCGGACCAGGGCGGGCAGGCCGGCCGCCGTGACCAGCAGCACCGCGCCCGCCGCGCAGGCGGTGAGGGCCAGCATGGAGCCCCAGTCCATCAGGAACTCCAGCCCGGCGGTGTACTGGAGCACCGCGCCCATGCCGAGTCCGGCGAGGGCGGCCAGTGCCAGGCCGAGGGCCATCGGGATGGCGGTCTGCCAGAGCACCGAGGCGGCCAGCACCCGGCGCCGGGTGCCGAAGGCGTACAGCACGCCGAGGATCCGCCGCTGCTCGCGAAGCCGCTCCAACTGGCCGACCAGCAGGCTGACCGCGACCAGCAGCAGGGTCAGCCCGGCCCCGGCGGTGAGCACCCGCTTGACGGCCAGGTAGGTGTGGTCCTGGTCCTGCATCAGCGGGTGGCCGGTCTCCGAGAGCGGGGAGATCACCATGGCGTCGGTGGTCAGCCGGGCCAACGGCTCGGCCGCCGAGGGGTCCATCGCGACCAGCACCGTCGCGGGCTGGCCGCGCAGGATGCCGGCCGGGGCCGCGCCGGGGGTGAGCAGCAGGATGCCGCCGGGCTTGAACACGTCGTCCGGGTTGACGCCGACCCGGCTCGGCACCGTGGCGGTGATCGCCGGGACGGTCCACTCCGGAGCCTGCCCCTCGCCCTGGAAGGTCATCGCCCGGACCTTGGCCCCGGGCTCCAGGGCCGATCCGGCCGCCGCCCGGCCGGTACCGGTCGGGCCGGTCAGGAAGGCGTCGCCGTCCTTGCAGCCGGGCAGGGTGGCGAACTCGGCCAGCACCGCGCAGCCCGCGATCCGGACCTCGCCGCCGTCCCACTCCCGCCCGGGCGGGCCGTAGAGCGGGAACTCGGTGAAGCCGGCCGTCCTGGCCACGCCGGTGGAGCGGCCGAGCCGTTCGGCCAGCTCCTGGGAGCGGGCGGCGCCGCCGGGGAAGTCCACGGTGTGCTGGTAGACGAAGTCCCTGCTGCCGGGCTGGCGCACCGAGTAGGCACCGCTGACCCCGAAGAACAGCGTCTGCAGGGCGATCGCGCCCGCCACCGTGACCACCACACCGCTGACCGCGGTGGCCGCCGGGCCGGCGCCCAGCTGGAGCCGGCGGACCGCCAGCTGCCAGGAGAGCGGCCCGCCCCGGGCCCGGTGGATGAGCGCCTCGACCAGCCAGGGCAGCAGGGTGCAGACCGCCAGCAGCATCAGCAGCACGCCGAAGGAGACCAGCAGCGAACCGAAGGTGCTCTGCACGGGGTTGAGCAGGCCGTCCCGGTCGTCGAAGCCGGGGCCGGTGGGGCCCGGGAGCATCATCGCCCCGGCGGTCACCAGCAGACCGAAGGCGGCCAGGGCCAGCCGCCACCAGATCCGCCGGCGCTCCCGGCCGGTGCGCCGGACCACGCCCAGCGGATCCACCGTCACCCGGCGCATCGCGCCCAGCGTCACCAGCACCGCGAGCGCGGGCACGGCCAGCGTGACCGCGAGGGCGATCGCCGGGTGCGGGGAGACGTCCCCGGCGTAGAAGCTGAAGCCGGCCACGGTGACGTTCTCCAGCAGCTGACGGCCGCTCAGGAAGAGCACCAGCCCGAGGGCGAGCCCGAGCACCGAGCCGACCAGCGACTCGCCGGCCGCGAACCAGGCGGTCATCCGCCGGTCCGCCCCGGCCAGCCGGAGCGCGGCCAGCCGGCGGTCCCGGCGCTCGCCGCCGAAGCGGGCGGCGGCGGCCAGGAAGACCCCGACCGGGGCCAGCATCACGATCAGGCCGACCACGTTGAGCAGAACGAGCCGCGAGTCCATCTCCTTGGGCGGGGAGAAGTGCCCGAACTCCTCGACCCGCAGGGCGCCGCCGTCCACGGTCAGCGCGTCCGAGCCGAGCGCGTAGGCGTACTGGCCGGGGCCGAGCAGCCCGTCCGGGCCGATGGTGCCGGTCACCGGGTAGGGCAGCCGCTCCCGGAGCAGCTCGCTGCCGGGCTCGGCGAGCAGCCGGGCGAGCGCGGGCGAGACGGCCATCCTGCCCGGCTCCGGGAACGCGGCCAGGCCCGGGGGGAGGGCGGCGTGGGCGCCTTCGCGGCGCACCACCCGGCCCCGGACGGGCGCCCCGTCGAAGACCGTGTCGGCCCGGGCGAGGAGCACGCTGCGGTCGGTGGCCGCGGGGATCCCGTCGTCCCCGAAGGTGTCGTTCTGGAGGTACAGCCGCTGGTTGCGGTGCTCGATGATGCCGGGAAAGGAGGCGGTGAAGAGCAGCAGCGCCACACCGAGGGCGACCCCGGCGGCGGTCAGCAGCAGGCGGCCCCGGCCCTCCCGTCCGCTGCCCAGCGCCAGCCGGGCGCCGAGCGCCAGCTGCGCGGTGGCCCGCAGGCGGCCGGGCCGCTCCGGGCGAGTGGTGGTGCTGCTCATGCGGCGGTCTCCAGATCGGTGGTGCGGCCGTCGGTGGTGCGGCCGTCCCGGACCACGATCTCGCGGTCGGCGTACGCGGCCACCCGGGGCTCGTGGGTGACCAGCACCACGGCGGCGCCGGTCTCCTTGGCGGCCGAGGCCAGCAGGGACATCACCCGCTCGCCGTTGAGCGAGTCCAGCGCGCCGGTCGGCTCGTCGGCGAAGACCACCGACGGACGGGTGATCAACGCCCGTGCCACGCCGACCCGTTGGCCCTGCCCGCCGGAGACCTCGCCGGGCCGCTTGGCGGCCAGCTCGGCGACCTGCAGCCGCTCCAGCCACTCGGCCGCCTCCCGCTCGGCCGCGGCCCGGCGGACGCCGTTCAGCCGCAGCGGCAGGGCGACGTTCTCCAGGCAGCTCAACTCCGGCACCAGCTGGCCGAACTGGAACAGGAAGCCGAACTCGGTACGGCGCAGCTCGCTCAGCTCGGCGTCGCTGCGGTCGGTCAGCTCGCGGCCCCGGTGGCTGACCGAGCCGCCGTCGGGGCGGGTGATCCCGGCCAGGCAGTGCAGCAGGGTCGACTTGCCCGAGCCCGAGGGGCCCATCACGGCGAGGATCTCACCGGCCCCGACGGTGACCGAGGCGTCGCTGAGGGCCTGGGTGGGGCCGAAGGTCTTGGTCAGGCCCCGGGCGGACAGAAGCGTGGCAGGCGAGGTCATTCGCACGGCTCCGTGTGGTTCGGTCGGGCCCATACCCCTCCGGCGGCCCGCTGCGGCCGACTATACACACGAGGTATACACCGAGTGCATAGGGGCCCGGCAGGGCAGACCAGGGGCGCGAGGAACTGCGCGAGTTCGGAACGCGGCCGAGCGTGAGGTCGGGGCACACGAGTCAGTTGCACGTGCTGCCGTTCCCCAAGGCCAGGGCCGCAGCACGTGCAACTGGCTGACGTGCCCTCAGTTGCAGGTGGGGTGCCTTCCGCCTCGCGCAGTTCCTCGCGCCCCTGAGCGCCTGCCCTGCCGGGCCCTGCTGCGGGTCAGGACAGGAGTTCGCGGACGGCCTTGGCTTCGGGGGCGCCGAGGCGGTCGAAGAGGGCCAGGGCGGCGTGCAGGCGGCCGCGGTCGCCGGTGGCGCGGCCGAGTACGGTCTGGGCGAGTGCCTGGCCGTAGGTGTGGCCGACCTCCTCGGTGATCTCCAGGGCGCGGGCGGCCAGCCCGACCGCCTCCGGGCGCCCCTGGTCGAGGCGGCACTCGGCGAGCCGGGCCAGGGTCAGCCCCTCCCAGTCCCCGGTGCCGTGCGTGCGGAACAGCTCCAGCGCCTCGGTCAGCCGCTCCGCGGCCGCCGCCGGCTCCCCGGCCTGCCGCAGTACGCAGCCGTACTGGTAGAGCACCCGGGCCAGCCCGGAGCCGTCGGCCACCTCCCGGGCGTCGCGGGCGGCCCGCCGGGCGTCCGCCACCGCCCGCTCCGGGTCGCCCAGGGCCAGCCGGACCCGGGAGATCGCCGAGAGCACCCGCGCGGCACTGCCCCGGTCTCCGGTGCGCTCCGCCAACTCACGTGCTGTCAACAGCAGTTCGAGGGCCTGCTCGGGCCGCCCGGTGGCCAGTCGGAGCACCCCGAGGGCGTTCGCCGCCAGGTGCCGCCCGACGGTGTCGCGGGCCCGCTCGGCCAGTTCCAGGCTCCGGGCCAGCTGACGCTCCGCCACCCCGTAGGCGTCGGTGCCGTAGTGCAGCACCCCGGCCAGGTAGTGCGCCCGCCCCTCGGCGGCCGGGTTCCCCTGCTCCCAGGCCGCCCCGGCCGCCAGCTCGATCAGCCGCTGGAACTCCTGACGGTGCGCCGGGCCCTCCACCAGGCCGTACCAGACCAGCAGCAGGTCCACCGCGGGCCGGGCGCCCGAAGGGAGTTCGCGCAGGGCCCGCTCCACCGTCCCGGCCAGCAGCGAGTGCCGCTCGCGCAGCCAGCGCCGGGCCGCCGCCGCGTCGGCCAGCGGTAGCCCCGGGCCCTCGGTGGGGTGCAGGCCGTGGTGCAGTGCGTGGTCCGGCTCGATCAGCCGGGCGGCGTTCACGGCGGTGGCCAGTAGGTGGTCGAGCAGCCGGGCCAGCGCGGCCTGCCGGCCCTCGACCGGGTCCAGCTGTTCGGAGAGCCGCCGGGCGTACTGCCGCAGCAGGTCGTGGTACCGGTAGCTGCCCGAGCCGTAGGGCTCCAACAGCCCGGCGTCCAGCAGGAGTTCGGCCAGGTCCTCGGTCTCCTCGGGGGTGTGCCCGAGCAGTGCGGCGAGCGCGTCCAGCGGCAGCTCGACCGCCTCGGCGACAGCCGCCATCCGGAAGGCGTGGGCCGGTCCGGCCGCCAGCTCGGACAGGCCCAGCTCCAGGACCGCCTCCACGGCGGGCCCGCCACCGGCCCTCGGCTCGCCCGGCCACCGGTGCGCCGCCCGCAGCCGCTCGGCCAACTCGCTTGCGGAAGGCCCCGGTTCGGCTGCCCGCAGCCGCCCGGCCGCGATCCGCACCGCCAGCGGCAGGCGGCCGCAGAGCTCGACCAGTTCGCGGGCGGCCCGCGGCTCGGCCGCCACCCGCTCGGGGCCGGCCACCGCCGCCAGCAGCTCCACCGCCTCCCCGGCCGGCAGCGCCTCCAGCTCGAACTGCCGGGCCCCGGGCGGCCGCAGGGAGCGCGAGCGGCTGGTGACCAGCACCGCGCAGCCGCCGCCGGCCGGCAGCAGCGGACCGATCTGCCCGGTGCCGCGGGCGTCGTCCAGCACCACCAGCACCCGGCGGCCCGCGAGCAACGACCGGTACAGCGCGGCCCGTTGGTCCACGTCCTCCGGGATCGAGGCGGGCGGGACGCCCAGGGTCTGCAGGAAGGCCGCCAGTACCGCCCCGGCCTCGGCCGGGGTCGGGCTCGCCCCGTGCAGGTCGGCGTGCAACTGGCCGTCCGGGAAGCGCTCCTGCACCCGGTGCGCCACGTGCACCGCCAGCGCGGTCTTGCCCACCCCGCCCGGGCCGGTCACGGCGCAGACCGGCACCGCGCCGGCCGGATCGGGCCGCAGGCAGCTGTCGAGCTCCTCGACGGCCTCCCGGCGCCCCGTGAAGTCGGCCACGTCGGCGGTCAGTTCACGGGGCGTCGGCAGGCCGGGGGCGGCGGCCGGGCGCAGCGAGCGGGGCAGCCGGGGCGCGGTGGTCCGGCCGAGCGGGTCCCGTGGGGCCGGGACGGTGTGCGGCGGGCCGTCCCGGTGCTCCGCGCCGTCCGCGTGCCCAGCGCCGTCCGCGTGCACCGCACGGCTCCGCAGGGCCGGCTCGGCCGAGCCGTTCGGGCCCTCCGGGCCGGGGACGTCCAGGCTGGGGCGGTCCAGCGGCGGGCGGTCCAGCACCGGGCCGTCCAAGGTCGGATCGGCCGTCAGGATGCGTCGTTGGAGGTCCGCCAGCCGCACCCCCGGCTCCACCCCGAGCTCGGCCCGGAGCAGCCGCCGGGCGTCGGCGAACACCCCTAGCGCCTCGGCCTGCCGCCCGCTCCGGTACAGCGCCAGCATCAGCTGCGCCCGGGGCCGCTCGCGCAGCGGGTGGGCCGCCGCCAGGGTCTGCAGCTCGGCCACCGCCTCGGCCGGCCGGCCGGCCGCCAGCAGGCAGTCCAGCACCTCCTCCTGGGCGCGCAGGCGCAGTTCGGTCAGCCGGGTGCGCTGCCGCTCCGCGTACGGGCCGGGCACCCCGGCCAGCGCCGTGCCGCTCCACTCCGCCAGCGCCCGGCTCAGCGTCAGCTCGGGCCGAGGCCCGTCCGCCGTCACCGTGCGGCCCCGGCCCCGGCCCGGGGCCGCACGGCCGACTGCGGCGGCCTCCGCCAGCAGGCGTTCGAACCGGTGCGCGTCCACCGTCACCGGTGCCACCGCGAGCGTGTGGCCGCCGGGCCCCGACCGCAGGAGCGGGCCAGGGGCGCGACCCGGCGCGCGGCTCGGCGGTTCGGGCTCCAGGACGGCGCGCAGCCCCCCGAGGTACCGGCGCAGTGCCTCCGCCGCGCGCTCCGGCGGGCACGGCCCCCAGAGCGCCTCCACCAACTCCTCGGTGCGGACCGGCCGGCCCGGGCTCAGCAGCAGCACGGCCAGCACGGCCCGCTGGCACGGCGGTCCGAGTTCCAGCTCACGGCCGTCCAATCGGGCGCGCACCGGTCCCAGCAACTGGAAGCAGAGGCCCTCGTCCGGATCCGGCCACTCCGGCCCGGCCAACCCCTCCGGTCCGTGCCCGGGCACGGCCGGTACCGGTGCCCCCTCGGGCTGTCCGCCCGGGGCGGTGCGCTCCGCCATGTGGTCCCCCCACTGTTCGCTCCGCCCACGTCCTATCCCCGTTGTCCGGAGCGGGCGGCCCCACGGTACACCGGAGTCCCGGCGTTGATCGTTTGTTGGGCGGAGCCCGGCAGGACGGCCCGGCCCGAAATCCCGACCGGGAGGGAACCCGCGTCATGAGCCGGCATCGGCCCCCGCCCGCGATCGTCCCCGAGGAGGAGAAGCGCAGACGGATCCGATTCCGTCACACCCCCGCCCGGCCCCGTGCCCGCCCGGTCGGACGGCGCCCCTCCGCTGACGGATCGTCAGCTCCCTTCCGGGGCAGCCGGGTCGGGGCGGGGGAACTGACGGAGTCACCGGCCGCCCCTGTCGGCGTGCTGCCCGCCTCGGCAGGCTGAGGCCGACCGAGAAGGAACCGACGGGGAGTCGTGACACCGTGCAGAAGACCATCAGAAGAGGCCTGTTCAGCTTCCTGGCCGCAGTGGCCCTGACGGCGACCACCGCCGCGCTCCCGGCCGGGGCGACGGGCGGGGCGGCGGACGGGGCGGCGGACGCCCCGGCCGGGGTGCCGGCCACCGCCGGCGGGTACCTGAAGTTCTGGGACACCTTCCAGGACGGCTTCAAGTCCCAGGGCCCGGACGCCAAGTGGAAGTTCTTCGCGACCGGCGACCGGCCCGAGGGCGACGGTGTCCCCACCACCTCCGCCCAGGGCCTGACGGTCGCACCGGGCGGCCGCAACCCGCTCACCGGCAAGCCCGCCTTCACCTACACCACCGGCCAGGAGCACACCGGCGGCGCCGGCACCGCCGACCACGTCAAGTGGTACGC
Organism: Kitasatospora sp. NPDC088742; assembly: GCF_055584905.1. Taxonomy (NCBI): domain Bacteria; kingdom Bacillati; phylum Actinomycetota; class Actinomycetes; order Kitasatosporales; family Streptomycetaceae; genus Kitasatospora; species Kitasatospora sp. NPDC088742. Next base: position 73,986 of record NZ_JBVJLD010000016.1, on the reverse strand, counting down.
CTACGCCAACACCACCGCCTCCACCGGCTACCCCGGCTTCGACGCGGTGCCGGGCCAGAAGCTCACCTGCGGCTCCCGGATGGCCGCCCGCACCTACGGCACCGAGCGGCACCCGTTCGGCGCGGCGGTCACCGACCCGCAGAGCGACCTGCGGCTGGCCTCCGGCGCGGTCTCGATGGTGGACTTCGAGTCGCTGATGGTCTTCGACTTCTTCGTCACCAACAGCAAGCTCTACGCCTTCTACGAGCGCCTCCCGCAGCCGGGCCACACCTACGCCGCGTTCTCCTACGCGGTCCCGGTGGCCGACCGCCGGCCCGGCCAGAAGCACGACCTGTCGATCTCCTACGACCGCGCCGCGGGCACCGTCTCCTACCGGGCCGACGGCCGCGAGGTCTACAGGGCCGCCGACCTCGGCTTCCGCCCGGCCGACCGGAGCAACCTGGTGCTCGACCTCGGCGGCACCGAGGAGAAGGTGACGCCGCGCCAGCTCTCCTGCGGCATCGCGATGTTCACCATCCTGGACGGCGGCAGCGCCACCGGTCCGGGCCTGGCCAGGCTGACCGACCAGCCGGGCACCTACTACGCCCCGGCCACCGGCGCGCCGACCCCGCAGACCTTCGTGGACGAGCAGAGCCTGCCGGCCAGTCGCCTCTGGGGCCAGGGCGCCCGCCTGGACGTCGAGCGGGTCACCGTCACCTCGTTCTGAGACCGCACCCCGAGGAGCTGACGCCTCGTCCGGTCACGGCCAGACGAGGCAGTACAGCTGGTGGCCCGCGTCGTGCAGGCGGTTGGCGAAGTCCTGCCACTCGTGCAGCATCGTGTAGATGACGAAGGCGTCCCGGGGCCCGCGGCGGTCCGGGACGGTGGACCAGATGAAGGCGGCGGCGCCGAGCTCGGTCTCGTCGGCCTTGCGGAGGGGTTCGACCACGGTGTGGGGGAGCTGGACCACGGCGTAGTCGGGGTGGAGTACGACCAGCTCCAGCGGGGGGACCTGGTGGAGCGGGACGCCCTGGATGCCGGTGAGGACCATCGCGGACATGGTCTCGGGCTTGATCTTGGTGGACAGGTGTCCGTTGGGTGAGCCGCTGGTCTCCATCAGGTCGCCGAGGCGGCCGAGCGAGCCGAGCTCTCCGGCGTCCAGGCCCAGGCCGCCGGGGCCGAGGGCGGTGGGGACTCTGGCGGCGGTGGCCCGGTCGGGTGCTCCGAAGTACTTGTAGGTGACTCCCACGCTGCCTTCACCCCGCTTTCCCCTGCCCGAACCCGCACCCCCACCAGCAGCACCGGCCCGCCAGGCACGCCGACGGGAGCCACCCGCGGCCTCCTCGTGGCCGTCCTGCGCCTCGGACACTCGGACCATCCTCACCGGAATTCGCCGGAATCGACAGACCCCCGCACGCTCGGTGTCCCTCCGAACGTGCCAACTACCCGCTCCACGCCGTCGTACACGGCCTGCCGGTCACATTCCGACGTGCGTGTGCAGCGGCGGACGGACCGTCAGATGCGGGGCGGTACGGACAACCGTACCGACGACACTACAGACCGTACAGTCCGGTTCGGTCACACCCCGGCACATCTCCGATCATCGTTCCAGATGTTCGGGTCCGACATGCGGAGGTCCAGGACACGATTTGAGACCATGTCCGGGTGACCAACCCGAAGAACTACCCCTACGAGGCCCCGCGGAGCCAGTCGCTGTTCGACCGCGCGTCGGTCGTGACCCCCGGCGGCGTCAACTCCCCGGTGCGCGCGTTCCGCGCCGTCGGCGGCACCCCGCGGTTCATGGTGTCCGGCACCGGCCCCTATCTGACCGACGCGGACGGCCGCGAGTACGTGGACCTGGTCTGCTCCTGGGGGCCGATGATCCTCGGCCACGCCCACCCGGCGGTGATCGAGGCCGTGCAGCAGGCGGTGGTCCGCGGCACCTCCTTCGGCACCCCCGGCCAGGGCGAGGTCGAGCTGGGCGAGGAGATCGTCGACCGGATCGCCCCGGTCGAGCAGGTCCGGCTGGTGTCCAGCGGTACCGAGGCGACCATGTCGGCGATCCGGCTGGCGCGCGGCTTCACGGGCCGGGCCAAGGTGGTGAAGTTCGCGGGCTGCTACCACGGTCACGTGGACGCGCTGCTGGCCGCGGCCGGTTCCGGCGTCGCCACCTTCGGCCTGCCGGACACCCCCGGGGTGACGGGCGCTCAGGCCGGCGACACCATCGTGCTGCCGTACAACGACCTGGCGGCGGTCCGGGCGGCCTTCGAGCAGAACCCCGGCCAGATCGCCTGCGTGATCACCGAGGCCTCCCCGGGCAACATGGGCGTGGTGCCCCCGCTGCCGGGCTTCAACAAGGGCCTGTCCGAGCTCTGCGCCGCCAACGGCGCGCTCTTCGTCTCCGACGAGGTGATGACCGGCTTCCGCACCTCCAAGGCCGGCTGGTACGGCGTCGAGGCGGCCCACGAGGGCTGGGCGCCGGACCTGTTGACCTTCGGCAAGGTGATGGGCGGCGGCTTCCCGGCCGCGGCCTTCGGCGGCCGTGCCGACGTGATGGGCCACCTGGCCCCGGCCGGCCCGGTCTACCAGGCGGGCACCCTCTCCGGGAACCCGATCGCCACCGCGGCCGGCCTGGCCCAGCTGCGGCACTGCACCGACGAGGTGTACGCCAAGGTCGACGCGGTCTCCGCGGAGATCTCCGGCCTGGTGAGCGCGGCCCTGGCCAAGGAGGGCGTGGCGCACCGCCTGCAGACCGCGAGCAACATGTTCTCGGTCTTCTTCCTCGACGAGGCCGTCACCAACTACGAGGAGGCGAAGCGTCAGGAGTCCTTCCGCTTCACCGCCTTCTTCCAGTCGATGCTGTCGCAGGGGGTCTACCTCCCGCCGTCGGCTTTCGAGTCCTGGTTCGTCTCGGCCGCGCACGACGAGCGCGCCGTGGAACTGATCGCCGCCGCCCTGCCCGCCGCCGCCCGCGCGGCGGCGGAGGCGCAGGCCTGATCCGGGGGAGCCCGAACAAGTGAGCAGCAAGGACATCACCGTCGTCCACCTGATGCGGCACGGCGAGGTGCACAACCCGGAGGGCATCCTCTACGGCCGCCTGCCGGACTACCACCTCTCCGACCTCGGCCGGCAGATGGCCGACCGGGTGGCCGAGGACCTGGCGGGCCGGGACATCACGTACGTGGTGGCCTCCCCGCTGGAGCGCGCCCAGGAGACCGCCGAGCCGATCGCCAAGTCGCACGGGCTGACCGTCGCGGTGGACGGGCAGCTGATCGAGGCGGACAACATCTTCCAGGGCAAGACCTTCGGGGTCGGTGACGGCTCGTTGAAGAACCCCTCGTACTGGAAGTACCTGACCAACCCGTTCCGCCCGTCCTGGGGCGAGCCGTACATCGAGCAGGCGGTGCGCATGATGGGCGCCCTCGCCAAGGCCCGGGACGCGGCGCGCGGCCACGAGGCGGTCTGCGTCAGCCACCAGCTGCCGATCTGGACCGCCCGCTCCTTCGCGGAGCGCCGCCGGCTCTGGCACGACCCGCGCCGCCGGCAGTGCTCGCTGGCCTCGCTGACCAGCTTCACGTACGAGGGCGACAAGATCGTCTCGATCGGCTACCGCGAGCCGGCCCGTGACCTGCTGCCGGCCCACCTGGTCGGCAAGGGCAAGAAGGGCGACGCACCCGTGGGCAAGAGCTTCGGCGCCTGACGGGACGTCAACACCGGTTTGTCCGTTTTAAGGGGATCATAAGAACGATCGCCGCAGGTCAAGGGGGGTCCCACGGTCAACGTAGGACCCCCCTAAAACGGGCCCGGGAGCCATGCGAAACTTTTCACATGTCTGGGACGACCCGCCGCTTCCTCCGCCCCGCCGCCGCCCTCGCGGCCGCCGCCGCCCTGGCCCTCACCGGCTGCACGGCGGACTCCGCCAGCTCCGACGGCCAGACCGGTTTCGTCACCGGCAAGGGCGGTCTCGACACCGCCAAGGCGGGCTCCCGGGAGGTCGCCCCGGAGATCGGCGGCACCCTGCTCGACGGCGGCAGCGCCAAGCTCGCCGACTACAGGGGCAAGGTCGTGGTGCTCAACATCTGGGGCTCCTGGTGCGGTCCGTGCCGGGCCGAGGCCAAGGGCCTCCAGGAGGTCTGGGCCAAGTACCAGGACCAGGGAGTGCAGTTCCTCGGCATCAACACCAGGGACGCGGTGCCGGCCAACGCGGTTGCCTTCGAGAAGAACTTCGGCGTGACCTACCCGAGCATCTTCGACCCGGACGGCACCCAGATCCTCAAGTTCCCCAAGGGCAGCCTCAATCCGCAGTCCATCCCCACCACCATCGTGGTGGACCGCGAGGGCAAGCTGGCCGGCCGGGCGATGCGCGCCCTCTCCAGCGAAGACCTGGAGAGCCTGATCAAGCCCGTCGTGGACGAGGCGAAGTGAGCGCCGCACTCCTGGCGTCGTTCGGTCAGAACGAGACCGTGGCCAACGGTGCGATCCTGCTCGCCCTGCCGATCGCCCTGGCGGCCGGCCTGGTCTCCTTCTTCTCCCCGTGCGTGCTGCCGCTGGTGCCCGGCTACCTGAGCTACGTCACCGGCTTCTCGGCCGCCGACCTGGCCGACGCCAAGGGCGGCAAGCGCGGCCGGATGCTGCTCGGCTCGCTGCTCTTCGTCCTCGGCTTCACCGTCGTCTTCGTCTCGGGCGGGGCGCTGTTCGGCTTCTTCGGCAAGACGCTGCAGGACCACCAGCAGACCATCAGCGTGGTGCTGGGCCTGCTCACCATCGCGATGGGCCTGGCCTTCATGGGCCTGCTGCCCGGCTTCTCGATGCGCGAGCTGCGCACCCACCGCCGCCCGACCGTCGGCCTGGCCGGAGCCCCGCTGCTCGGCCTGGTCTTCGGTGTCGGCTGGACCCCGTGCATGGGCCCGACCCTGGCCGCGATCCAGGGGCTGGCCTGGAACCAGGCCTCGCCCGGGCGCGGCGCGCTGCTGATGCTCGTCTACTGCCTCGGCCTCGGCGTACCGTTCGTGCTGGCCGCCCTCGCCTTCCGTAGGGCGCTCGGTGCCTTCGGCTGGGTCAAGCGGCACTACCAGCTGGTGATGCGGATCGGCGGCGGCATGCTGGTCGCGGTCGGCCTGCTGCTGGTCACCGGTGTCTGGGACACCCTGGTCTCCGAGCTCCAGTCCTCCTTCGGCGACACCTCGATCGGAATCTGATGACCACCCACACCGACGTCGAGAGCGCCGAGAACGAGGCGGAGCGGCTGACCTCCGCCCCCGAGGAGGGCGACCAGGGCCCGGTCGGCATCGGCGTGCTCGGCTGGCTGCGCTGGACGTGGCGTCAGCTCACCTCGATGCGGGTCGCGTTGATCCTGCTGTTCCTGCTCTCGCTCGCCGCCATCCCCGGCTCGCTGATCCCGCAGACCGGCAAGAACGCCTTCAAGGTCGCCGCCTGGAAGGCCGACCACCCGACCGTCACGCCGGTCTACGAGAAGCTCCAGCTGTTCGACGTCTACAGCTCGGCCTGGTTCTCGGCGATCTACATCCTGCTATTCGTCTCGCTGGCCGGCTGCATCGTCCCGCGTACCTGGCAGTTCGTCGGCGTGCTGCGCTCCCGCCCGCCGGTCGCCCCGCGCAACCTGACCCGGATGCCGGTGCACGCCGCCTGGCACACCGGCGCCGACGCCAAGGCCGTCAACGCCGCCGCGTACGCGCTGCTGAAGAAGCGCGGCTTCCGCACCCACCTGGCCGACGGCTCGGTGGCCGCCGAGAAGGGCTACCTGCGCGAGGCGGGCAACCTGCTCTTCCACTTCTCGCTCTTCGCCCTGCTGGCCGGCTTCGCCTGGGCCAGCCTGGCCGCCGGCACCGGCGGCAAGCTGGTGATCGAGGGTCAGGGCTACTCCAACACCGCGACCCAGCTGGACGACTTCACCGGCTCGGCCTTCTACGGGGTCGAGGACCTGGACGCGTTCGGCTTCAAGCTGGACAACTTCACCTCCAAGTTCGCCACCTCCGGACCGCAGGCCGGCTCCGCCCGGCAGTTCACCGCGCACGTGCGGTACTGGAGCGGCAGCGACCAGTCCAAGCTGACCAAGGGCGACATCGAGGTCAACCACCCGCTGGAGGTCGGCAGTTCCAAGGTCTTCCTGATCGGCCACGGCTACGCCCCGGTCGTCACCGTCAAGAACGCCGCCGGCGAGAAGGTCTACTCGGGCCCGACCGCCTTCCTCCCGCAGGACGGCAACCTCACCTCCACCGGCGTGATCAAGGTCAGCGACTACGGGCAGAAGGACGGCCAGAAGACCCAACTCGGCTTCAACGGCTACTTCCTGCCGACCGCGCCGGAGAGCTTCGAGAAGACCGGCCCGGTCTCGCTCTTCCCGGCCGCCGCCGACCCGCTGCTGGTGCTCACCGCCTACGCCGGCGACCTGGGCACCGACTCCGGCCTGCCGCAGAACGTCTACCAGCTCGACACCAAGAAGCTCACCCAGCTCAAGCAGGACGGCGACCTCGCCCGCGCCCGCCTGAAGCCAGGTCAGGCCTGGACCCTGCCCGACGGCTACGGGACCCTCACCTTCGAGGGCTACCAGCAGTGGGCCAGCTTCGAGGTCTCCCACCGCCCCGGCAACGCCGTCGCCCTGCTCGGCGCGGTCTGCGCCATCCTCGGCCTGATCGGCTCGCTGCTCATCCAGCGCCGCCGGATCTGGGTCCGCGCGGTGGCGGGCTCCGACGGCCGCACCCTGGTCGAGCTGGCCGGCCTGGCCCGCAGCGAGTCCGCCAAGATCGCCGAGGAGCTGGCCGAACTCGCGGTCGAGCTCCAGGACGACGCCCCGGCCGTCGATGACGAAGACTCAGATTCCCCCGCCCGCACCGCACAGGACTCCAAGGAGTAGACGGTGAACCTCGCCGCGTCGGTCGACCCCAGCCTGGCCGACCTCTCGAACAAGCTGATCTACTCGGCCATGGCCGTGTACGTCATCGCCATGTTCGCCCACATCTTCGAGTGGACCTTCGGCAGCAAGGGAGCGGTCGCCGTCCGCTCCACCGAGCAGGCCGGGGTGGCCGCCGCGGTGGCCGAGTCCGAGCGCAAGGGCAAGGCCAAGAAGGTCACCGTCACGGTCGCCTCGGCCGGCGGCGGCACCACCACGCTGACCCGCACCGCCCTCGCCGACGCCGGGGCCACCGTGGTCACCAGCGGCCGCGGCGAGCAGGACGAGGACGGCCCCGGTGCCGCCGGCGGCAACGAGAAGGGCGACCTGGCCGGCCGGATCGCGATCTCGCTGACCGGCCTCGGCGTCCTGCTGCACGCCGGCGGCGTGCTCACCCGCGGCCTCTCGGTGATGCGCTGGCCGTGGGGCAACATGTACGAGTTCTCCTGCGCCTTCGCCCTCGCCATGGTGGTCGCCTACCTCGGCCTGCTGGTCGCCAAGAAGCCGGTCCGCTGGCTCGGCCTCCCGGTGATGGTCGCCGTCATCCTGACCCTCGGCCTGGCCGTCAGCGTGCTCTACACCGAGTCCGAGCAGCTCGTCCCCGCGCTCCACTCGTACTGGCTGGCCATCCACGTCTCCACGGCCATCTTCTGCGGCGGCGCCTTCTACGCGGCCTTCATCGCCACCGCCCTCTACCTCGGCAAGGACTCCTTCGACCGCCGGATGGCCGAGGGCAGGACCACCGGCCCGCTCGGCACCTCCGCCTCGATCTGGCGCCGCCTCCCGGCGGCCTCCACCTTCGACAAGCTGTCGTACCGGATCAACGCGATCGTCTTCCCGCTCTGGACCTTCACCATCGTGGCCGGGGCGATCTGGGCCGAGGCGGCCTGGGGCAAGTACTGGGAGTGGGACCCCAAGGAGACCTGGTCCTTCATCACCTGGGTGTTCTACGCCTGCTACCTGCACGCCCGCGCCACCGCCGGGTGGAAGGGCCGCAAGGCGGCGTACCTGGCGTTGTTGGCCTTCGCTTGCTGGCTCTTCAACTACTACGGCGTCAACATCTTCGTGACGGGGAAGCACTCCTACGCCGGCGTCTGACGCCCGGTCACATCCATCCACCTGTAGTACGAAGAGCGCGAGGAGGGCCGCACCCATGCCGGAGTGCGACGAGGTCATGCTGACCGTCCGAATCACCGCTGCGGAGAGAGCGCTGCTCCGGCGGCTGGCCCAGGGCCACCGGAGCGACGTCTCCGAAGTCGTGGCGGACGGCCTGCTCGACGTCCTGCCGACGCTGCACCGGCCCGCGGACGCCTTCAGGCTGCTGGCCGCGCTCGCGCCGCCGGCGCCGTGCGCCCAGACCGTCTGGCTGCCGGCCCCACTGGCCGACCTGCTCGTCCTCGCCGCCGCCCGGGTCGCCCAGCTAACCGGCGTCCGCCTCGGCTCCGCCTGCGCGGTCCTGGGCGCCACCGTCCGCCTCTGGCTCTCCCAGGACCCCCAGCACCTGGAGGCCAACCTCAGTGTCATGCACGCCGGCCGCCGCGCACTGGCCGTTGTGGCCTGACCGGCGTCGGGGAAATTGGTCACACCGGGGGCGCGAGGAACTGCGCGAATCGGAAGGCGGCTCACCTGCAACTGAAGCACCGTCAGCCAGTTGCAGGTGCTGCCTTTCCACCGCGCGCAGTTCCTCGCGCCCCCGGCATCACCATGTCGTCAACGGAGGAGGGACCCACGGGTCGGTGCGGGGCTTCGCCGAGGTGATGCCGTAGTCGGCCTTCAGGTCCTCGGGGATGGCGTACTGCATGACGCGGCCCCGGGTGAGGGAGCTGAGCTCCAGACGGGTGGTCAGTTCGCCGAGGTGGTCAAGGGCCCAGGCGGCGAGCGGGGAGGCGTCCTCCAGGCGTTCCAGGACGCCGAGCGCCGTCGGGGCGAGGGTGACGACCCGGTCCCAGGGGGAGCGGGGGACCTGGAGCCAGTCGGCGCTGGTGTCGCCGACCAGGAAGCGGATCAGTGCCGCCACGACGGGGTCGAAGAAGGTGCCGGGGACGACCTCCTCGTAGAGGTCGATGAGCTGCTTGGTGAGCAGCACCCCCTCCTCCGAGGGCCCCATGTGCCGGGCCATGTAGCGGTCGGAGAACTCCCGCGCCTGGTCCAGGTCGGCCGGCATGGCGTCGAGCCCGATCCCGAGGATCGCCCCGACGACCTTCCAGGCGTAGAAGTAGGCCTCGGCGCCCTCGTTGGACATGTGGATGCCCATCCGGTGCAGTGCGTCGAGCACCTGCACGGAGAACATCATCTGACCCCCGATCATGTCCTCCTGGCAGATCGGCACCCCGAGCGCCGCCTCGTCCCACCGCCCCTCCCGCCGCAGGTGGTGCCGGATCGAGGCGTGCAGCAGCCGGACCTTCTGGGCGGCGGGGAGGAAGCGCCCGCCGGCCTCGAAGGCGTCGGGCCGCATCAGGTAGAGGGTGAACTGCCCGGTCTCGGCCATCCGCTTCGAGGGGTAGGCCAGCGAGTGCGTCGCGCTGAGCAGCTTCGCGATGTGCGGGACGACGTAGCAGGCGGGCATCGAGGCGAAGGACAGCGCCGTGGAGATGTGCACGTTGTTGTCGATGAAGAAGAGCCGGGCCTTCTCCATCTGCTCCCAGTCGACCCACGAGGGCGGCACCGAGGTGGCCTCCAGGTACTCCCGGGCCTCCGCCGGGACGTCGTCCGGCAGTGGCTGGCCGCTCTGCGCGAACCAGCGCATCAGGGTGTTGAACTTGCCGACCTCGCCGCGCTCGAAGAGCGCGGCGACCACGGAGTCGGCGAGCGGGTCGCCGAGCAGCCGCAGGGCGTCCATCCGCTCGGGGGTGTAGGTCATCGGGTCCTCATTCGACGGAGGGTCAGGAAGTCCGCGCGGTGGCGGCGTCGACCAGCTCGCCCAGCGCGGCGGCCGGGGCGGGCGGCAGGGCCGTGGCGGCCAGGGCGGAGCGGGCGGCGGTGGTGCGCTCCTCGATCAGCTCCTCGACCCGGGCCCTGGCCCCGCTGCGGACCAGCAGGGCGCGCAGCTCCTCCAGCCCGTCGGGTCCCGGCCGGTCGAGCAGCTGCCGCAGCCGGGCCCGGTCGGCGGGGCCGGAGCGGTCCAGGGCGAGGGCCAGCAGGGCGGTGGGCTTGGCCCCGGCGAGGTCGTCCAGGTTGGACTTGCCGGTGTGCCCGGGGTCGCCGAAGACGCCGAGCAGGTCGTCGCGGAGCTGGAAGGCCTCGCCGAGCGGCAGCCCGTACGCGGTGAAGGCGTCGAGCAGGGCCGGGGGTGCCCCGGCGAGCAGGGCGCCGAGGTGGAGCGGGTGCTCGACGGTGTACTTGGCGGTCTTGTAGCGGACGATCTCCAGGGAGGCGGCCTCCGAGGCGGTGGCGCCGCGGGTGCGCAGCACCTCCAGGCACTCGCCGGCGATCAGCTCCCGGGCCAGCGTGGCCCAGAGCGGGCGGGCCCGGGCGAGGTAGCCGGAGGGCAGGCCGCAGGAGGCGAAGAGCTGGCCGGCCCAGGCCGTCAGCAGGTCGCCGACCAGCATCGCCAGGGCCCGTCCGGCGGCGTCCCGGCCGGGCCCGTCGGGGACGGCCTGACGGAGTGCCAGGTGGGCGGTGGGGGCGCCCCGGCGGACGGGGCTCTCGTCGATCAGGTCGTCGTGCACCACGGCCGCCGCGTGCACCAGCTCCATGGCGGTGGCGGCCCGCACCATGGCCTCGCTGTCGGGCTGTCCGGCCGCCCGCCAGCCCCAGTAGGCGAAGGCGGCCCGGAGCCGCTTGCCGTCGGCCACGGCGGCGGTCAACTGCTCGGCGACCGGCTTGAGTTCGGGGTCGATGGCGGTGAGCAGGGCGGTCTCCTCGGCCACGAAGGCCCGCAGCACGCCGTCCACCCGGGCCTTCAGCCCGCCGTCCCAGGCGGCACCGGCGTGGGGCTCAGCCACCTCCGGCAGCCTTCCGGTACGCCGCCGAGCGGCGGGCCACCGCCTCCATGTGCGGCTCCGAGCCGGTGGCGAGGCGGCCGAGCAGCAGCTCGCCGCGGGCCCTGAGGTCCTCCTGGCCGTCCGTCAGCAGCTCGTTGAGGTCGGAGCGGCCCAGCGTGCCGCGTAGCCGCCGCACCAGCCCCTCGGCCTGTTCCAGCCCCAGGTCGACCACTCCGGCGAGGAGTTGGACCGCCTCCGCGCCCCGGTCCGCCGGCCTTCCGTTCCCGCTCGCTGACACCATGCCTCTCCTTCACCCCGGTGCGTCCACGAATGGACCGAGCCTGGCAGGTGGAGCGGCTCGTTCCGAGTGGAGTTCACCGGTCCGGGTGAGGGCAGGCCGAAGCCCCGGCGCCCACCAGCACTGATGTGCTAGGACGGCACCGGGGCCTCGTGAGGGTGCGTCAGGCCGCCTGCTGCCAGCTGACCGGCGAGAAGTAGGCCGGGCGGCGCTCCACGCGCGACCAGGTGGCGATCGGCTCGACCACCGGGGCGGCCGCGGCGGCGGCCTGGGCGGCGGCCGCACGGGCCATCAGGACGGCGGTGAGGGCGGCCAGTTCCTCGTCGGAGAGCGAGCCGCGGACGATGCGGACAAGCGGTTCGGTGCTCATGGGTTCTTTTCTCCCCCGGCTGGACGTCTGATGGGTTCCGAGCGGCGAAACGCCGTGTTACATCGGCGGGTTGCCGTGCTTGCGGCTGGGAAGGTCGGCGTGCTTGGTGCGGAGCATGGCCAGCGCGGAGGCGAGCACGGTCCGGGTCTCGGCCGGGTCGATGACGTCGTCCACGAGGCCGCGCTCGGCCGCGTAGTACGGGTGCATCAGCTCGCTCTTGTACTCCTTGATCTTGTGCGCGCGCATCGCCTCCGGGTCCTCGGCCCCGTTGATGTCGCGGCGGAAGATCACGTTGGCCGCGCCCTCGGCGCCCATCACGGCGATCTCGTTGGTCGGCCAGGCGTAGGAGAGGTCCGCGCCGATCGAGCGGGAGTCCATCACGATGTAGGCGCCGCCGTAGGCCTTGCGCAGGATCAGCTGGATCCGCGGCACGGTGGCGTTGCAGTACGCGTACAGCAGCTTGGCGCCGTGCCGGATGATGCCCTCGTGCTCCTGGTCCACGCCGGGCAGGAAGCCGGGCACGTCCAGCATGGTCACCAGCGGGATGTTGAAGGCGTCGCACATCTGGACGAAGCGCGCGGCCTTCTCGCTGGCGTTGATGTCGAGCACGCCGGCCAGCGACTGCGGCTGGTTGGCGATGATGCCGGTGACGTGGCCGTCGATCCGGGTCAGCACGCAGAGCACGTTGGTCGCCCAGCGCTCGTGGACCTCCAGGAACTCGCCGTGGTCGACGATCTCCTCGATCACCTTGCGCATGTCGTACGGGCGGTTGCCGTCGGCCGGCACCAGGTCCAGCAGCGAGTCGTTGCGGCGCTCCACCGGGTCGTCGTTGGCGGCGACCGGCGGCATCTCGCGGTTGTTCTGCGGCAGCAGCGAGAGCAGGAAGCGCACCTCCTCGATGCAGCTCTGCTCGTCGTCGTAGGCGAAGTGCGAGACGCCGGAGACGGAGGAGTGGACGTCGGCGCCGCCCAGGCCGTTCTGGCTGATCTTCTCGCCGGTGACGGCCTGCACCACGTCCGGGCCGGTGATGAACATCTGCGAGGTCTCGCGGACCATGAAGACGAAGTCGGTCAGCGCGGGGGAGTACGCGGCGCCGCCGGCGCACGGGCCGAGCATCACCGAGATCTGCGGGATCACGCCGGAGGCCCGGGTGTTGCGCTGGAAGATGCCGCCGTAGCCGGCCAGCGCGGTGACGCCCTCCTGGATGCGGGCGCCGGCGCCGTCGTTGAGCGAGACCAGCGGGGCACCGGCCGCGATGGCCATGTCCATGATCTTGTGGATCTTCTGCGCGTGGGCCTCGCCGAGCGCGCCGCCGAAGATCCGGAAGTCGTGGGCGTAGGTGAAGACGGTGCGGCCGTGCACGGTGCCCCAGCCGACGATGACGCCGTCGGTGTGCGGCTTCTTGTGCTCCAGGCCGAAGCCGGTGGCGCGGTGGCGGCGGAACGGCTCGACCTCGTGGAAGGAGCCCTCGTCCAGCAGCAGGTCGATCCGCTCACGGGCCGTCAGCTTGCCCTTGGCGTGCTGGGCCTCGGTGGCCTTCTCGCTCGGGCCGCTCAGGACCTGGCCGCGCAGCGCGTGCAGCTCCGCCACCCGGCCCCGGGCGTCCGCCGGGGTCTCGATGGCCTGGCCATCGGCAGGAGCCTCGGGCACAACCGTCATCTCGAACCACTCCAAGTCTGGGGGAACTGTCCGGCTACGGGGCCGCTGTGGGCGGGCCCATCACTGCGAACACTTCTTCACCTACGACACTACGAGGGATCACGGGTCCGTCTCGGCGTCGATTCCGTACAAGGTCGAGCGCCAGAAGCTGTCAGGGCTGTACAGAAAAGGGCCCGGCCGAAGGTTCGGCCGGGCCTGTCACTGGTAGGGATGCGCCAAAGCGGCGGTCACTCCTTGCCGGGGTCGTCCTGCTGTTCCCGCAGCTCGCGCTCGCGGCGGCGCAGGTCGGCCTCCCACTGCTTGAGGTGCTCGGCGTCCTGGTCCGCCTGCTGCTTCTTGAGCGAGGCGAGGAACTCCGGGTTGTCGTCCGGGGCCACCGGGGCGGCGGTCCGGGCCGGGCGCGGCACCCCGCGCTGCTTGCCGACCACCAGCCAGGCGATCGAGCCGACCAGGGGGAAGAGCAGCACGATGATGACCCAGATCACCTTGGGCAGGTACCTGACCTCCTCCTCCGGAGTGGTCAGGCAGTCGATGAACGCCCAGATCCACAGGGCGAGTACGAGCAGTGGCGGCAGGATCCTCAACACGGTGCGTCTCTCCCCGGAAGTGGCGGACGGGGCCCTCTTGGCGTGGCCAGACTAGCCAGTATCGGATACTGGCCCACATGGCATACGACGATCTCCGTTCGTTTCTCCGGGCCCTGGAGCGAGAGGGCGACCTCAAGCGGATCAAGACCGAGGTCGATCCGTACCTGGAGGTCGGTGAGATCGTCGACCGGGTGCAGAAGGCCAAGGGCCCCGCGCTGCTGTTCGAGAACGTCAAGGGCGCCTCGATGCCGCTGGCGATGAACGTCTTCGGCACCGAGCGCCGGCTCTCCAAGGCGCTGGGCCTCAAGGGCCCCGAGGAGATCGCCGACAAGATCGCCGGGCTGCTCAAGCCCGAGCTCCCGCAGGGCTTCACCGGCTTCCGGGACGCCTTCGGCAAGCTGGCCTCGATGGCGCACGTGCCGCCGAAGAACGTGAAGTCCGGCGACGCCCCCGTCCAGGAGGTGGTGCTGACGGGCGATCAGGTCGACCTCGACCAGCTGCCCGCGCTCTTCACCTGGCCGCTGGACGGCGGCTCCTTCTTCAACCTCGGCTTGACCCACACCAAGGACCCGGAGAGCGGCGTCCGCAACCTCGGCCTGTACCGGCTGCAGCGCCACGACAAGCGCACCATCGGCATGCACTGGCAGATCCACAAGGACAGCCGCAACCACTACGCGAAGGCCGCCAAGCGCGGCGAGCGCCTTCCGGTCGCGATCGCCTTCGGCTGCCCGCCGGCCGTGACGTACGCCTCCACCGCGCCGCTGCCCGGGGACATCGACGAGTACCTGTTCGCCGGCTTCGTCTCCGGCAAGCGGATCGAGATGGTGGACTGCAAGACCGTCCCGCTCCAGGTGCCGGCCAACGCCGAGGTGGTGCTGGAGGGCTGGCTGGAGCCCGGCGAGATGCTGCCCGAGGGTCCGTTCGGCGACCACACCGGTTTCTACACCCCGCAGGAGCCGTTCCCGGCGCTCACCATCGACTGCGTGACGATGCGGCGGCGTCCGCTGCTGCAGTCCATCGTGGTCGGCCGGCCGCCGACCGAGGACGGGCCGCTGGGCAAGTTCACCGAGCGGTTCTTCCTGCCGCTGCTCAAGATCATCATCCCGGACATCGTGGACTACAACCTCCCCGAGGCCGGCGGCTTCCACAACTGCGCGATCGTCTCGATCGACAAGAAGTACCCCAAGCACGCCCAGAAGGTGATGCACGCCATCTGGGGCGCCCACATGATGTCGCTGACCAAGCTGATCATCGTGGTGGACGCCGACTGCGACGTGCACGACTACCAGGAGGTCGCCTGGCGAGCCCTGGGCAACGTCGACTACAGCCGCGACCTGTCCGTGGTCGAGGGCCCGGTGGACCACCTGGACCACGCCTCCTACCAGCAGTTCTGGGGCGGCAAGGCGGGCATCGACGCCACCCGCAAGCTCCCCGAGGAGGGCTACACCCGGGACGGCGGCTGGCCCGAGATGGTCAGCTCCGACCCGGCCACCGCCGCCCTGGTCGACCGTCGCTGGAAGGAGTACGGGCTGTGACCTCCGTCGCCGCGGTCCCCCCGAACAAGGTCCGCGCCTTCCTCAACCTGGTCCTGATCGAGCACTCCGTCTTCGCCCTGCCGTTCGCGTACATCGCCGCCTTCACCGCGATGTTCCTTCACGACCGTCGGATGCACTGGGGCGCCCTGCTGCTGGTCACCGTCTGCATGGTCGGTCTGCGCACCTTCGCGATGGCCGCCAACCGGATCATCGACCGCGAGATCGACGCCAGGAACCCGCGCACCGCCAACCGCGAACTGGTCACCGGCGCCGTCTCCCTGCGCACCGCGTACGTCGGCTCCGCGGTGGCCCTGCTGGTCTTCCTCGGCTCGGCGGCCCTGCTCAACCCGCTCTGCCTGGCCCTGGCCCCGGTCGCCGTCGTCCCGATGGTGGTCTACCCCTACGGCAAGCGCTTCACCGACTTCCCGCACGCCATCCTCGGCCTCGCCCAGGCCATGGGCCCGATCGGCGCCTGGCTGGCCGTCACCGGCACCTGGTCCTGGGACGCCGTCGTCCTCGGCCTCGCCGTCGGCATCTGGATCGGCGGCTTCGACCTGATCTTCGCCACCCAGGACGTCACCGCCGACCGCGCCGAGGGCGTCCGCTCCTTCCCGGCCCGCTTCGGCGTCCCGGCCGCCCTCTACGGCGCCCGCACCTGCCACGCCGTCACCCTGGGCCTGCTCGTCTGGTACGCCCTCCTGACCGACGCCGGCCCGGCCTTCTGGGTCGGCCTGGCCGTGGTGGCCGGCGCCTTCGTCTACGAGCACACCATCGTCAAGCCGCACGACCTCTCGAAGCTCAACCGCGCCTTCTTCACCACCAACGGCTTCGTCGGCGTCTCCCTCTTCGTCTTCGCCCTCCTGGACCTGGCCCTGCGAGGCCTCAAGCTCTGACGGTCCGTGAGCAGTGGGGGAGGCGCCTGCGGGTGCCTCCCCTTCTGCTTGCTCAGAGGTCGACCGGGAGCAGTCGCAAGGCGGGACGGGCGGTGCGGAACTCGCGGGCCGGCACGAGCTCATCGCGTCGGTCAGGCTGATGTCGGGTAGGTCTGCATCACTGCCCAGGCGGCGGGCTCAGTCAACGCCGAACCCCCGGGCCATCAGGTCGTCCTGCTCATTCACGGTCACGGTGACCGTCTCACCGGCCTCGACCCGGGCCAGGATCTGGGCGGTCCGCCGGCTGAGTTCCTCTGCCGGGACCTCGCTCGAGATCGCCATGCGGCCAACGCACTACGCCCCCTTCAGGGCCAGCCGGGCGTAGGCACGGACGTCGGCGTCGGAGTCGGCGAGGCGGTCGCGGAGGGCTTCACTCAATGCCGAGGCGTGCGGAGCCGCGGCGCGGACGGCGGATTTGCGGACGTCGGGTTCGGGGTCGGTGAGGAGGGGGAGCAGGGCGTCCAGGGCGGCGGCGGAGCCCAGGGCGGTGGCGGCGGACTTGCGGACCTGCCAGGCGGGGTCGGGGGTGGTGGCGAGGGTGAGGAGGGGTTCGGGGCAGCCGAGGGCGGCGGCGGCCTGGAAGGCGGCGGCGCGGACCAGGGGGTCGGGGTCGGTGGCGAGGGTGGTGAGGGTGGGGACGGCGACCGGGGAGGCGATGGTGCCGAGGCCCTCGGCGGTGGCGACCCGGACCTCGCGGGCGGCGTCGGCGGCGGAGGGGAGCAGGGCCGGGGCGGCGTCGAGGGAGACCAGGCCGTGGACGGCCTGGAGGCGGACCGGGACGGCGGAGTCGGAGAGCGCGGAGGCGTAGAGGGGGAGTTCGCCGGTGTGCAGGGCGCGGGAGAGTTCGAGCACGCCCGCGCGCACCACCGGGTCGGGGGAGGCTGAGTGCGGGAGCAGCGCCGGGCCGAGTGCGGGGGTGAGGACGGGGAGCAGCTCGCGCAGCGCGGCCACGGCGGCGGCCCGCACGGACTCGTCGGCGTCGGCCAGGGTGTGGGCGAGGGCGGCCCCGGTGCCGGCCGAGGGGTGTTCGGTGGTGAGGGCCACGGCGGTGCGGCGGACTTCGGGGGCCGGGTCGCGCAGGTAGGGGAGGAGCTCGGTGAGGGTGGGCTCGTCGAGCTGGAGGAGGGAGCGGAGGACGGGAGAGGAGACGGCGGTCGGAGCGGCGGCGGCAGGGGAGCTGACGGTGGCTCCGGTGCGGCCGACCGCCAGCGGGTGCACCTCGCCGAGCACGGTGACGGGGAGGGCCGGAGGTTCGAGGCCGTCCACCGGGACCAGGTAGGGCGCGACCGGCCGGGTCAGGAACTCCATCGCCCCGGCGTCGTTCTTCCGCAGGTTCAGGTGGCTGAACCAGCGCTCGTCGTCCCGCCCGGGGTGGTCGACCCGGGAGTGGTAGAGGCCCCAGCGGCTCTCGGTGCGGGCCAGCGAGGAGCGGGCGGCCATCTCGGCGCAGTCCCGGATGAAGTCCACCTCCACCGCCCGCATCAGCTCGTGCGGGGTGCGGGCGCCGATCCCGGCCACCTCGCCGCGCATCCGCTCGAAGTGCTCCAGCGCCACCGACAGCCGGGCCCCGGTCTTCGGCGGTGCCACGTAGTCGTTGACGAAGCGCCGGAGCTTGTACTCCACCTGCGGCTGCGGCGGCCCGTCGGGGTTGCGCAGCGGACGGTAGATCAGCTCGTGCGCGGCGGCGATCTGCGAGGCGGGCAACTCGGCCCGGGAAGACGGCAGATGGGCGGCGGCGTGCGAGCCGGCCAGGTCGCCGAAGACGAAGGCGCCGATCATGTAGTTGTGCGGCACGCAGGCCAGGTCCCCCGCCGCGTACAGGCCGGGCACGGTGGTGGCGGCGTTGTCGTCCACCCACACCCCGCTGGCCGAGTGGCCGCCGCAGAGGCCGATCTCGGAGATGTGCATCTCGATGTCGTGGGTGCGGTAGTCGTGGCCGCGCCCGGCGTGGAAGGTGCCCCGGGTGGGGCGTTCGGTGGTGTGCAGGATGCCTTCCAGGGCCTGCACGGTCTCCTCGGGCAGGTGGGTGGTGCGCAGGTAGACCGGGCCCCGGTCGGAGGCCACCTCGGCGGCGAACTCGGCCATCATCTGGCCGGACCAGTAGTCGGAGTCGACGAAGCGCTCGCCGTGCCGGTTCACCTGGTAGCCGCCGAAGGGGTTGGCCACGTAGGCGCAGGCGGGCCCGTTGTAGTCCTTGATCAGCGGGTTGATCTGGAAGCACTCGATCCCGCTCAGCTCGGCCCCCGCGTGGTAGGCCATCGCGTAGCCGTCCCCGGCGTTGGTCGGGTTCTCGTACGTCCCGTACAGGTAGCCGCTGCTGGGCAGCCCGAGCCGCCCGCACGGGCCGGTGGCCAGCACCACCGCGCCCGCCGAGACGGTGACGAACTCCCCGCTGCGGGTGTCGAAGGCGGCCGCGCCGACGGCCCGCCCGCCGGAGGTGAGCACCCGGACCGGCATCACCCGGTTCTCGATGGTGATCCGCTCCCGCATGTGACGCTGCCTCAGCACCCGGTAGAGCACCTTCTTGACGTCCTTGCCCTCCGGCATCGGCAGCACGTACGAGCCGCTGCGGTGCACCTGGCGGACCTGGTAATCGCCGTACTCGTCCTTCTCGAACTTGACCCCGTACCCCTCCAGCCGCCGCACCATGGCGAAGCCCCGGGTGGCGGTCTGCCGGACCGTCCGCTGGTCCACGATGCCGTCGTTGGCCCGGGTGATCTCGGCGACGTAGTCGTCCGGCTCGGCCCGGCCGGGCACCACGGCGTTGTTGACGCCGTCCATGCCCATGGCCAGCGCGCCGGAGTGCCGGACGTGCGCCTTCTCCAGCAGCAGCACCGTGGCGCCGGCCTCGGCGGCGCTGATCGCGGCCATCGAACCGGCGGTGCCGCCGCCGATCACCAGCACGTCGCACTCCAGGCGCCGGGCCTCGGTCAGGGCGGGGATCTGCATGGGGGTCACGGGCCTTTCGGAGCACGGGAGTTCAGGAGAGGGTGGTGAGCAGGTGGTCGCGCAGCTCGGGGCGGGAGGCGCCCGGCCGGGGCACCTCGTGCAGGGCCAGCAGCCGGCCGCCGCCGAGCACCGCGACCCGGTCGCCGAGCAGCAGCGCCTCGTCGACGTCGTGGGTGACGAAGACCACCGTGCAGCCCTCCTTCTCCCGGACGGTGAGCAGGAGTTGCTGCATGGCGTGCCGGTTCTGCGCGTCCAGCGCGCCGAACGGCTCGTCCATCAGCAGGGCCTTCGGTGAGCCCGCCAACGCCCGGGCCAGCTGCACCCGTTGCCGCTGCCCGCCGGACAACTGCCGTGGCAGCCGGTCCTGGTGGTCGGCCAGGCCGACCCGGTCCAGCCAGCCGAGCGCCGGGGCCCGCCGCTCGGAGCGGCGCGACCCGGCGATGGCGAGCGGGAGTTCGACGTTGCGCCGGGCGGTGCGCCAGGGCAGCAGGCCGTCCTCCTGGAAGACCAGGGCGCGCTCGGCGGACGGGCCGCGCAGTGGCTCGCCGTCGGCCAGCAGCTCGCCGCCGGTGGGCGGCAGCAGGCCGGCCAGCGCGCGCAGCAGGGTGGACTTGCCGCAGCCGGAGGCGCCCAGCACGGTGAGCAGTTCGCCGGGGGCGACCTCCAGGTCCAGGCCCTCGATCACCGGGTGTCCGGGGTGGCCGAGGGAGAGCCCCCGGGCGGTCAGTCGCAGGCTCATCCGGCACCTCCGGGGCGCGGTGGCAGCCAGGCGGTCAGCCGGCGGCCGAGCAGCTCGACCGCGCCGGAGGTGAGCCAGCCGAGCAGGCCGATGGTGGCGATCCCGACGAACACGCCGGGGTAGTCCAGCACGGTGTACGCCTGCCAGGTGCGGTAGCCGACGCCGAACTGACCGGAGATCATCTCGGCCGAGATCACGCAGATCCAGGAGACCCCGAGGCCGACCGAGAGCCCGCCGACCACCCCGGGCAGGGCGGCCGGCAGCACCACGCTCCACAGCACCCGCCCGCGCCCGCCACCCATGGTGCGGACGGCCTCCTCCCAGAGCGGCGGCACGGCCCGCACCGCGTGCCGGGTGGCCACCGTGACGGGGAAGAACGCGGCGGCGAAGGTGATCGCCACGATGCCCTGCTCGTTCTCGGGGAAGAGCATGATGGCGACGGGCACCAGCGCGATCGCCGGCACCGGCCGGATCACCTCCAGCACCGGGCCGAGCAGGTCGGCGGCCCAGCGCGAGCGGGCGGTGAGCACCCCGGCGGCGACGCCGAGCAGCCCGGCCAGCAGGAAGCCGGTGCCGATCCGGCGCAGGCTCTCCGCCAGGTCCTGCCAGTACTCCTCGGTGCCCAGCCGCAGGCCGAAGGCCTGCCAGACCTGGACCGCCGTCGGCAAGTGGTCGAAGCGCACCCAGAGCCGGACCTGCCGCGCCGTCAGCAGCTGCCAGAGCCCGACCGCGCCGAGCAGCGCGGCCAGCCGCACCAGGCGCCGGGTCATGAGGCGGCCAGGGCTTCCCGGTAGGAGAGCTGCTGCGCCCCGGGGTGCGCGGCCAGGTACGCCTTCGCGCCGTCCTCGGTGGTGAACGGCAGCAGCTTCTCACCGTCCCGGACCCAGAGGTCGTGGTCGGCGAACCAGCGGGTGCCGGTGGCGGTGTCCGGCAGGTAGGCGGCCCGGACCTTCTTCCCGCCGGCCTCGGCGGCCTTCACGGCCTTCAGCAGGCAGCCCGGGTCGGCGGCCGGCCGGGTGGCGTCCTCGCCCTCCAGCCAGAGTTCGCCGGCCGTCGCCGGATCGGTGACCGGCCGGCCGCAGAGCTGGTCGGCGCCGGTGATCCGGGCCGGGGCGACGGCGGGCAGCGCGGCCTTCGCCAGGTACGACGGGTCCAGGAAGGCGTCCAGGTCCAGTGCCTTGAGCACGCCGACCGACTTCAGGAAGGGCACGTCCTCGCGCAGCGCGGTGAGCAGCTCGGGGCGCAGCTCGGTGCCGAAGGTGGCGATGCCGTTCGGGCCGTTGTAGAGGTGCACCACCTCGGCGGGCAGGCCGGTGGCCTCGGCCACCTTCCGACTGGCGGCCAGCGGCTGCTCGTTGAGGTACTTCGTCGCGTCCTGCTGGGCGTTCAGGAAGGCGTTCACCACCTCGGGCTTGTCGGCTCCGAACTTCTGCCGGATCACCACCCCGTGCAGGGTGGGCTTCGCCAGCGCGGCGCCGTCGTACAGCAGCCGGCCGTCCCCGGCGAAGACCACCGCACCGGGCCAGGCGACGAACTGGGCCAGCGCGTCCACGCCGCCCGCCTTGAGCGCGGAGGCGCCGACGGCGGGCTGCTGGTTCTGCTTCTGGATGCCGTCGTCCGGCACTCCGGCCTTGCGCAGCGCCTGCACCAGGGTGCCGTCGGCGGCCGAGCCGACCGAGGTGGAGACCTTCCTGCCCTTCAGGTCGGCCAGCGTGTGCGCGGGCGAATCCTTGGGCACCACCACGGAGTTGAGGGCGCCGAGCAGGTTGTAGCCGGTCACCGAGACCAGCCGGGTGCCGGGGCCGCCGGCCTCCTGGGCCCGGGAGCCGTTGATCAGCAGCGGGTAGTCGCCCATCGAGCCGATGTCGGTCTTGTCGGCCAGCATCTGCGCGGTGATCGGCGCGCCGGAGTCGTAGTCCTGCCAACTGACCTTGTACGTGCGGCCGTTCTGCTTCCCCAGCCCGGCGAGGCGCTGCTCGAAGTACCCCTGGGCGCGCAGCAGGGTGCCCGCCGTGACGGTGTTGATGGTCTTGGACTGGTAGCCCACCACCACGGTGACGGTGGCGCCGTCCCCGGCCGCCCCGGCGGAGGAGCAGGCGGTGGCGGCGGTCAGCGTGGCGGCGGCCAGCAGGGCGCCGGTGCGTGCTCTCATGGTCTGGCGTTCCTCAACTATCGCAGCAGATAAGGCATGTTGACGGTGACCGCGCCGGTGGGGCAGCGGGCGGCGCAGGGGCCGCAGTACCAGCACTCGTCCACGTGCATGTAGGCCTTGCCGTTCTCCTGGTCGATGGCCAGCGAGTCCAGCGGGCACATCTCCACGCAGAGCGTGCAGCCCTCGATGCAGAGCGAGGCGTCGATGGTCACGGGCACGTCGGAGCGGTGGTCGGCGAGTGCCATGGGAGTGCCTCTCGGAGAGGTGGGTGTCAGGGGAGGTCGCGCAGGAGCTGCCCGCGCATGGTGAGCCGGTCGCCGCGGAAGCGGACGTACTCCAGGTCGACGGGGCGGCCGTCGGCCAGCGTGGTCAGCCGCTCCAGCATCAACAGGGCGGCGCCGCGCGGGACTTCGAGCACGGTGGCGGAGTGCGGGTCGGCGTTGACCGCCTCCAGGGTGATGTCCGCCCGGCCGAGCGGTTGGCCGGCCACCTCCTCGATCAGGTGGAAGATGTCCCGCCCGGCCAGGTCGGCGGCGTCCAGCCCGGCGCCAATGTCCGGCGCCAGGTAGGTGAGGTCGAGGGAGAGCGGCAGCCCGTTCAGCCGCCGCAGCCGTTCCACGTAGACCACCTCGGCGCCGTCCGGCAGCCCGAACCGGCGGGCCACCGGGCCGGGGGCCCGGACCGGGCCGAACGCCCGTACCTCGTTGACCACTTCGCCGTGCTCGTGCAGGGTCTCGGCCAGGCCCTCCAGCCGGTTCAGGCCGTGCGGCACCTTCTCCGCCACCACGAGGGTCCCGGAGCCCGGCACCCGGCGGATCAGGCCCTCTTCGCGGAGCAGGTCCAGCGCCTCCCGGACGGTGTTCCGGGACGCCCCGAACTCCTCGGCCAGCCGGTCCTCGTGCGGCAGCGAGCGGGCCGCCTCCCGGCCGTCCAGCACCTGGCGGCGCAGCACGTCGGCCACCTGCCGGGCGCGGTCGGCGCGCAGCCGCCGGGCCGTCGGCCGGGTGCCGTTCTCGCTGGTCATCGTGGTGCTCCGGGGGGAGGGGGTCGGTTCGCCAGAACCATAGGGCCGTACCGGCGGGTTTTTCGTTGCGGCGGCATTACGCCACCTGACGGTCCGTCTCCACCCCTGTGACCTGCGGCGATTCCGGTACGGCGGGTCGTCCTGCCACCCAGGTGCCGTGTCGGGACGGGCCGTCCGGCGGCCGCGCGGGATGCTGGGAGCACCCGTGTCCGAGCCTTGGGAGCGCATGATGATCGGCAAACTGCAGTGCGTGGTGCTGGACTGTCACTACCCGGCCGGGCTGGCCCACTTCTACGCCGAGCTGCTCGGCGGCGAGCTGGACCGGCCGGACCCGCGCTGGTCGCTGGACGAGGAGTGGGCCACCGTGCACGTGCCCGGCGGGATGGTGCTCGGGTTCCAGCGGGTGGAGGACTACCGCCCGCCGATGTGGCCGGACCCGGCCCACCCCCAGCAGCTGCACCTGGACGTCGAGGTGGAGGACCTGGACGTGGCCGAGGAGAGGGTGCTGGCGCTCGGCGCGGTCCGCAAGGACGTGGAGACCGGCTGGCGGGTCTACGTGGATCCGGCGGGGCACCCGTTCTGTCTGGTGCGGGCGCACTGATCGTTCGGGTGTTCCCCGCGCACGGCCCGCTGCACGGCGCGTTCTGCGCGGCGCGCGCCGGTCGAATTCTCGCGGGCGCCTCCTGCTGCGAGCGCTGTGGCCGGCGTGGCCGGCCGGGTGGCGGACGCCTCGTGAGGTGCGCGGTCTCGCTCCCGCGCCGCGACACCGCCCGGTGCGGGAGGTGTGGACGGCCGGTGGCGGAGCTGTGACGGCCGGTCGGAGTTCGACGTTCCGTGGACGCGCCCGGCGCGGGCCGCCTAGAACGGAGGGCGTCCAGCGGAGGCCCGGTCAGTTCCGGTGCGGGCCACCGCCGTTGACGCCCGCACCGAACCGCACCGGCCCCGGACACCCGGCGGCCGGTGCCGAGCGGCGTCCGAGCAGAGAGACCACCCATGCCCATATCCGCTGTACTGCGCCGCCCTGCCGCGGGCCTGACGGCACTGCTGCTGACCGTCCCGCTGGCCGGCGCGGTCACCCTGGCCGCCGCCTCCACCGCGCAGGCGGTCACCGGCACCGGCTACCTGTACGTGGCCAACTCCGGCACCGACGACGTCTCCGTGGTGGACGCCGCCACCGGCACGGTCACCGCCACCGTCTCGGTCGGCGACGCCCCGCGCGGGGTGGCCGCCGCCCCGGACGGCGGCCGGGTCTACGTCGCCGACAGCGGCTCGGACGCGGTCTCGGTGATCTCCACGGCGAGCAACACCGTGACGGCCACCGTCCCGGTCGGCGACGGCCCCAACGGACTGGCCGTCAGCCCCGACGGCTCCCGGGTCTACGTGACCGACTTCAACGCCAACACCGTCTCGGTGATCTCCACCGCGAGCAACGCGGTGACCGCCACCGTCCCGGTCGGCTCCCAGCCGTTCAACCTGGCGGTCACGCCGGACGGCTCCCGGGTCTACGTGGCCGACTCCGACTCCAACACCGTCTCGGTGATCTCCACCGCGAGCAACACGGTGACCGCCACCATCCCGGTGGCCCAGTTCCCGGAGGCCGTCGCGGTCAGCCCCGACGGCTCCGCGGTCTACGTCGGCGGCTACAGCAGTGCCACCCTGAGCACCATCGACACCGCCACCAACACCGTGGTCTCGGCCCTGCCGGTCGGCGCCGGCACCAACGCGGCGGCGGTCTCCCCGGACGGCGCCAGCCTCTACCTCGGCAGCTTCAACGCCGCCGCCAAC
Source organism: Kitasatospora sp. NPDC088742 (assembly GCF_055584905.1). Lineage (NCBI taxonomy): Bacteria > Bacillati > Actinomycetota > Actinomycetes > Kitasatosporales > Streptomycetaceae > Kitasatospora > Kitasatospora sp. NPDC088742. The sequence goes on along the minus strand of NZ_JBVJLD010000016.1, from coordinate 49,144 downwards.
CTGACCGTGGTGGACCTCCTCACCCAGACCGTCAGCGGCAGCCTGGCGGCCGGCAAGGTGCGCGGCCTCGCGCTCGACCCGAGCGGTGCCACCCTCTACGCCACCGACTTCCCGGGCGACCGGGTCTCCGTGGTGGACACCGCCACCCGCACCCTGACCGCCGTGGTCCCGGTCGGCACCGACCCGTACGGCCTGGCCTTCGTCCGGGCCCAGGCCCCGGCGCCCGCCCCCGTGGTCTCGGGCATCGCCCCGGCCGGCGGCCCGGCCGCCGGCGGCACCGTGGTCACCGTCGACGGCTCCGGCCTGTCCGGCGCCACCTCCGTCAAGTTCGGTGCCACGGAGGCCACTTCGTTCAGCGTCGCGGCCGACAACCGGCTCACCGCGGTCGCCCCGGCGGGCAGCGGCACCGTCGACGTCACCGTCACCACCCCGGCCGGCACCAGCGCCACCGGGTCGGCCGACCGCTTCACCTACACCGTGGTCACCGACCCCGGGACCCCGCACACCACCGCGCTGAGCGCCGCACCCACCCTGTTCTCGGTCGGCGCGGGCGGCCTGACCGTCGGCCTGACGCTCTCCGCCACCCTGACCGACACCACCACCCACACCCCGGCGGCCGGACAGACCGTCAGGTTCTCGGTCGGCGCCGGCACGGTCTGCACCGCCGTCACCAACGCGCACGGCACCGCCACCTGCAGCGGCCTCGTCCCGCTGCTCACCGTGCTCCTCTCCGGCGGCTACCAGGCCACCTTCGCGGGCACCCCCACCCTCAAGCCCTCCTCCGCCCGGGCCGGCCTGATCCGCCTCGGCTGACCCCGAGCGTCGTGAGCCGCGCGGGGGCTGACGGAAACTCCGTTGGCCCCCGCGCCTTCGCGCATTAGTGTCATTTCACATGGCACAGCCGCGCGGCCCGCTACCGCTCTTCCTGACCGTCGGTCTGCTCGCCGCCGCCGCCCGCTACCTGCTCACCCTCGCGCTGGCGGTCTGGGTGCAACAGGCCACCGGCTCGGCCGGCGCGGCCGGGCTCACCACGATGTTCGTGACCGCCGGCGGCGGCCAGCAGCGGCAGCACCAGCGCGGCGCGGGTGCTGGCCACCGCGCTGGGCCTGGCCACTGCCCGCTCCCGCCCACTGGCCGCCACCGCCTGGGCGGTGGCGGACCGGCCGGCCCCGGTCAGTCCTGGAGGCTGAGCCGGTCGCCGATCCGCAGGCGGCCCGGGTGGGCCACGGTGGCCAGGGAGTCGAGGCGGCCGTCGTGCACCTGGGTGATGGTCTTCAGGATCTCCGGGGCGTGCGGCAGACCGGGCTGGGCGGTACCGGACATGACGCACCGTTCGCTGGAGCGGACGAAGGCCAGCACCAGCCCCGTGGGCGCGGCTGCGGTGCGGCCGAACCAGCCGTCCTCGGCGAACGGGGCGGTGCCCGGCGGGGTGCGGAGCAGCACGTTCGGCCGGAACCGGCGCTCGTCCAGCGCCGTCAGCGGCAGCTCGGCGCGCAGCCAGTCCAGGGTGGCGGTGGTCAGCACGCTGACCGGCAGCTGGTCGAAGTGCGAGACGGTGTCCTCCCGGGCCAGCGCCACGTCCTCGCGCTGGAGGTAGGCCCGGAGGAAGGCGTCCGGATCGGCGACCGGCTTGCCCAGCGGATCGAGCAGCTCGGGCGCGGTCAGCCGGGTGCCGAGCCGCGAGCCCAGCCGGAGCAGCCCGTCCATCCGGCGGAACCTCCGGGTCGACTTCCCGGACCCGAGCTTCCCGCTCGCGTCCCGTACGGCGTACAGCCGGTCCCCGGCCAGCCCGCGCTCGTCCACCTCCACGGAGTCGAGCCGCTCGCCCCCGGTCGACTTGACCGGGTAGCGCCACAGCCGCTCGATCACGCCGATGATCTCTGCCATGACGAGAGCGTAGCGGCGGCACCGGAAGTTGGTCTAGACCATGACAGGTGGCCGGGCCGTGCCCCGTTCGGTGCGGTCCGTTTGCCGGGGCCCGCTCAGCCCAGGCGGGCGACTGCCCGGACGGGGGCGCCGTCGGCGGCGGTGAGGCGGATCGGGAAGAAGGAGACCGCCACCGGGCGGCCTGCCCGGTGGGCCTCCAGCAGGGGGGTGAGGTCGGTCAGGTTCTCGCAGAGCACCGCGCCGCCGGGGGCGCCGAGCAGGGCCCGGTGGGCGGCCAGCGAACCGGGCTCCGGGGTCGGGTCGTGCTTGTCGGCGAGGGCGTCCAGCAGGGCCGCCACCGCCGGGTCGGCCGGGGCCGGCTCCGGGGTGAGGTCGATGCTCAGCGCGTCCACCCCGACCGAGCGGATCCCGGCCGCGACCACCGCCTCGGCGGCCTCCGGGGTGAGGTAGGGGTGGGCGAGGTAGTGGTCGGTGCCCCAGTGCCGGGCCCAGCCGGTGACCAGCAGCAGCACGCTCCCCGCCGTCACCTCGGCCAGCGCCGGGGCCAGCTGATCCGCCGTCACCCCGCTGCGCGGCTCCAGCCCGCGCAGGTCGGCCGGCACCGCCGGGCCGGTGAACAGCGCCAGCGGCAGCCCGTCCAGCGTCGGCCAGGTGACGTCCACGTGGTACGGCGCGTCCACGTGCGTGCCGGACTGCGAACCGAGGTGCAGCGCCAGCACGTTGACCCCGTCGGCGGCCGTGGTCAGCGCGGGCCGCACCACCACCTCCGGGTCCCCGGGGTAGACCGGCATCCCGGTGGTGACCGGATGGGTCAGGTCGATCAGCGTCGCCGTCATGCCCACCATCCTGGCCCATGGGCCCGCCGGGAGGACGCTGCCGACCCTTGCCCGGCGATCGGGGGGTCGGTAGGTTACCGGGCGAGCCGGACGGGGGTGCGAGCCCCGGAGGGTCAGTCAACATCCTTGCGTGGAGCGGTGGTTCGGATACACCGTAGCGAGCTCCAACCCTCCCGGCCGCCCGCCCGGCACGCGGTGCGCTCCAGTCGAGTCACGGGGCGGTGCCTCCGCCGCCCGGAGGGACGTCCGGTGAAGACCGAAGCCACCACCCTGCGGGTCAGCTGCACCGGGGCCCGCAGCGGCGAGGGCCCCGTCACCTGGGGCCAGTACGCGATCTGGCACGCGCTCCAGGCGCTGCGCCCCGGCGACCACGCCTACAACGTCCCGGTGGACGGCCCCGTCTCCCCGCCGCTTCCGTTGGAGACGGTCCGTCAGGCCCTCGGCGGCCTGCTCTACGTCCACGACGCCCTCCGCACCCGGGTGGTGGAGGCCCCCGGCGGTGAGCTGCGCCAGCAGCTGGACGGCGAGGGCGGTGCCACGCTGTACCTGAGACCGGGCACGGCGGAGACCGCCGCGGAGCTCGGCGCGGCGCTGCGGCAGGAGCTGTGGGGCCGGGCCTTCGACTACGCGGGCGAGTGGCAGGCCCGGTTCGGCGTGGTGGTGGAGGACGGGCTGGTGCACCACCTGGCCGCCGTCTTCTCGCACACCGCCGCCGATGCCTGGGGCCTGCCCCGGCTGATGGAGGACCTGGTCGCGCTCTCCACCGGCGCGGGCCGCGAGCAGGTCAGGGAGGCCTCGGCCGCCGAGCTCCAACCGTTGGAGCAGGCCGCCGAACAGCGCTCCGCCCGCGGCCGGCGACTGGACGCGGCTGCCCGCCGGCACTGGCGCGCGGCCACCGCCGGGGCCCGCGCCCCCAAGATCCCGACTCCGCTGGATCCAACCCCCGTCACCCCGCCCTACCGCCGCGCCCACCTGCTCTCCCCGGCCCTGCCGCAGGCCCTGGCCCGGCTCTGCCCGGCCGTCCGGGCCACCCCGCCCACCGTGCTGCTCGCCGCCACCGCGCTCACCATGGCCGAGTGGGCCGGCACCGGCCGCTGCGGGCTCCAACTGATGGTCAACAACCGGTTCCACAACGGTCTGGCCCGCGCCACCGGCCCGCTCGCGATGGAGGGCTACCTCGCCATCGACACCGAGGGCGCCGACTTCGCCGAACTCCTCGGCCGCACCAAGCGCGCCTCGCTGGCCACCTACCGCAGCGCCTACTACGACAAGAGCGCGCTGGAGGCCGAACTCGCCCCGTACGCCGAGGATCCGGGCGTGGTCTTCGAGCGCTCCTGCTGGTACAACGACCAGCGCGTCGCCCCGCTCCCCGCCCCCGACCCGACCTGGACCCCGGAGGCCGCCCCCGCAGCCACCCTCGACTGGCAGCCCGCCACCGACCACGGAGGCAGGGTCAGCTACGTCCTGCACATGGCCGACCAGCCCGGCGGACTGGAGATCGCCATGACCGCCGACTCCCGCCTGTTCACCCCGCCCGAGGTGGAGCGGCTGCTCCGCGGAATCGAACGGACGGTCCTCGACAAGGCCGCCGCGCTGCCGCCCTCCTGACGTACCCTCACCTCACACGAACGGATGTGCGGTGGGGGAGACGTGGGAATGACGGCTGAGCCGACACGGCGGGAGCGGGCCGCCCGGGGCCTCTTCGCGGGGGCGGTCCTGTTGCTGGTGGCCGGGGCGCTCGGCCTGCTGGTCGGAGGGATGGACGGCCTGCCGGGTGTCCTGCGGGCCGTCAACCAGCCGCTCGCCGCCCTGCTGGCCAGCACGGCCGCCTTCTTGGCGGCACTCGCACTGGGAGCGGGGACCACGCGCCCGCCGCAGGAGGCCGCCTCCCCGGTCCCGGACGGACCGGCCCGCGACGGCGGACCGCTCGTGGAGGCCGGGTAGCCCGAACGCCGGACGCGGCCGCCCCGGGGCTGATGGGATGGCGGGCATGTCCACTCACGGCACCGACTCCTACCGCGACGAGACCGAACTGCCCCCGCTGGTCCGGCGGGCACTGTCCGCCGCGCGGGCGCACGGCTTCGGCAACTCCTGCCGCCCCGAGCAGGGGCGGCTGCTGCACGCGCTGGCCGCCGGGGCGGCCGGGCGGATCACCGAGACCGGGACGGGGTGCGGGGTCGGGCTGGCCTGGCTGGCGAGCGCGGCCCGGCCCGGGGTCGAGCTGCTGAGCGTGGAGCGGGACGCCGGGCGGGCCGAGCTGGCGGCGGAGGTGTTCGCCGAGCTCCCGAACGTCCGGGTGGTGCACGGGGACTGGACCGAGGTCTACCGCCACGCCCCGTCCGACCTGCTGGTGCTGGACGGCGGCGGCAACGGCAAGCAGACCGAACCGGCCGACCCGGAGCGGCTGCTGACGGTCGGTGGGGTCCTGGTGGTCGACGACTTCACACCGAGCGCCGAGTGGCCGCCCCGCCACCAGGGCGAACCGGACACCGCCCGGCTGCACTGGCTGGGCCACCCGGCCCTGCGCGCGGTGGACCTCCGGCTGGCCCCCGACCTGAGCACGGTGGTCGCCACCCGGGTCCCGCCCGCGTAGGAGTGGCGGCGGGGGAACCGCCTAATGTGCCCGGTATGAGCACAGATCAGCAGAACGTCCGCCGGCCTTGGGTGGTCGGGGTGTCCGGAGCGTCCGGGACGCCGTACGCCGCCTCGGTGATCCGGGCGCTGCTGGCGGCGGGGGAGGCCGTGGACCTGGTGGTGAGCCGGGCGGCCCGCCTCACCATCCTGGACGAGACCGGCATCTCCTTCCGGGACGCGCACTGGCGGGACGACCTGGCCGAATGGCTCGGGAGCAAGGACCTCGACGAGGTCCGGTACTGGCCGGCGGGCGACTTCGCGGCCGGCCCGTCCAGCGGCTCGTACCCCGCCAAGGGGATGCTGGTGGTGCCGGCCACCACCGGGGCGGTGGCCGGGATCGCGCTGGGCCTGAGCAAGGACCTGCTCCAGCGGGCCGCCAGCGTCACCCTCAAGGAGCGCCGCCCGCTGGTGGTCTGCCTGCGCGAGACCCCGCTCAGCGGGGTGACGCTCAAGCACCTGGTGGAGCTGGACGCCCAGGGGGCCGTGGTGCTGCCGGCCTCGCCGGGCTTCTACGCCGGCGGTTCGACCGCCCGCGAGCTGGTCGACTTCGTGGCCGGGCGGGTGCTGGACGCGGTCGGTGTGCCGCACACGCTCTACCGGCGTTGGGATGGAGAGTTGGGCGACGGCGGGAAGGTCGGGTGAGCAAGCGCTCGGCGGGAAGGTATGTTCTCTGAGATATCCGGGTCGATCTGCGCATGTCGCCTTTGAATCCGGATAATGATCTGTGGGTCTGGAGAGGTTCGGAAGGACGCGGGCGGATACATGGACACGGTGGACAGACAGCTCATCCAGGCTCTCCGGGAGAACGGCCGGGCCTCCTACGCCGAACTCGGCCGCCTGGTCGGCCTGTCCGGGCCCAGCGTCACGGACCGGATCAACCGGCTGGAGCAGGCCGGGGTGATCACCGGGTACCGGGCCACCGTCAACCCGGCCTCGCTGGGCTTCGGGGTCACCGCGCTGATCGGTCTCCAGCTGACCGACGCGGCCGACCACGAGGACGTGGCGCACCGGCTGAAGGACCTCGGCGAGGTCGAGGACTGCTGGTTCATCGCGGGTGACGACTCGTACATGCTGAAGGTCCGGGTCTCCGACGTGGAGGGCCTGGAGTCGGTGGTCAAGCGGCTCTCCGGCACCAAGGGGGTGGCCCGAACCAGGACCACCGTGGTGCTCTCCACCAAGTGGGAGAACCGGGTGAGCGAACTGCCTTTGGAATCGGGGGAGTAGAGCGATGGCACTGGTCGGCCTGGAGGAGCTGCGCGCCGCGCAGCAGCGCATCGAGGGAGTGGCGGTCCGCACGCCGCTGCTGCCCGCCCCCTGGGCGGAGGACGGTGCCCGGAGGCTCTGGCTCAAGCCCGAGAGCCTCCAGCCGACCGGCGCGTTCAAGCTGCGCGGGGCGTACAACCGCCTCGCCGCGCTGAGCGAGGCGGAGCGGGCCCGCGGGGTGGTCGCCCAGTCCAGCGGCAACCACGCCCAGGCGGTGGCCTACGCCGCCCAGCTGCTCGGCATCAAGGCCGTCATCGTGATGCCGGACGTCTCACCCACCGTCAAGGTCGAGAACACCCGGGCCTTCGGCGCCGAGGTGATCCTGGTCGCTCCGGGCGAGCGGGACACCCTGCCCGCCGAGCTGGCGGAGCGTCACGGGTACGTCTGGGTGCCGCCGTACGACGACCCCTACATCATCGCGGGCCAGGGCACCGTCGGCCTGGAGATCGCCGAGGACGCCCCGGACGAGCTGGACACCGTCCTGGTGCCGGTCAGCGGCGGCGGCCTGATCAGCGGCACCGCGGCCGCGCTCAAGCTGGCCTGCCCGGGCGTCCGGGTGATCGGGGTGGAGCCCGAGCTGGCCGCCGACGCCCAGGCCAGCTTCCGGGCCGGCGAGCGGCTCAGCTGGTCCACCGACCTCACCTACCGGACGATCGCCGACGGGCTGCGCACGCCGAGCGTCGGGGTGCTGCCCTTCGACCACATCCAGGCCTACGTGGACGACATCGTGACCGTCTCCGAGGAGGAGATCCGCTCCACCGTCGCCCTGCTGGCCCGCCGCGGCCGCCTGGTCGCCGAGCCCTCCGGAGCGGTCGCCCCGGCCGCCTACTTCCACCGCGCGGCCGAACTCGACGGCCGGGTCTTCGCCGCCGTGATCAGCGGCGGCAACGTCGACCCGGGGCTGCTGGCCGAGCTGTTGGCGGCATAGGCGTAGGCTCGTTCCGGTCGATAACCGAGGTACTGAGGAGGCGGGGCACCGCATGGACGCAGGGCTCAAGCGCGAGCTGGAGGCGAAGGTCTACGCGGGTGAGCGGCTGACCCGCGAGGACGGGATCGCCCTCTACGAGAGCGACGACCTGGCCTGGCTCGGTGGTCTGGCGCACCACGTGCGGACGGTGAAGAACGGCGACGTCGTCCACTTCAACGTCAACCGCCACCTCAACATGACCAACGTCTGCGCCGCTTCCTGCGCGTACTGCTCGTTCCAGCGCAAGCCGGGCGAGAAGGACGCGTACACCATGCGGATCGAGGAGGCGGTGCGGCTCGCGAAGGCGATGGAGGTCGACTCGCTGACCGAGCTCCACATCGTCAACGGCCTGCACCCGACGCTGCCCTGGCGCTACTACCCGCGCAGCCTGCGGGAGCTCAAGGCCGCGCTGCCGAACGTCTCGCTGAAGGCCTTCACCGCCACCGAGATCCACTGGTTCGAGCGGATCAGCGGCCTGACGGCCAGTGAGATCCTGGACGAGCTGATCGACGCCGGCCTGGAGTCGCTCACCGGCGGCGGCGCGGAGATCTTCGACTGGGAGGTCCGCCAGCACATCGTCGACCACGAGACCCACTGGGAGGACTGGTCGCGGATCCACCGCCTGGCGCACGAGAAGGGTCTCAAGACCCCGAGCACCATGCTCTACGGCCACATCGAGGAGCCCCGGCACCGGGTCGACCACGTGCTGCGGCTGCGTGAGCTCCAGGACGAGACCGGCGGCTTCCAGGTCTTCATCCCGCTGCGCTACCAGCACGACTTCCACGACTCCAAGGACGGCGTGGTCCGCAACAAGCTGATGGCCCGTACGGAGATGGCCACCGGCGCCGAGGCGCTGAAGACCTTCGCGGTCTCCCGGCTGCTCTTCGACAACGTCCCGCACGTCAAGGTCTTCTGGGTGATGCACGGCGTCACCACCGCGCAGCTGGCGCTCAGCCACGGTGCCGACGACATGGACGGCTCGGTGGTCGAGTACAAGATCACCCACGACGCGGACAACTTCGGCACCCCGAACAAGCTGGGCCGCGACGACCTGCTCGACCTGATCCGCGACGCCGGCTTCCGCCCGGTGGAGCGCAACACCCGCTATGAGATCATCCGCGAGTACGAGGGTCCCGACCTGAACCGCCGGGAGACCCCGCAGGCCATGCGCCTCTGACGGATCCGTCACACCGTCCCCCGATCGGAAACCCGAGTCGGGGGACGGTGCGTTTCCGAGCGCGTATGCTCACAGGCTCACCACACGCCAAGGGTTCCGTTCCGGCCCGAGGCTTTGGAAGGATCGCTCCATGTCCGGTTCCCATCGCGCCAAACCTCGAGGCGGGGCAGCAGCGGCCCCCATGACCCTGGAGGAAGGAGCGCGTCCGCGCGGGCACCGGCGCAAGCCCAAGAAGAAGAGCCACGGCGGCAAGGTCGCGTTCGGCTCCACCGCCTTCCTGCTGGCCGCCGTCTCCGGCTGGTTCGCCGTCGGGCCCGGCAACGCCGAGCCGCGGGTGTCCGCCGCCGGGGTGCCGGACCGCCCGCTCCCTGACGGCCCGTCGGGGGTCACCCCGTCCGCCGACCCGGCGCAGGCCAAGGCCGACCAGCGGACCGAGCAGCCCGCCGCGGACCGCTCCGACCGGGGAGACGGCACCTTCGCCGCGATCCCCGGCATCGGCCCGAAGTTCGCCGCCCAGATCCCCGCCGACACCAAGCAGCTGGTGGTCGCCACCGGCCAGGCGGCCGAGGCCTCCGAGACCACCGTGGTGCTCTGGACCAGGACCGCCGACAACCGCTGGAAGCCCGGCGCCACCTGGCAGGGCCACAACGCCTACAAGGGCTGGACCACCGACAAGAAGCAGGGCGACCTGCGCAGCCCGATCGGCGTCTACGCCCTGAGCGACGCCGGCGGCCGCAAGGCCGACCCGGGCTCGAAGCTGCCGTACGACCAGGACAAGGCCTTCGTCATCGGCGGCACCGGCTTCAACGGCGAGCAGCTGTCCGGCTCCTTCGACTACGTGGTGGCGATCAACTACAACCGGGTGCCCGGCACCTCCCCGCTCTCCACCAAGTACCCGATGGGCGTGGCCAAGGGCGGCGGCATCTGGCTGCACGTGGACCACGGCGGCCCGACCCACGGCTGCATCTCGCTGCCCGAGGCGCAGATGGTCGAGCTCATCAAGGCGCTGGACCCGGCCGCCAAGCCGGCCATCGTGATGGGCGACGCCTCCTCGCTGGCCGCCTGACGGAGGCTCTACCGCACGGTAGTTGTCCAGCCCCTACAGCATCTGACCTCGTACGTTGTACCGGTGCGCGACCGGGCGACCCGCCGGTAACGATGTTGAGTGGGTGGTATGACCGCCTCCCGCATCGTGGCGCTCGGCCACTACCAGCCGCCCAAGGTCCTCTCCAACGACGACCTGGCGACGCTGGTCGACACCGACGACGAGTGGATCCGCTCCCGGGTCGGCATCCGCACCCGCCACATCGCGGAGGACGAGACCCTGGTCGACCTCGCCACCGAGGCGGCCCAGAAGGCGCTGGCCAACAGCGGTCTGACGGCCGACCAGATCGACCTGGTGGTGGTGGCCACCTGCACCGCCACCGAGCGCAGCCCGTACACCGCCGCCGCCGTGGCCGCCCGGCTCGGGGTGAAGAGCCCGGCCGCGTACGACATCAACACCGTCTGCTCCGGCTTCTCCTACGCGCTGGCCACCGCCGACCACGCGATCCGGGCCGGCTCCGCCACCCGGGCACTGGTGATCGGCGCCGAGCGGATGTCCGACACCATCGACTGGTCCGACCGCACCACCTGCGTGATCTTCGCGGACGGGGCCGGGGCCGCAGTGCTGGAGGCCGTCCCGGACGAGCGCTCGGGCATCGGCCCGGTGCTCTGGGGATCGGAACCGGACAAGGGCGACGCGGTGGTCATCACCGGCTGGGACCCGACGATCAGTCAGCAGGGCCAGACCGTCTTCCGCTGGGCCACCACCCAGCTCGCCCCGCTGGCCCGGGCGGCCTGCGCCAAGGCCGGCCTGGAGCCCTCCGAGCTGCGCGGCTTCGTGGCGCACCAGGCCAACCTGCGGATCATCGACGCCATCGCGGCCAAGCTCGGCCTGGCCGAGGACGCGGTGGTGGCCCGGGACGTGGTGGAGTCCGGCAACACCTCGGCCGCCTCGATCCCGCTGGCGCTCTCCAAGCTGGTCGAGCGCGGTGAGCTGCGCAGCGGCGACCCGGTGCTGCTGTTCGGCTTCGGCGGCGGGCTGGCCTACGCCGGCCAGGTGGTCCGCTGCCCCTGACGCCCCGTCGGCGCCGCCCCGGCGCCCCGCCGGCGTCGCCACCCAGGACTCCCGGGACGCACCCCCGGGACGGCGAAGGACCCCGGGCCCTCACGGGCCCGGGGTCCTTCGCGTTGGTCGGGCGTGCTGCGCGGTGTGACGGTCGGCCAACCTCCCCCGAGGACACGGCCGGCGTCCGGCACGTCCCGGACAGGAAACCGGGACGGAGCACGCGTGGACGGGGTGGGTTACTTCGGCGGCTTCTTGCCGGTGACGCCCAGGTAGACCTGGAGCGCCAGCGTGGGCTTGAGGTCCTTGGCCTTCACTCCCCAGGAGGTGAAGGCCTTGGCATGCTCGGCCGCCGAGGCGAGCAGCGAGACCAGGGCCCCGGAGAGTCCGGAGGCGTCGACCGACCTGTCGGTCTTCCCCTGGTTCGCCGAAATGGCTTCGGCCAGGGGCCCGGCCACCGAGTTGAGGACCTTCATGCGGATCTTGAAGAACCGCTTGTCCCCTTCGGCCGCACCGAGAGTGACGACTCGGAGAATGGCATCGTTCTTGCGCCAGAAGGCGAGAAAACCTTCCACCAGGTCTTCCGACGTGGTGAGACCGGTCTTTCCCGCCCAGGACTTTCCATCGACGAGCTCCTTGAGCTCGACGCTGTCCTCGGCCATTTCCTCGGCGATTTCGAGGACTGCGCCCTCGACGTCCGGGAAGTACTGGTAGAAGGTCGCGGGGGAGGTGCCTGCCATCCGGGCGACGTCGATGACCTTGACGTCCCGGTACGGAGACGTGCTGAGCATCTCGCGGAGGCAGTCGAGCAGCTTCTGCCGCGTCTCCTGTCCGCGTCGCCCGGCGACGCGACCGTCGACGGTGCGAACTTGTCCTGTCATGCCGTCAGCTTACCGTGGCGAGATCTTGGCGCGATTCGGTGATGCGACTATTAGCCCGCTCGGGTTGATGGATATTCAGCTCCGGAAGCCCTGGGTGTTCCCCCCCGTGATCTGACGGGACCCCAGCGTGACGGGTCGTCGGCTGAGGCTCCGTCGGGTGGCGCAGAGTGACCGTAACGGAACCAAAAGTTCCGCCTCGGCGGCGGTCGAGGGGCGGTCGTCCGTCGGTCCGTCAGTTCCCGTTCGGGAAGGCCGGAACCCGCCCCAGCCGGGGCTGCGGCGGGGGAGATTGGATCAGGCGGGGCGGGCATTGGAGAATCGGGGGCGTCGCGCCCCCGACCGGGTGGCGGCAGGACGGGGAGGTGGCTACGGAGTGGACCAGCTTTCGGCGCACGATCCGAGGCGGATCGGGCCCTTCGAGGTGCTCGGGCGGCTCGGTGCGGGCGGGATGGGACTGGTCTATCTGGCACGCTCGGCCTCCGGCCGCCGGGTGGCGATCAAGACGGTGCGGGCCGAACTGGCCGAGGACGACCTGTTCCGGGTCCGGTTCGCCCGGGAGATCGCGGCGGCCAAGACGGTCGGCGGCTTCTACACCGCCGCCGTGGTGGACGCCGACGCCGACGCCAGGGTGCCCTGGCTGGCCACCGCGTACGTCCCGGCGCCGTCCCTGGAGGACCTGGTCGCCCACTGCGGGCCGCTCCCGGTGGACGCCGTCCGCTGGCTGATCGCGGGCATCGCCGAGGCGCTGCAGTCCATCCACGCGGCCGGGCTGGTCCACCGGGACCTCAAGCCCTCCAACGTGCTGGTGGTCGAGGACGGCCCCCGGGTGATCGACTTCGGCATCGCCGCCGGGGTCTCCAGCTCCCGGCTCACCATGACCAACGTCGCGGTCGGCACCCCCGCCTACATGTCGCCCGAGCAGGCCAAGGACAGCCGCAGCGTGACCGGCGCCAGCGACGTCTACTCGCTCGGGTCGCTGCTGGTCTTCTGCGCCACCGGCCACGCCCCCTACCGGGGCGCCAACCCGGTCGAGACCGTCTTCCAACTGCTGCGCGACCAGGCCGACCTGACCGGCCTTCCGGCCGAGCTGCACGACCTGGTCCGGGCCTGCATGCGGCAGGAGGCAATGGAGCGGCCGACCCCGGCCCAGATCCAGGCCGAGCTGGCCCCGCACCTGTTCTCCCGGGACGACGGGGCCGGGGAGGCGGACGACTGGCTGCCCGTCAGCGCGATCGACCTGATCGAGCAGAAGCGCAACCGCCGGACCGTCGTGCCGCCGCCCGTCCCGCAGCCCCAGCCGCAACCCCAGCCCCATCCGCAGCCCCATCCGCACGGGGGGCCGCCGGCCGGTCACCCCGGGCAGTCCGGCGAGCCGTACGAGCGGGCCACCGAGAAGATCGCCGGGCGCCCGCCGCAGGGCGTCCCCGGCCAGGGCGCCCCGGGTCACGGAGCGCCCGCCCAGGGGGCCGTCCGGCTGGCCGGGGCGGCGGTGCCGATAGGGCCCGGCCCCCGGGCCGAGGCGGCGCCCGGCGGGATGGCCGGGCCCGGCACCGACTGGGTGCGACGCGCGACGCCCGCCGGGGCCGTGCAGCCCGCCGACGCCGAGCCCCCGGCTCCGCGCTGGCGCCCCTGGCGGTTCCGGATGTCCAACGACGTCTGGGGGACCCCGGTGGTCGCCGAGGGCACCCTGTTCGTCTCCAGCTTCGAGGTGCACGCCCTCGACATCGGCTCCGGCCAGCGCCGCTACAAGACCCGGGACGTGGCCTGGGCGCTCGCCGTGGACTCCGGCCGGGTGCACGCCGCCGACGGCCCGCACCTGTACACCGTGGACGTCCGGGACGGCACCGAGCGCTGGCGGAACTCGCTGGACGGCTGGATCTACTCCCTGGACGCCGCCGACGGCGTGCTCTGCTGCGGCGTCAGGGGCGGTGGCGTGCAGCTCCGTTCGGCCGCCAGCGGCGCAGAGCTCTGGCGGGCCGACGACGCCCAGCAGGACTACGAGAACCCGCAGTCCGGCCCGGCCCTGGTGGCCGGCGCGATGTACTACCACGGCGGCGGACGGCTGCGCTGCGTCGACCCGCGCGGCGGCGGCATCCGCTGGGCCATCCCGGTCGGCGAGGGCGTGCCGTCCCGTCCGGTCGAGCACGGCGGCACCCTCTACCTGACTTCCGGCACCCGGGTGTTCGCCCTGGACGCCGCCACCGGCGCCGAGCGCTGGCGGTTCGAGGCGGCCGTGGTGCTCTTCACCCCGCCCGCCGTCGACAACGGCGCGGTCTACGTCGCCGACTACCTCGGCACCGTCTACTCGCTGGACGCCGCCACCGGCCGGGACCGCTGGCGCGGCCGTACCGGCAGCCGCCAGGGCGCCGAACCGGTGGTGGTCGCGGGCGGCACCGTCCTGGTCGGCGCCGGGGACACCCTGCACGCCTTCGACACCGCCTCCGGCCACGAGCGCTGGCGCTACCGCGCCCGGGGCGACCTCGTCGGCACCCCGGCCGTCGCCGACGGCCTGGTCCACCTCGGCAGCCGGGACCACTCCCTGCACACCCTGGACCTGACCACCGGTCAGCTCCGCTGGGAGCTGGGCACCAAGGGCGAGCTCACCGGCTCCCCGGTGGCCGTCGGGGGGAGGGTCTTCGTCGGGTCCAAGGACCGGTGCGTCTACGCTCTGGACGCCTTCTACGGCACGGCCGTGCCGAACTGACGGGTCATGACGGGGGGATGACGGGGGATGGCGGAGATGAAGACGGAGCCGGAGCTCGCGGAGCAGGAGCAGGAGCGGGAGCAGCCTGAGCCCGAGGCGCCCGACGAGCAGGTGGAGCAGGCCGAGCGGGCGGAGCGCGCCGCGCAGGCGAAGCTGGCCAAGGCGGTCGAGCAGGCCGAGCGCCTCCGGCGGCGTCGGCGGCGCCGGAGACGGCACGGGTTGGCACTGGGCTGCGTCGGAGTGGCCCTGCTGCCGGTGCTGGCGGCCGGCGGCGCGGTGGTGGCCTCCGCCGTGCAGGAGCGGAACGCGAAGTCCAGGGCGGCGACGGAGGCGGACCGGGCGGCCGAGGCGTTCGTCGCCTCGGTCTCGGGCCTGGACTACACCCAGGGCGTGCCGAAGGACCGCCTGGAGGCCGCGGCGGCCGCCGGCAAGGTCCGGCTGAGCGAGGTCCGGCCGGGGCCGGGCTGGACGGCCGAGGTGCGGCTGCGGGTGGAGCGGGGCTACACCTCGTCACCCGTGCCGATGCGCTTGACCGCCAAGCGCTGCTACCGCCTGGTGCTGGGCGTCCCGGGCCCGGCCCCGGCCCTCGTCGGGGCGGACTGCTGAGCCTCCGTCAGCCGTCCGCCTGACGTCCGCCGGCTGTCCGTCAGCCGCGGCGCTGCCAGGCCTCCCAGGCCGAGCCGATCATCGACTCCAGGTCGTGGGCGGCCTTCCAGCCCAGCTCACGGTGGATCAGCTCGGCCGAGGCCACCACGCTGGCCGGGTCCCCCGCGCGGCGCGGGGCGATCAGCGGCGGGGTGTCCAGCCCGGTGATCCGGGCGATGGCGGAGATCATCTCCTTGACCGAGACGCCCTCGCCCCGGCCGATGTTGAGGGTCAGCGCGAGCTGCTCCCCGGTGGCCTCCAGCCGCTCGACGGCCGCCACGTGGGCGGAGGCGATGTCCGCGACGTGGATGTAGTCGCGCACGCAGGTGCCGTCGGGCGTCGCGTAGTCGTCGCCGAAGACCAGCGGCGCCTGACCGTCCGTCAGCCGCTGGAGCACCATCGGCACCAGGTTGGAGACCCCGTCGTCGGCCAGCTCGGGGGCGGCGGTGCCGGCCACGTTGAAGTAGCGCAGCGAGACGGTGGACAGACCGTGGGCGCGGCCGACGGCCTTCACCATCCACTCGCCGGCCAGCTTGCTCTCGCCGTACGGGTTCATCGGGTCGCAGGGGGTGGCCTCGGTGACCAGCTCCACGTCCGGCATGCCGTAGACGGCGGCGGAGGAGGAGAACAGCACGTGCCGCAGGCCGCCGTCCACCGCGGCCTCCAGCACGGTCTGAAGGCCCGTGAGGTTCTCCCGGTAGTACCGCAGCGGCTGCTCGACCGACTCGCCGACCGCCTTCTTGGCCGCGATGTGCACCACGCCGGTGACCCCGTGCCCGGCGATCACCGCGTCCAGGGCGGCGCGGTCCAGCGTGGAGCCGACCACCAGCGGCACGCCCTCCGGCAGCCGGGACGCCGATCCGCTGCTCAGGTCGTCCAGCACGACCACCCGCCGCCCGGTCGCGACCAGCTCCCGTACGACATGTCCGCCGATGTAACCGGCTCCGCCGGTGATCAACCAGGTCATGTCCGAGAGCCTATGCCGCCGACCCACCGCTCCGGGAGCGGCGGCTGACAGCGCGTCGGTTCCTGATATCCGGACATAAAGGTGCAATCCTGCCAAAGCTGCCCACGCCTGCCGGCAGCGGCCCGCGCACGGAACCGGAGGAATCCCAGGTGCACCCCAAGAAGGAACCCACCCGCCCGATCCCGGCCGGCCCCCGTCCGACCGGACCACGGCTGTTGCTTCCCGGGGCCGCCCTGCTGGCGGCCGTCGCGCTGGTCAGCGGCTGTACCAGCAGCAGTTCCTCGTCCTCCGCCTCGTCCTCCTCCTCGTCGTCCTCGGCCTCCGCCTCGGCCTCCTCCACCTCGGCGGCGCCCACCGCCTCCAACTCGCTCCAGGACGACTACCAGAAGGTGATCGCCAACGTGCTGCCCACGGTGGTGCAGATCACCACCGGCACCGGGCTCGGCTCCGGCATCGTCTACGACGACAAGGGCCACGTCGTCACCAACGCCCACGTGGTCGGCAGCGCCAAGACCTTCACCGTCACCCTGGCCAACAGCAGCAAGCCGCTCGACGCCACCCTGGTCGCCAGCTACCCCGAGTCCGACCTCGCGGTCATCAAGCTCACCAACCCGCCGAGCGGCCTCAAGCCCGCCACCTTCGGCGACTCCGGCAAGGTCGAGGTCGGCCAGATCACCCTCGCCATGGGCAGCCCGCTCGGCCTCTCCTCCTCTGTGACCCAGGGCATCGTCTCGGCCACCGGCCGGACCGTCTCCGAACCCAAGGGCGGCGACTCCCCGGGCGCCACCATCGGCAACATGGTGCAGACCTCCGCCGCCATCAACCCCGGCAACAGCGGCGGCGCCCTGGTCAACCTCGCCAGCCAGGTGATCGGCATCAACACCCTCGCCGCCACCGACCCCGACATGAACGGCGGTGCCGCCCCCGGCATCGGCTTCGCCATCCCGGCCGCGACCATCACCAGCATCGCCGACCAGCTCATCAAGGACGGCAAGGTCACCAACTCCGGCCGCGCCGCCCTCGGCATCACCGCCCGCACCTACTTCGACGCCGACTTCCGCCCCGCCGGCGTCGTCATCGCCTCCGTCACCTCCGGCGGCCCCGCCGCCAACGCCGGACTCCAGGCCGGCGACGTCATCACCAAGCTCGGCGACACCCCCATCACCACCATGAACACCCTCACCACCGCCCTGGCCTCCCTCCAGCCCGGCGCCCAGGTCCCCGTCACCTACCAACGCGACGGCAAGACCTCCACCGCCACCGTCACCCTCGGCACCCTCCCGACGACCTGACACCCCCTCGACCCCGGGCCCGGCAGGCCCCCCGAACCGCGCAAGGGAACGGGACCCCACCCTGCCGGGCCCGGTCATGCCGGGAGATGGCCCGCATATACAGATTTCCATATACTGAGTGCTGTGGCCGACCTCTGGCGGATCGAGATCGAACCGGAAAGGCGGAAAGCGCGGCGGACATGCTCGCGGCACGGCCGACCACGTTGGGCGAGCCCTACTCGCGGCATCTCGGTGGCAAGCTGAGAGAGCTGCGCTTCGCCATGGACGGCAACGCCGTGCGGATCACGTACTGGCTGACGTCGGATCAGCGGATCGTCCTGCTCACGGTCTTCCGCAAGACCCGCCAGCGCGAGACCGACTCTGCGAGGCGGAGCACGGCGCAGCCGAGCACAGCTACGACCGGGCCAAGGAGGAGAGAGCATGAGCCACGCGGAGTGGAAGACCCGTCGGACCAGGAAGCTTCTCGGCGAGCCGGTTGAGGAGTCCCAGGCGTACGTGGAGGCGGGCTACGCCTTCGCCCTCGGGCAGGCCGTGTACGACCGCCGGACCGAGTTGGGGCTGTCGCAGGCGGAGGTGGCGCGGCGGGCCGGAATGACCCAGCCGCAGATCTCCAATGTCGAGGGTGGGGACTCGGTGCCCACGCTGCCGCTGCTCACACGGCTCGCGAAGGCACTGGAGGCCTCGCTGACGATCGCCCTGGACGGTGACTCCTCGGCCTTCGTGTTCAGGGCGCACGACACCCGGGGGCCCGATGAGGCGCCTCCGGGTGGGCACACCGCTGCGACCTGACCGGAGGTCAGCTTCGCTGGGTGCGGGTGTGCCAGGGGAGTTCGACGGTGATGGTGGTGGGGCCGCCTGCCGGGCTGTCGATGAGGAGGAGGCCGTCGACGGCGGTGATGCGGTCGGTGAGGCCGGCCAGCCCGGAGTTGGGGTGGGGGGTGGCGCCGCCCTGGCCGTCGTCCTTGACCTGGAGGATGAGGCGGTCGGCGGAGCGCCAGGCCTCGACGCTGGCGGTGGTGGCGCGGGCGTGCTTGGAGATGTTGGTGAGCAGCTCGCTGACGGTGAAGTAGGCGATGCCCTCGACGGCGGAGGCCGGGCGGTCGGGGAGGTCGACGTGGACGGTGACGCCGCCGGGGACGGTGCAGCGGGCGGCGACGGCGGAGAGGGCGGCGTCCAGGCCGCGGTCGGTGAGGACGGCGGGGTGGATGCCGCGGGCCAGGTCGCGGAGCTCCTGGAGGGCGAGCTTCACCTCGCCGTGGGCGGCGCCGACCATCTGAGCGGCGGACGCCAGGCTCTGGGGGTCGGAGGTCTCGGTGAGCTTCTCCTTGGCGAGGCCCAGGTCCATGGCGAGGGCGACCAGGCGGGCCTGGGCGCCGTCGTGGAGGTCGCGTTCGATCCGGCGGAGGTCGGCGGCGGCGGTGTCCACCACCACACCCCGGTCGTCCTCCAGCTCGCGGACCCGCTCGGAGAGGGCACTGGGCATCAGCAGACTGTCCGTCAGCACCCGGTCGGTGGCGAACAGGAAGCGCATCGCCCAGGGGAGGACCGGCCACCCGACGATGAGCATCACCAGCGTGAGGACGAAGGAGAGGATGCCCCAGGGCACCATCACCAGGCAGTAGAGCGCCGAGCGCCAGGAGAGCGAGTCGGTGATCTGGGCGGTCACCCGGCCGGCCAGGCCGGGGCGGGTGAGCTGGGCGGGCGGCGCGAGGACGGGGGGCTCGCCGGTGACCAGGGCGGAGCGTCGGCGGCCGAGCGCGCCGAGGCGGCGGCAGGTGCCGAGGCCGAAGGCGAGCAGCGGCAGCCCGATCACGGTGACGGAGAGCCCGAGCCCGGCCACCAGCAGGACCGAGGTGACGGCGAACCCCACGACCCCCACCGGCAGGTTGAGCAGCAGGTGCTGGACCTGCCGCCACATCAGCTTGCCGTACAGCGGGGGGCGGAGGTTCTGGTTCTCCTTCATCACGTGCCAAGCCTCTCAGTAGATCTTCCGCGCCCAGCATGGCGGGGCGGGACCGGAGGAGGCCATGAGGGCTGTGGGTGTCCACAGGGTGGGGATATCCCCACCCCCTCCCGTCCACGGACCGTCTTGCTGGTCGGGCAGGGTGAGGCGGGAGGGGGCGGTGCACATAGACTCACGCTCTGACATCGCTGGGACAGCGTGAGTAGTAGGAGAAGGGCGGACGCATGGAGGGGCAGTTGGCCGCTGCCGACCCTGCTGCGGGAGCCGGCTATTTCGACGCCTACGCGGCCGTGGGGCTGCTCGCCGTGGTCGGCGTGCTGTTCGTCGCGGTCTCGTTCACCGTGAACCGCCTGCTCCGGCCGGTGGTGCACTCACCGGAGAAGCTGCTCGCGTACGAGTGCGGCGTCGACCCGGTGGGCGAGGGCTGGGCGCACACCCAGGTCCGGTACTACGTCTACGCGTTCCTCTACGTCATCTTCGCGGTGGACGCGATCTACCTGTTCCCGTGGGCGACGGTCTTCGCCGACCCGGGCTACGGCGCGGCCACCCTGATCGAGATGTTCGTCTTCATCGGCTTCCTGGCGGTCGGTCTGCTGTACGCCTGGAAGAAGGGCGTTCTGGAATGGACCTGAGCCACGACCACGGCGGTCCGGTGCCCCTGGGCATCCCGGACCCGGCCAACCCCGGCGCGGTGGAGGTCCGCAGGGTCGGCCCGCTGGCCCGGCTGGCGCCCGACCCGGTCAAGGTGGTGCTCAACTGGGGCCGCCGGTACAGCCTCTGGTGCTTCAACTTCGGACTGGCCTGCTGCGCGATCGAGTTCATCGCCGCGTCGATGGCCAAGCACGACTTCATCCGGATGGGTGTGATCCCGTTCGCCCCCGGCCCGCGTCAGGCCGACCTGATGATCGTCTCCGGCACCGTCACCGACAAGATGGCCCCGGCCGTCAAGCGGCTGTACGAGCAGATGCCCGAGCCGAAGTACGTGATCTCCTTCGGCGCCTGCGCCAACTCCGGCGGCCCGTACTGGGATTCGTACTCCGTCACCAAGGGCGTGGACCAGATCATCCCGGTCGACGTCTACGTGCCCGGCTGCCCGCCGCGGCCCGAGGCGCTGCTCCAGGGCATCCTCAAGCTCCAGGAGAAGATCGCGGCCGAGTCGCTGCCGCAGCGGTACGCGGCGCCGGATGCCGCCCTGCGCCGCCCGCTGGTGGCCGGCCCGGAGGCGGAGCAGAAGTGACGCACCCCCAGATCACCGCCGAGAGCGCGTCCGAGGTCTTCGGCGAGTGGGCCACCGCCGCCGAGGCGTACCAGCTGCTGACGGTGGACGTGCCCGCCGAACGCTGGATCGAGGCGCTCACCGCCGCCCGGGACACCCTCGGCCTGGCCTTCTTCGACTGGCTCAGCGCGGTGGACGAACTGGCCGACGGCTTCTCCGTCGCCGCCCACCTGGCCGACGCGGGCTCCGGCCCGGTCCGCCACCTGCTGCTCCGCACCCGGGTGCCGCGCGCCGCCGCCGCGCTGCCCACCGCCATCGGCGTGTACGCCGGGGCGGGGTGGCACGAGCGGGAGACGGCCGAGATGTTCGGCATCGACTTCACCGGCCACCCGCACCTGATCACCCTGCTGCTGCCGGACGGCTTCGAGGGCCACCCGCTGCGCAAGGAGTTCGTGCTCGCGGCCCGGGTCGCCAAGGCCTGGCCCGGCGCGAAGGAGCCGGGAGAGAGCGAGGGCGACGGCCCGGCCCGGCGGAAGATGCAGCCGGCCGGTGTGCCGGACCCGAACGAGTGGGGCCCGCTCAAGGGCACCCTCCCGCCGGTCGCCGAACGCCCCGCCCGGGCCGCCCGTACGCCCCGCGCGGCGGCGGCCGCCGCCGGAGCGGAAGGCGCGGAGGCGCGTCCGCGCCGTACCCGCTCCATCGACGACGGTTCGGTCAGCCAGGCCGCCGAGGGTGCTGCGGTGCCCGAAGCCGCCCCGCGCCAGCGCCGTACCCGGTCGATCAGCGACGGCTCCGTCAGCCAGGCCGAGGCCACCCCGCCGGCTGACACCCCGTCACGCCCGGCCCCCCGCTCCTCCGACGCCCCGTGGCACAACCCGGCCCCGTCGACCGACCAGCCGGCCCCCGCCCCGACCCGCCCCGCACCCCCGGCCCCGCCGGTCAGCGGCGGCCCTGGCGCCCCGGCGGTCCCGCCGACGCCTGCGGCTGCACCGGCGCCGGAGGCGGAGCCCGCCCCCACGCCGGAGGCGAACCCCACGCCGGAGGCGGACCCCACGCCGGAGGCGGACCCCACGCCGGAGGCGAAGCCCGCTGCCGGGTCCGAGCCGCAGGAAGGAGAGGGCGCGTGAGCCTCCTCGAAACGCTGCTGCGCTGCGTCGCCGTGCTGGTGGTCTTCCTGGTCGCCCCGCTGCTGATCGGCCAGACCGAGCACAAGGTGATGGCGCACATGCAGGGCCGCCTCGGCCCGATGTACGCGGGCGGGTTCCACGGCTGGGCCCAGCTGGTGGCCGACGGCGTGAAGTTCGTGCAGAAGGAGGACGTGGTCCCGGCCGAGGCCGACCGCCGCGTGTTCCAGCTCGCGCCCGCCGTCGCCCTCCTCCCGTACCTGATCGTGCTGCTGGCGATCCCGGTCGGCCCGGACGGCTTCGTCGGCCAGAGCATCGACGCGGGCATCTTCTTCGTGCTCGCAGTGATGGGCATCGGCGTGCTCGGCTCCCTGATGGCGGGCTGGGCCTCGGCCAACAAGTTCTCCCTCCTCGGAGGGCTCCGCACCGCCGCCCAGCTGATGGCGTACGAGCTCCCGATGCTGCTGGCCGCCGCCTCCGTGGCGATGGCGGCCGGCACCCTCTCCCTGCCCGGGATCGTGGAGAGCTTCCAGTGGTGGTGGGTGCCGTGGCAGCTCACCGGCGCCTTCGTGTTCTTCGTCGCGGGCCTGGCAGAGCTCCAGCGGCCGCCGTTCGACATGCCGGTGGCCGACTCCGAGATCATCTTCGGCGCCTACACCGAGTACACCGGCATCCGCTTCGCGTTCTTCCTGCTCTCCGAGTACGCGGGCATCCTGGTCGTCTCCGCGCTCACCTCCGTCCTCTTCCTGGGCGGCTGGCACGGTCCGTTCGAGGACCAGCTCGGCTGGCTCTGGACGATCGTGAAGACCTTCGCGCTCGCCCTGGTGGTGATCTGGCTGCGCGTCACCTGGCCCCGCCTGCGCGAGGACCAGCTGATGAAGTTCGCCTGGACCAGGCTGATCCCGCTGGCCCTGGCGCAGCTCGCGCTGACCGGCATCGTGAAGGTGGCGATCCAGTAAATGAAGCTTCCCGGCTCCGGCCTGGCCAAGGGCCTCGCCGTCACGCTCCGCACGATGACGAAGAAGACCGTCACCGCGCAGTACCCGGACGTCCAGCCCGAGCTCGCTCCCCGCACCCGCGGCGTGATCGCGCTGCTGGAGGAGAACTGCACGGTCTGCATGCTCTGCGCCCGCGAGTGCCCGGACTGGTGCATCTACATCGACTCCCACAAGGAGACGCTGCCCGCCGCCGACCCGAACGCCCGAGCCCGCACCCGCAACGTGCTGGACCGCTTCGCGATCGACTTCTCGCTCTGCATGTACTGCGGGATCTGCATCGAGGTCTGCCCCTTCGACGCGCTGTTCTGGTCCCCGGAGTTCGAGTACGCGGAGACCGACATCCTGGAGCTCACCCACGAGAAGGAGCGGCTGCGCGACTGGATGTGGACGGTGCCCGCACCGCCCGCGCTGGACCCGGCGGCCGAGGAGCCCAAGGAGATCGCGATGGCCCGCAAGGCCGCCGAGAAGGCGGCGGCAGCGCTCGCCAAGGAGGCTGACGACCAGTGAGCCTGCTCTCGACCGCGGCCGGTTCGCTGGAGCCGGCCACCCGTTCCTTCCTCTCGCCGACCGGGGCGGAGATCGTCTTCCTGCTGGTCGGCGTCGCCGTGCTGGGCGCGGCCGTGCTCACCGTGACCACCCGTCAGCTGGTGCACGCCGCGCTCTGGCTGGTGGTCGCGCTCGGTGGCCTGGCCGTGGAGTTCCTGCTCCTCACTGCCGAGTTCATCGCCTGGGTGCAGGTGCTGATCTACCTGGGCTCGGTGGTGGTCCTGGTGCTCTTCGGGCTGATGCTGACCAGGGCCCCGATCGGCCGCTCCCCGGACGCCGACTCGGGCAACCGCTGGGCCGCCCTCGCGGTCGGCCTGGGCAGCGCCGCCGTGCTGGTGACCCTGGTGGTGGACGCGTTCCGCACCAGCTGGATCGACCTCGGTGCGGGCGGCGGCAGCGCGAAGGCCACCGGCCAGTACCTGTTCCGGCACTGGGTGCTGCCCTTCGAGGCGCTCTCGGTGCTGCTGCTGGCCGCGCTGGTCGGCGCCATCGTGCTCTCCCGCAGCAAGGACGCCGGCAAGCCGAAGCCCCGCGCCGGCAAGCTACGGGCCGGCAAGGCCACCAGTCAGAAGGAGCGCTGAGCGCGATGCACCTCGCCTACCCCGTCGTGCTTGCCGCGCTGCTGTTCGGTGTCGGCGTCTACGGCGTGCTCGCCCGGCGCAACACCGTCCTGGTCCTGATGTCCGTCGAGCTGATGCTCAACGCCGTCAACCTCAACCTGGTCGCCTTCGACGTCTGGCTGCGGGACACCCTGCACGCCGGTCAGGCGCTCACCCTGTTCACGATCACGCTGGCCGCCGCCGAGATCGGTCTCGGCCTGGCCATCGTGCTGCTGGTCTTCCGCACCCGCGGCACCGCCGACGTCGACCGGGTCAACGGCCTGGGTGACGACACGTCAGCCGATGAAGCAGAGCCGGCGGAGGCCGCCGCATGAACCTCGCCCTCCCGATCCTGGTCCCGGTGCTCCCCGCGCTGGGCGCCGCCGCCACCCTGGCGACCGGCCGCCGCGCCCCCGGCCTGGCCCGGCCGCTGGCCGTGCTGCCGGTGCTCGCCTCGGCGGTGCTGGCCCTGGTGGTCGCGCTCCAGCTCGGCACCGACGGCACCCTGGACGCCGCCACCCGGCTGGCCCCGACCGGCGGCCCGGACCTCTCGCTCGCCCTCCACCTGGACGGCTACAGCTCACTGATCTCGGTGCTGGTCGGCCTGGTCGCGACCTGCGTGCAGGTGTACTCGACCGCCTACCTCAAGGACGACCCGCGCTACCCCTCGTACGCGGCGCTGGTCTCGCTCTTCACCGCCGCGATGTTCCTGGTCGTCTACTCCGGGGACCTCGTCGTCCTGCTGGTCGGCTGGGAGGTGATGGGCATCTGCTCGTACTTCCTGATCGGCCATCACTGGGAGACCGCCGACGCCCGCTCCGCCAGCCTCAAGGCCTTCCTGGTCACCAAGCTCGGCGACGTGCCGTTCCTGATCGGCATCTTCCTGCTCGGCGCCGACGCGGGCACCTTCCGGATCGAGGGCGTGCTCAAGGCCGCCACCGAGGGCCAGCTCTCGCACCCGACCCTCACCGCGCTGCTGCTGCTCGGCGGCGTGGCGGGCAAGAGCGCGCAGTTCCCGCTGCACACCTGGCTCCCGGACGCGATGGCCGGCCCGACGCCGGTCTCCGCGCTGATCCACGCGGCCACCATGGTCGCGGCCGGCATCTACCTGGTGGCCCGGCTGCTGCCGGTCTTCCTGGCCTCCACCGCCGCGCTGGTGGTGCTGGCCGTGATGGCCGCCGTCACCATGGTCGGGTCCGCGCTCTGCGCCCTCGCGCAGGACGACCTCAAGCGGGTCCTCGCCTACTCGACGGTCGGTCAGCTCGGCTACATGGCGGGCGCGCTGGCCGCCGGTGACCGGCAGGCCGCCGTCTTCCACCTGGTCGGCCACGGCGCCTTCAAGGCCCTGCTCTTCCTGGCGGCCGGTGTGGTCATCCACGCCGCGCACACCAACTCGCTCTCGGCCATGGCCCGGATCCCCGACCTGCGCAAGAAGGTCCCGGACGCCTACTGGACACTGGGCATCGCGCTGGTCGCCCTGGTCGGCCTGCCGCCGTTCACCGGGTTCTTCACCAAGGAGTCGGTGCTCACCGCCGCCGAGCACGCCGCCACCGGCGAGGCGCTGACCAACGGCCTCGGCCCGGCGTCCGCCGTCCCGGCCGCCGCCGGCTGGATCGTGCTGGTCTCCGCCGGGCTCACCGCGCTGCTCACCGCCGCGTACGCGGCCCGGCTCTGGCTGCTTGCCTTCCACAGCTCGGACGTTCCGCTCGGCCGCCCAGCCCACGCCCCGTACTCCCCGGAGGTCGACGAGGCCGACCCGCAGCACGCCGAGCCCGCCGCGATGCGCTGGCCGCTCTGGGTGCTGGCGCTGCCGGCCATGGCCTTCGGCATCGCGGGCCTGCGCGCCGACTGGCTGCCCGCGCTGCTGGACGGCGGCGAGCTCCGCCCGTCCACCGCGACGGCCGTGATCGGCACCGGCCTGGCCGTGGCCGGTCTGCTGATCGGCTGGGCCGCCTGGCGGACCGTCACCTCCCGCGCCGTCGACGCCGCCGCCCGGGTGCCCGAGCAGCCGGGGGCCCCGGCCGCCGAGTCGCTGACGCCCGCCGCCCCCCAGCCCGCTCCGGCCACCGACCCGGGGCGCCTGCTGCTCGGCCCGCTGTACGGGCCCGCGCTGCACGGCTTCCACGTGGACGCGCTCTACTCGGCGCTCTTCGTCCGGCCGACCGTCGCGGCCGCCCGGCTGGTGCGCTTCCTGGACCGCGAGGTCGTCGAGACCTACGTCCAGGGCAGCGGCCAGGGCGCCAAGCTGCTCGGCTGGGCCGTCCGCCGCACCCAGACCGGCAACGTCCAGACCTACCTGAGCGCGCTGCTGGCCGCCGTGGTGGTGCTCACCGTCCTGGTGGCGGTGGGCTCGTGACCCTCTCTCACCACTTCGTCGGAGGCCGTCGATGAACGTGCTCCTCATCGCGCTCCTGGCCGTGCCCCTGCTCGGCGCCGCCGCCACCCTGGCGCCGCTCGGCGAGCGGGCCGCGCTGCGGCTCGGCGTCGGCGTCACCGGCGCGGTGCTGCTCGGCTCGATCGGGCTGGCCGCCGCCTTCGACCACGACCGCCCGGCGCGGATCCAGGGCGTCACCGACGTGGCCTGGATCCCGGCCATCGGCGTCCGCTTCCACCTCGGGGTGGACGGCATCTCGCTGCCGCTGGTGGTGCTGACGGCGCTGCTCACCTTCCTGTGCGCCGTCTACTCCACCAAGCGCCTGCCGGACGGCCCCGGCGCCCGCGCCTTCACCGGGCTGGTGCTGCTGCTGGAGACCGGCATGCTCGCCACCTTCCTGGTGCTCGACCTGGTGCTGTTCTTCCTGGCCTTCGAGATCGTGCTGATTCCGATGTACTTCCTGATCGCCCGCTGGGGCAGCGGCCGGCGGGTCCCGGCGGCCAACCGCTTCATCCTCTACACCCTGCTCGGTTCCGCCGTGATGCTGCTCGGCTTCCTGCTGATCGGCCATCAGGCGGGCACCTTCGACATGACCGAGCTGGCGCAGCGTCACGGCTCCGGCCTGAGCCACGGGACCCAGGTGACCGCCGCCCTGGCGATCATGATCGGCCTCGCCGTGAAGGCCCCGGCCTTCCCGCTGCACAGCTGGCTGCCGGACGCGCACACCGCCGCGCCCACGGCCGGTTCGGTGCTGCTGGCCGGCGTGATGCTCAAGATGGGCACCTACGGCCTGGTCCGGGTGCTGCTCCCGGTGGTCCCGGACGGCACCGTCACGCTGGCCCCGTACCTCGGGGCGCTGGCCGCCGTCGGCATCGTCTACGGCTCGCTGGCCTGCCTGGCGCTGGCCCGGCCCGGCGCCAAGGGCGACCTCAAGCGGCTGATCGCGTACTCCTCGGTCGGCCACATGGGCTTCGTGCTGCTCGGCATCGCCTCCCTCACCCCGAGCGGGGTGAACGGCGCGCTGTTCGCCAACATCGCCCACGGTCTGATCACCGGCCTGCTGTTCTTCCTGGTCGGCGCCGTCAAGGACCGCTACGGCACCGCCGACCTGGACACCCTCGCCGGCGCGACGGGCGGCGCGCTCTACGGCCGGGCGCCGCGGATCGGCGGGCTGCTCGCCTTCGCCGCCGTGGCCAGCCTCGGCCTGCCCGGCCTGGCCGGCTTCTGGGGCGAACTGCTCGCCATGTACGGCGCCTTCGACCCGGCCGCCGGGCTCTCCCGCCCCGCCTTCCTCACCTACCTGGTGCTGGCCGGGCTCGGCACCCTGCTGACCGCGGCCTACCTGCTGGTCGTGGTCAAGCGGGTCTGCATGGGCGACCCGAAGCAGGACGGGCCGGAGCTCGCGGACATCAAGGCCTACGAGGCCGTCAGCTGGACCCCGCTGGCCGCCCTCACCCTGCTGGCCGGGCTCTGGCCCGCACTGCTCCTCGGGCTCTCCGACCCGGCCGTCAAGCACCTGCTCGGGGGTGGCTGACCCGTGCTCACCTTCCTCCCCACCTCCCCGGGACGGACCGTCATGACTCCTCTCGCCGCCGCCGACCCGGGCTCGCTGATCCAGTCCGTCGACTGGGTGGCGATCGCCCCGCCGCTGATCGCCGCGCTGGGGGCGCTGGTGGTGCTGGTGGCGGACCTGTTTTTGAAAGAGCACAGTTTGAAGGGGAGTCAGAAGCGGCTGCTCTCCTGGCTGGCGGGCGGGTCCCTGGTGCTCGCGCTGGCCGCGCTGCTGCCGCTCGCGCTCGGCGACCCGCGCTCGACCTTCTGCATCACCGGCTCCGGCTGCTCCTACGTGGCCGACGACTTCGCGCTGGTCTTCCAGCTGCTGGCGCTGGCCGGCGCGCTGCTGGTCACCCTGCTCTCCGTACACACCGTCAGTTCCGAGCAGCTGCCCGACGGCGAGTACTGGTTCCTGCTGCTGAGCAGCGCCGCCGGCGCCGCCCTGCTGCCCGCCGCCCGGGACCTGGCCACCCTGGTGGTCGCCCTGGAGGTCGTCACCCTGCCGTCCTTCGCGCTGGTCGCGCTGCGCCGGGACGGGCGGGGCGCCGAGGCCGCGATGAAGTTCTTCCTCTCCTCCGTCACGGCCACCGCCGTGATGCTGCTCGGCGTCGGCTTCGTCTACGCCGCCTCCGGCAGCCTCCACTTCTCCGCCGTGGCCGAGGGCCTGACGCAGGCTCCGGCACAGCTGCGCCACCTGGCCGAGGCGGGTGCGGTGCTCACCCTGGTCGGCTTCGCCTTCAAGACCGCCGCCGTCCCCTTCCACTTCTGGGTGCCGGACACCTACGTCGGCTCCCCGGTGCCCGTCGCGGCCTACCTCTCGGTGGTCGGCAAGGCGGCCGGTCTGGCCGGTCTGGCCCTGGTCACCACGCTGGCCTTCCGTCCGTACGGGCACACCTGGGGCCTGGTGCTCGCGGTGCTGGCCGCCGTCACCATGACCGCCGGCAACGTCGCGGCGCTGCGCCAGCGCGGCGCGGACCGGGACGGGGCGGTCCGGCTGCTCGCCTGGTCCTCCGTCAGCCAGGCCGGCTACCTGCTGGTGCCGCTGGCCGCCGCCGGGTACGCCGGGACGGCCGAGCCGGTCGGGGCGACCGCCGCGTACGCGCTGGTCTACGGGGCCGTGAACCTCGGTGCCTTCGCGGTGGTCGCGGTCTGCGGCGGCGGTGCGCTGGACTCCTACCGGGGCCTGTTCGCCCGCAACCGCTGGTCCGCGCTGGCGCTGGCCTTCTTCCTGCTCTGCCTGGCCGGCCTGCCGCCGGGCGTGGTCGGCCTGTTCGGCAAGGTGGTGGTCTTCCGGGCGGCGGTGGACGCGGGCCTGGGCTGGCTGGCCGTGGTGATGGCGGCCAACGTGGTGATCGCCCTCTACTACTACCTCACCTGGACCGCGAAGCTCTTCGCCCCGGGCGAGGGGACGGTCCGTCAGGTCCCGGGCCCGCTCAAGGCCGGCATCGCCCTGACGGCCGCAGTGGCCGGCGTGCTGTCGGTGGCCCCGCAGCTCGTCCTCCAGGTGGTCTCCGGCTCGCTGTTCTGACGTACCGGAACTGCTCAGGGAACGAAGGGCCCGTGCGGGCACGTTGATCTCGTAGTAGGGATGAGGTCAGAAGGGCTTCCCACCGCACCACCTGGAGGGCCTGCGTGCACCGGCACAACGGGTTGAGGACGGCCGCGCTGCTCGGCGGGTTGTCGGCGCTGATCCTGGTGATCGGCAGCTTCTTCGGCCGGGCGGGCTTCGTCCTCGCGCTGCTGGTCGCCCTCGGCACCAACGCCTACGCGTACTGGAACAGCGACAAGCTCGCGCTGCGCGCCATGCGGGCCCGCCCGGTCAGCGAGATCGAGGCGCCGCAGCTCTACCGGATCGTCCGCGAGCTCTCCACCTCCGCCCGCCAGCCGATGCCCCGGCTCTACATCTCGCCCACCGACGCGCCGAACGCCTTCGCCACCGGCCGCGACCCGCGGCACGCCGCCGTCTGCTGCACCGAGGGCATCCTGCGGCTGCTGGACGAGCGCGAGCTGCGCGGGGTGCTCGGCCACGAGCTCAGCCACGTCCACAACCGGGACATCCTGATCTCCTCGGTGGCCGGCGCGCTGGCCTCGGTGGTGATGTTCCTGGTCAACTTCGCCTGGCTGATCCCGTTCGGCCGCAGCGAGGACGACGACGGCCCGGGCCTGTTCGGGATGCTGGCCATGATGGTCCTCGGCCCGCTGGCCGCCTCCCTGATCCAACTGGCCGTCAGCCGCTCCCGGGAGTACCAGGCCGACGCCGACGGAGCCAGGATCACCGGGGACCCGCTGGCCCTGGCCAGCGCGCTGCGCAAGCTGGAGGGCGGCACCCAGCGCCTGCCGCTGCCGCCCGAGCCCGGGCTGAAGACCGCCAGCCACATGATGATCGCCAGCCCGTTCCGCACCGGCGAGGCAGGCACCCGGCTGTTCGCCACCCACCCGCCGATGGCCGAGCGGATCTCCCGGCTGGAGCGGATGGCCGGAGAGCGGCTGGCATGACAATCTGATCACCGCCCTCAATCCAGCGACCGCAGGAGCACATCCGCATGAGCAGCGCAGCACACTACGACGTCGTCGTCCTCGGTGCCGGGCCCGGTGGCTACACCGCGGCCGTCCGCTCAGCCCAACTGGGCCTGCGCACGGCCGTGATCGAGTCCAAGTACTGGGGCGGCGTCTGTCTGAACGTCGGCTGCATCCCGTCCAAGGCGCTGCTGCGCAACGCCGAGCTGGCGCACATCTTCACCAAGGAGGCCAAGACCTTCGGCATCAAGGTCGAGGGCTCGGTCAGCTTCGACTACACCGAGGCGTTCAAGCGCAGCCGCACGGTCGCCGACGGCCGGGTCAAGGGCGTCCACTACCTGATGAAGAAGAACGGGATCACGGAGTACGACGGCCGTGGCACCTTCGTCGACGACCACACCCTCCAGGTCGAGCTGAACGGCGGCGGCTTCGAGCTGGTCACCTTCGACCACTGCGTCATCGCCACCGGCGCCTCCACCCGCCTGCTGCCCGGCACCAGCCTGAGCGACCGGGTGGTGACGTACGAGGAGCAGATCCTCACCGACCAGCTGCCCGGCAGCATCATCATCGCGGGCGCCGGCGCGATCGGCGTCGAGTTCGCCTACGTGCTGCACAACTACGGCGTGCAGGTCACCATCGTCGAGTTCCTCGACCGGATGGTGCCGCTGGAGGACGCCGAGGTCTCGGCCGAGCTGGCGAAGCAGTACAAGAAGCTGGGCATCCAGGTGCTCACCTCCACCCGGGTCGAGTCGATCGACGACAGCGACCCGGCGGCCAAGGTGAAGGTCACCGTCACCAAGGACGGCGTGCAGCAGGTGCTGGAGGCCGACAAGGTGCTCCAGGCGATCGGCTTCGCGCCGCGCACCCAGGGCTACGGCCTGGAGAACGCCGGGGTCAAGCTCACCGACCGCGGCGCCATCGCGATCGACGGCCGGGGCCGCACCAGCGTGGACCACATCTTCGCGATCGGCGACGTGACCGCGAAGCTGATGCTGGCTCACGCCGCCGAGGCGATGGCGATCATCGCGGCCGAGACCATCGGCGACGCGGAGACCATGGAGGTGGACTTCGCGATGATCCCGCGCGCCACCTACTGCCAGCCGCAGATCGCCAGCTTCGGCTACACCGAGGCCCAGGCCCGCGAGCTCGGCTACGCGGTGAAGGTCTCCAAGTTCCCGTTCACCGCCAACGGCAAGGCGCACGGGCTGGGCCACCCGGTCGGCTTCGTCAAGGTGATCAGCGACGAGACCCACGGCGAGCTGCTCGGCGCCCACATGATCGGCCCCGAGGTCACCGAGCTGCTGCCCGAGCTGACGCTGGCCCAGCAGTGGGACCTCACCGTGCACGAGGTGGCCCGCAACGTGCACGCCCACCCGACCCTCGGCGAGGCCGTCAAGGAGGCCGTGCACGGCCTGGCCGGCCACATGATCAACATGTGACCGGCCGTGGTCCGGGCCCTCTGGGGGCCTGCCGGGCGTCAGTCGCGGTAGGTGCAGAGGGCCCAGACCACGAAGGCGTCGATCGCGATGGCGATCAGCGACCAGAGCGGGTAGTAGGGCAGGAAGAGGAAGTTCAGCACCAGGTGCAGCGAGACCAGGGCGATGCCGACCACCCTCGCCCAGGCCGCGCCGGTGAGCATCCCGAAGCCGACCAGGGCGAGCACCGCGCCGAGCAGCAGGTGGATCCAGCCCCAGGACGTCAGGCTGAACGAGAAGGTGTAGTTCGGCGTGGTCAGGTAGACGTCGTCCTTGGCGAGCGCCACCACGCCCTGGAGGATCCCGATCACCCCGCTGACCGCCATCATCACGCCGGCGAACAGCACCAGGCCGGTGACCGCCCCGGAGTTGGACCGGCGCGCACCGCCCCGGGACGGTACGGGGCCTGACGGGTCGTAGAGCGGGCCGGACGCCTGGGCCATGGCTGCCTCCTGGGAGCGAACTGACGGAGTGCCAGTTTTGTCCCAGTATGTGAGGGTGGTCAGTATCCGGCATCCCGGGCCGGGCGGCAGATGGACGGCCTCCCGGTGGCGGGGGACGATGGAAGCGGCGAGAGGGGTTCGGTATGCGCCGTCACCGATTTCACCGCGACCAGGGCGGGCACTCCGTCACCGTCTTCCTCCGGCAGGGCCTGCACGCCGAGGCCGAGCTGCTGGTCGACGGCAAGGAGGTCGGCAGCCTCCGGCTGACCGGCAAGGGGCCGTGGACCCTGGAGGACACCCTGCCCGAGGACCCGCCGGTGCCGTTCACCGTCCGGATCGGCCCGAGCGACCCGCCGGTCTGCGTGCTGGAGATCGCCGGTGCCGCGCACCCGATGCCGGCGGTGTCGTCCGGCTGATGTCAGCGGGCTGAGAGCTCGGCCGCGCTCGGCGGGTTGGCGCCCGCCCGGGAGACGGTGAGGGCGGCGGCCCGGCCCGCGTGCCGCAGCAGCCGGATCAGCTCCCGCTGGTCGAGCACCGCCAGCGTCGGCCGGGCCGCCGCACCCAGCAGCCCCCGGGAGGCCAGCCGGTCCAGCGCCGCCGCCGTGAACGCGTCCCCCGCCCCGACCGTGTCCACCACCTCGGCCGGGGCGGCGGCCTGCTCGGCCTCGGCGTACCGGGTGTACGCGGCGGAGCCGGCGGCGCCCCGGGTCACCAGCACCACGGCCGGGCCGAGGGCCAGCCAGTGCTCGGCCACCTCCCGCTCCGTCCGGCCCGGGTACAGCCAGGCCAGGTCCTCGTCGCTGGCCTTCACCAGGTCGGCCACCGCGACGCAGCGCTCCACCCGCGGCAGCGCGATGTCCGGGGTGCCGAGCAGGGCGGGGCGGACGTTGGGGTCGTAGCTGACGCTCGCTCCGGCGGCGCGCATCCGCTCCGCGAGGGCCAGCACCGCGGCGGCGCCGGGCGCCAGCACGGCGGACACCGAGCCCAGGTGCAGATGGTCGGCGGGCGCCGCCTCCGTGTCCGCGAGGGTCCAGCGCACGTCCAGGTCGTAGGACGGCTGCCCGTCCGGCCCCAGCGTCACCACGGCGGTGGGGGTCGCCACCCCGGTCTGACCGTCCGTCAGCAGCTCCACCCCGGCGCCGCGCAGGTGAGCCGCGATCAGCTCCCCGACCGGGTCGGCCCCCAACTGCGTCAGCAGCGCGGCCCGCCGCCCCAGCCTGGCCAGCCCGTACGCGACGTTCGCCGGACTCCCCCCGGCATGCACCACGTCCTCCCGCCCGGCCACCCGCACGATGTCCGCCACGCTCTCCCCGACCACCACGAACGCACTCACGCCATGCCCTCCACCCACCAACGACGACCGGCCCACCGTACCGACGTGCCGCGGACGTGCGCCCGGGGGCGCTAGTTCGGAAGACGGCTCACCTGAAACTGAGGGCACGTCAGCCAGTTGCACGTGCTGCCGTTCCCCCGCGCGCAGTTCCTCGCGCCCCCGGCCTCACCAACCTGAGCCCCTGGGCGTGACCGTTCGGGGCCGTTATGTTGGTCGCTCCTGGGGCGGGAGGGGCGTGGGTGGTGAGCATCGAGGAGGAGGCGGCCCGGCGGTACGGGGCGGCCGGGGCGGCGGAGGGGGCCGGGCTCGCGGCCGTGCTGGCGGGGTACCGGCGGGCGTACCCGGGGGAGGGGGCGGCCGGGGTGGTGGCGGCGCTGGTGCACGGGCACCGGGAGGTGCTGGCCGCGCGGGAGCGGTTGGTGCGGCTGGCGGCCGGGGCGGGCCCGGAGGGGGAGCTGCGGGCGGGGGCGGAGGCGGCGGGGTTCGATCCGGCGGTGTCCTTCCAGGCGTGGCTGGCCGGCCGGGCGGCGGCGGCCCCGGGCGAGGCGGGGGCGGAGCGGCTGCGGGAGCGGCTGGGCCGGGTGCCGGGCCGGTTCGCGGTGGTGGCTCCGGACGGCCCGCCGGGAGGCTGGCTGATCCTGGGTCAGGGGGCGGAGGAGCGGGCCGTGACCGCACTGCTCGGCGGCGGCTGCGTGGCCGTCGGCCTGGAGCGGATCGGCCCGGAGGCGGCCCGCCGCTCGGTGCGGGACGCCCGGGCCGCGCACCGGCTGGCGGCGGGTCGCCCGGGCGTGTGGCGGTACGCGGAGCTGTGGCCGCTGGCGGTGACGGCCGCCGCCGTGGACCGGCTGGATCCGCTGCTGGCCCCGGCGGTGGCGGCCGCCCGCACGTACCCGTACCTGGCCGAGGCGGTCCGGGCCTTCGCCGACCACGGCTTCGACCCGCCGAGGGCGGCTCGCGCCCTGCGGCTGCCGACGGAGGAGCTGGAGCAGCAGCTGCTGCGCTGGCGGCAGTTGACCGGTGCGGACGTCCGGACCCTGCCGGGCCTGACGGCCTCCCGCACCGCCGTCGAGCTGGCCGCGGCCGAGCCGTCCGCCCGTCCGCCGGGGGAGTGGTGAGGGGGACCCCAGCCGCCGCCGCCGAGGAGTCGGGCCGCATGATGGGCGGGTGACCCGGCCGGCTGCCGGGCGTTCACCGAGCCGTCGTGGGGCGGTCCGTGCAGCTGTTGCCCATTCGTGACAAGGACTGGGTCACCTGACGCAACCTTCACCCCCCGTGTGGACGTATACAGAGACCGTAGGCGATGTGGGGAGTACACGGATGAGGCGGGCAGACAGGGCCCTGGTTGCGGGCGTGGTCGGCGGCGTGCTGATGCTGACGGCGGCGTGCAGCGGCAGTACCGGCGGCGGCAGTGGCAGTGGTGGCAGCGGTGGTGAAGGTGGCGGGAAGCCGTCGTCGGAGGCGCCGAAGACCTCGGCGGCCGTGGTGAGCGTGGAGCCGGCGGACGGGACCAAGGAGGTCAAGCCGTCCGGCGTGCTGAAGGTGGCGGTGGCGGGCGGCAAGCTGACCACCGTCAAGGTGACCGGCAAGGACGGCGCCGAGGTGCCGGGCGAGCTGACCGCGGACGGTCTGGGCTGGGCGCCGAAGAACAACCTGGAGGTCTCCACCGACTACCAGGTGGACGCCCAGGCGGTGGACGACAAGGGCGTGGCGGCCAGTAAGAAGAGCACCTTCACCACGCTGACCCCGAAGAAGGGCGCGGGCCCGCGGGACAACGTCGCGGACAACCAGACCTACGGCGTCGGCATGATCGTCTCGCTCACCTTCACCACCCCGGTGAAGGACAAGGAGGCGGTGGAGAAGGCGGTCAGCTTCCAGACCGCCGACAACGCCGTGGTGAAGCCGCACTGGTTCGGCACCCAGCGGGTGGACTTCCGCCCGGAGAAGTACTGGAAGTCGAACAGCAAGGTGACGGTCAAGTACGACCTCAAGAGCGTGGAGACCTCGCCCGGGGTCTACGGCGAGGTCAACAGCACCCAGACCTTCAACATCGGCCGCTCCCGGGTCAGCGTCGCGGACGCGACCTCGAAGCAGATGGTGGTGACGGAGGAGGGCAAGGCGCCGTTCACCGTGCCGATCAGCGCGGGGGCCAGCGAGCCGGCCTCCCAGAACACCTTCAACGGGACCATGGTGGTGATGGCCAAGGAGGGCACCACCACCATGGACTCCAGCACGGTGCCCAACCACGAGGGCCCGGCCTACAAGGTCGAGATGCCGCACGCCCTGCGGCTCACCCCGACCGGCACCTACGTGCACGGCAAGAACGTGGCCCGGTCGGTCTTCGGCAGCCAGAACACCAGCCACGGCTGCATCGGCTTGTACGACACGGCCGGCGACGGCTCGGCGGACACCCCGGCCGGCAGCTTCTACGACGCCTCGATCGTCGGCGACGTGGTGACGGTGAAGAACTCCGTGGGCAAGCAGGTGGACGCGTCCAACGGCATGAGCGGCTGGAACATCGACTGGAGCAAGTGGTGATGACGGCGCGTCAGCGCTGACTCGGGAGGGGGTGCCCATCGGGTTTGCCGGGCACCCCCCATCGAAGGGACGAACGGCCACGGGTCGAGCGTGGACCGTACATTTGTGGAAGTAGAAAACCCACAGGAAATGGAGACGCAGTACCACGCTTTCCATTTCGGTGCGGACTCCCCGTCCCTCGGAGTCTCCGAGAAAGCGAGAATCGACGATGCCCAGCACCAGAGAACGCTCTTCCGCCGTCACGATCCGAAGGCGCATCCGCGCCGAAATCCTGCCCGTCAGCATGGAGGGCCGCCTCTCGCTGCTGCTCAGGGTGAGCGTGGCCCTGGTGTTCATCTGGTTCGGCCTGCCGAAGTTCTGGCCCGGGCTCAGTCCGGCCGAGCCGCTGGCGGTCCGCACCACCGAGGCGCTGACCTTCGGCGTGCTGCACGGGCACCTCGCCTGCGTGCTGATCGCGGTCTTCGAGGTCGGCTTCGGCCTGGTCTTACTGAGCGGCCGGATCCCCCGGCTCACCTACCTGGCGTTCCTCGGCCACATGGCCGGGACGACCGCCCCGCTGATCCTGTTCCCCGAGGTCACCTGGGTGATGCCGATGGTCGGCACGCTGGAGGGCCAGTACATCCTGAAGAACCTGGTGCTGATCGCGGCGGTCACCTCGGCCCTGGTGCTGACCCGTCAGGACCGGCGTCAGCGCCGGCAGCTCCAGCAGCAGATCGAGGAGCTGGAGCACGTCCGGCCGGCCGCCGTGACGGCCTGACCGACCCTCGCCCCACCGAGCTGAACGGATTCCCCCGGCCGGGGGACGGCGATGACGCCGTCCTCCGGTTCTTGCTTTTCCGGGGGAATTCCAGAATTCGGATCACCGGATTCTCCGAGATCCCCCATCGGCGGCCCCGGGGAACAATGCCGGGAATTCGGCCGTACGTTTGTGTCATCGAAACCGGCACCCTCACCAAGGACGGAAATCGTGACCACTGACGCCACTGCCACCGAGCCCCTCTCCATCGCCGTCGTCGGTTCCGGTCCGCGCGGCCTCTCCGTACTGGAGCGCCTGGCCGCCCGGCTGAACGACGGTGAGCTGAGCGGCCGTCAGGTCCGCATCCACGTCATCGACGCGGTGGAGATCGGCTCCGGCCGGGTGTGGCGCACGGACCAGGACGACTGGTTCACGATGAACACGGTGGTCGGCCAGGTGACGATGTACTCGGGTGACCCGGACGGCGGCCCGGCCCGCCCCGGTGCCGGCCCCTCGCTGGGCCAGTGGATCGCCGAGCGGGCCGTCACCCACGGCGAGCCGCTGCTGGGCCCGGACGACTACGCCTCCCGGCAGCGCTACGGCCAGTACCAGCAGGCCGTCTACCGGAGCATCCTGGCCAGCCTGCCGGAGCGGGTCGAGGTGGTCGAGCTGAACGGCCGGGTGGAGCACATCGTGCCGCGCGGCGCCGGCGGCCACGTGCTCCGGGTCGACCTGGCGCCGTACCACGTGCCCTACCTGATCGAGGCAGACAAGGTGCTGCTGGCCACCGGCCACCCGACCAACCAGCCGGACGAGTTCGAGCGGCGGATGCTCGCCTTCACCGAGCGCCACCCGGGCACCGCCTACCTGTGCGGGGACTCCGCCGCCGACATGAAGCTGGACAAGGACACCATCGCCCCCGGCTCCACCGTCGCGATCCGCGGTCTCGGGCTCTCCTTCTACGACGTGATGCTCAGTCTGACCATCGGCCGTGGCGGGCTGTTCGAGCGGGACGGCGAGGCGCTGCGCTACCTGCCCAGCGGCCTGGAGCCGAAGATCGTCACCGGCTCGCGCAGCGGCCTGCCGATCCCGGCCCGCGGCCGCAACCAGAAGGACCCCGACCACACCCACACCCCGGTCTTCCTCACCAAGCAGGCGGTGGCCGAGGCCCGGGCCCGCCGGCTGGCCGAGACCGGCAGCGGCCAGCTGGTCTTCAACGAGGACGTGCTGCCGCTGCTGATG
This sequence comes from Kitasatospora sp. NPDC088742, assembly GCF_055584905.1. NCBI lineage: Bacteria > Bacillati > Actinomycetota > Actinomycetes > Kitasatosporales > Streptomycetaceae > Kitasatospora > Kitasatospora sp. NPDC088742. The sequence continues at coordinate 11,129 of NZ_JBVJLD010000016.1, read as the reverse complement.
CGGGAGGTGGACCACGTCCACCAGGAGGCGCACCGCCGCACCGGCGCCACCACCCCGGCCGAGCCGATCGACCTGCAGGCGCTGGCCCGCCCGTTCCAGGGCGAACTCTTCGCCGACAGCCGGGAGTTCGAGGCCCGCCTGCTGGAGGTGATGCGGGCCGACCTGGCCGCCGCAGAGCAGGGCAACGCCGAGGGCCCGCTGAAGGCCGCGCTGGACGTGCTGCGCGACATCCGCAACGTGGTGCGCGAGGCGGTCGACTTCGGCGGCCTGCGCCCGGACAGCTACGCCCGCGAGTTCCAGCGCGACTTCCTGCCCGTCAACTCGCTGCTCTCGGCCGGTCCGCCGATCGCCCGGGTCGAGCAGCTGGTCGCCCTGATCGAGGCCGGGGTGGTCGAGGTGGCCGGCCCCGCAACCGACTTCGCCGCCGACGAGCAGAGCGGCACCTTCCGGATCTCCTCCCCGCAGGTGAACGGCTCCGAGCGGACCGCCACCGCCCTGATCGACGCCCGCATCCCCACCCCCGACCTCTACCGCGACACCTCCCCGCTGACCCGCTCCCTGCTGGCCGACGGCACCATCGGCGAGTACCAGCACGTCGACGAGACGACCGGCGGGATCGTCTACACCGGCGGTCTGAACGTCACCCCGGCCCCGTTCCGCCTGATCGCCGCCGACGGCACCGTCCACCCCGACCTGTACGCGCTGGGCATCCCGACCGAGCACACCCGCTGGTTCACCCAGGTCGGCAGCGGCAAGCCGGGCCTCAACACCCTCTTCCGCCAGGACGCCGACGCCATCGCCTCCGACATGCTGCGCACCGCGGCCCGTACCGAGCTCCGGTCCCTCACCTCGGCGGCGGCCCGCTGATCCACCCGCACCACCGCCCAACTGCCCTTCAACGGAAAGGGAAGCGGCCCCTCCGGTCAACTCTGACGAAGTGTCGGAATTCGACTGGAGGGGCCGTGGCGCGTCGGTCGAGAGTGTCCCGCGTCGTGAGGTCCACCCGATCGAAGGGACGCGTATCCATGAGATCCACCCTCGCCACCGGCCTGCGCCGGAGCACCGTGCTCGCCGTGGCGGCCGTGCTGTCCGCCGGTACCCTGGCCACCGGCGTCGCCACCGCCGCCGAGGACACCGCGGACTCGGCCGCCAGCCGGTTCGCCCTGCAGGAGAGCTGGGCCGAGTACGAGGACGGCGGGGCCAACCTGCTGCTCGCCTGGAACGAGAAGACCGTCCAGGCCACCATCGCCCAGGTGGACCTGAACGGCGCCCCCAACGTCCTTCCCACGGTCGCCGCCCGCTACCACGCGATCGTCTCCACCTGTGCCTACGACGCCTGGGCCGCGTACGACGCCCGGGCGATCGGCACCCGCCTCGGCGGCCAGCTGCGCCAGGTCTGGTGGAAGCGGAGCTACGCCAACCGCAAGGCCGCCGTCGCCTACGCCGCGCACCGCGCGCTGAAGGACCTGTTCCCGCAGCAGACCGCGAGCTTCGACGCGCTGCTCCAGCAGCAGGGCTACGACCCGGCCAACGCCGAGGTCAACACCTCCACCCCGGCCGGCATCGCGCACACCGCCTGCGACGCGGTGCTGAACTACCGCCACGACGACGGGGCCAACCAGCTCGGCACCCCCGCCTACTCCGACCCGGGCACCTCCGGCTACACCCCGCTCAACCCGGCGCAGGACCTCAACGCCTTCGACAAGTCGAAGGTGATCGCCCCGGACCGCTGGAGCCCGCTGATCGTCAACGGCGTGACCCAGAAGTTCGCCGGTCTCCAGTTCGCGACCACCAAGCCGTACGCGCTGCGCTCCAACAGCCAGTTCCGGCCGATCGCCCCGCCGGCCTACGGCACCCCGCAGGCCACCGCCGCGGTCGAGGAGCTGCGCCAGATCAGCGCCGGTCTGACGGACCGCCAGAAGGCGATAGCCGAGTTCTGGATCGAGCCCAAGGAGGGCCCGACCGGTCACCAGAACCGCCAGGCCCAGTGGGTCGCCCGCCGCGACTTCCACACCCTGAGCCAGGACGTGAAGATGTTCTTCGGGCTCAACCTGGCGATGGGCGACAGCGGCAACGCGGCCTGGGAGTCGAAGAAGTACTTCGACTACGCCCGCCCGCTCACCATGATGCGCTACGCCTACGACGGCCGGCAGATCCAGTCCTTCGGCGGTCCCGGCCAGGGCACCGTCGCCATGGACGGCAAGGACTGGAAGTCCTACCTGCCGACCCCGGCCTTCACCTCGTACATCTCCGGCCACTCGGTCTGGGGCGCCACCTGGGGCGAGTACATGAAGCTGTGGACCGGCAGCGACACCTACGGCGAGAGCGCCGTGGTCAAGGCCGGCAGCCTGAAGTACGACACCAACGCCCCGGCCGCGGACGTCACGCTGAAGTGGGACACCTTCAGCCAGGCGGCCGACGAGGACGGCATGTCCCGCCTCTACGGCGGTGTGCACTGGCGCTTCGACAAGGAGCAGGGCGCGCTGCTCGGCCGGAACGTGGCGAACAACGCGTACAACGTCGCCCGCCAGTACTTCGCCGGGACCACCCCGAACGTCGGCTAGCGGATCAGGGCGCGCCTGCCCGTAATGTCCTGAATGTCTCCATATGATCGGACCGCCGTCCGCACGGTGCGGGCGGCGGTCCGAGGGAGTTCCGATGGACGATTACCCGCTGCTCAACCTCTTCTGGACGATGCTCTGGCTGTTCCTCTGGGTGCTCTGGTTCTTCCTGCTGTTCAAGGTGATCGGGGACATTTTCCGCGACCACACCATGGGCGGCTGGGGCAAGGCCGGGTGGCTGATCTTCGTGATCCTGCTGCCCTACCTCGGGGTGCTGGTCTACCTGGTCGCCCGAGGCCGCTCGATGGGCGAACGGGACCGCGAACAGGTGCAGCGCAGCGAGGCCGCCTTCCGGGCCTACGTCCAGGAGGCCGCCGGCGGACAGCCGACGGGGGGTCAGAAGCCCACCCAGGCCGACGAGTTGGCGAAGCTGGCGGAGCTGCGGAGCGGCGGCACGCTGACCGAGGAGGAGTTCCAGCAGGCCAAGGCGAAGCTGTTGGCCTGAACCGGAACCGATCCCGCCCGGGGCCTTCCTCGACGATCTCCGAACTGGCATGCTGGCCGCGCCTGATTTGGACATGTCGAGGGGGGTTCCGTGTCTCGTGTCTGGAGTGCGGGCCTGGCTGCGGCCAGCGCCCTGTTGTTGGTACCCGGTGTGGCCGTCGCCGCGCCGTCCGCCGGAGGAGCTCCGGCCAAGGTGGACCCGGTGTCCTGGACACCGTGCAATCCCGATCCGAGCAAGCCGGACCCGGGCATCTACGACTGCGCCACCTACCCGGTGCCGCTGGACTACGCCAAGCCGAACGGCGAGAAGATCGGCATCGCCATGCTGCGCCGCCGGGCCTCCGACCCGGCCAACCGAATAGGTTCGCTCTTCCTCAACCCCGGCGGCCCCGGCGGCAGCGGCTACCTCTGGGCCACCACCAGCCGCTTCTCCAAGAAGGTCCAGGACCGCTTCGACCTGGTCGGCTTCGACCCGCGCGGCGTGGCCCGCAGCAACCCGCTGCGATGCTTCACCACCGGCGAGGAGGCCGACGCGGTCTTCGCGAAGGCCACCGGCGTCCCGGTCACCGCGACCGAGGTCCGCGACACCATGGCCGCCAACCGCGCCTACTCGGCCGCCTGCGGCAAGAACGCCGGCCCGCTGATCAAGCACATGTCGACCATGAACGTGGTGCGCGACCTGGACCGGATGCGGCAGGCCGTCGGCGACGCCCAGCTCACCTTCGCGGGCTTCTCCTACGGCACCCTGATCGGCTCCACCTACGCCAACATGTACCCGTCCAAGGTCCGCGCCGTGATCGTCGACGGCAACGTCGACCCGCAGCTGCGCCTGGCCGACGGCCTGGAGTACGACCGCGAGCGCGCCGACGGCTTCGAGATCTCGCTGGACGCCTTCCTCAAGCGCTGCAGCGCGGCCGCGGCCCCGCGCTGCGCCTTCGGCGTGGGCGACACCCGGGCCCGCTTCGACGCCATCCGGGACCACCTGCGCACCAACCCGGTGACCCTGCCCGACGGCTCCGTCGTCACCCTCTCCACCTTCACCAGCCAGGTCGCCAACGCGCTGTACGCGCAGACCAGGCTGGCCCCGCTGGCCAAGTCCATCCAGGACCTGGACACCGTGATCAACGCCCAGGGCGCCCGCTCCCTGACGGGCGGTCAGCCGCTGATCGGCGCCGCCGCGCAGCTGGCCAAGCTCGCCCCGGCCGCCCTCCGGGAGGCCCCGGCCGAGACCCCGTACACCGCGGACGACTCCTACTACGGCGTCAACTGCCAGGACAAGCCGTACCCGCCGGTCCCGCAGCTCTTCCCGCTGCTGGCCCGCGCCTGGGAGCTCGAGTCCCCGACCTTCGGCCGCTACCAGGCCTTCGACGCGCCCCCGTGCGCGACCTGGCCGGCCCCGGCGCTCACCTCCGAGCGCTACACCGGCCCGTGGAACAAGAAGACCGCCAACCCGGTGATGGTCATCGGCAACCTCTACGACCCGGCCACCCAGTACAAGTTCGCCCAGCGCATGCAGCGCGAGCTCGGCAGCGCCGTCCTGGTCACCGTCGACTCCATCGAGCACTGCGCGGTCGGCCGCAGCGCCGCCCTGAACACCCTGGTCACCGACTACCTGGTCGACCGCACCCCGCCCGCCCCGGGCCAGACCCTCAAGCCGGACCTGGACCCCTTCCCGGCCGTCTGACCCGACGTCACCACCCCACGGCGTGCCCGTCCCCCCTCACCGGGGGGCGGGCACGCTCATTCGTCACCCCGCTCATTCATTGACGAGGACCGGCAGCGAGAGCACCGCGGTGACCGGGGTCGAGGTGAGCTTCTCGGCCGGGATCGAGAAGTCGATGCCGGACTCGGCGGCGCGGGGGCCGAGGTGGGCGCCCTCGGACTCCTCCTCCTGGTAGCGGAAGGTGCCGGTGCCGGCCAACTGCCCCTGCTGGTCGTAGAAGGCGGCCCGCAGCTCCAGGGCCAGCACGTCGCTGACGTCCGAGGTGATGGTCAGGTGGCCGCCGACGGCGGAGCCCTTGTCGAGGGTCAGCCGGGTCAGCGAGACCCGGTCGGTGAACGGGCCCTGCTCCAGCCGGACCTCGCCGGGGCGGACCGCACCGGCCAGCGCGGCGGTGGGGGAGGGGATCTCCTTGGGCGCCGGCAGCGAGACCTGGCTCGGAGCGGGCGGCGCCGCGGCCTCCTGCGGCCCCGTCGTGGCGGAGGTGCAGCCGGTGAGCAGGGCCAGGGCGAGGAGGGGGAGGACGAGGGCACGGCGGTTCACGGGCACGGCGGGGCTCCTGGGGGCGGGAGTACGGCCGGGGGCCGGGAGGGGGCGTGCGCCCTCCCGGCCCCCGGTGTCGGACGGGTCGTCAGCCGTCCTGACGGGGTGTCGGCGCGGGTCAGCGCGGCGAGCGGTTGAAGAGCGAGCGGTACATCTTGCCGTACAGCTCGGTGTTGTCCTGGCTGGCGGCGTAGCGCTGCGAGCCCGGGCCGAAGGCGAACAGCGGCACGTCGGCGCCGGTGTGGTTGCCGGACAGGTAGGTCAGCCAGAGGCTGGCCTCGGGGCTGCCGTCCGCCACGCCCGCGGCGTCGTCCGGGGTGCGGAAGGTGGCCGGGGCGAAGTTCTTCGGGTCCTTGGAGCCGGCGCCGTTCACGATGCCGGTGGACCGGGTCGCGTCCTTGGTGTTGCCACCGGTGCGCGAGGGGGAGCTGTTGTTGGCGGTGTTGCCCGCGTCCACGTTCACCGGCGGGGCGGCGGCCTCCGCGTTGGTGAAGGTGCCCTTCTCGATGATGTTGAAGCCGGCGCACTCGTGGTCGGCGGTGACGATCACCAGGGTGTGGCCGTCGCGCTTGGCGAACTCCACGGCCTTGGCCACGGCGTCGTCGAAGGCCTTGATCTCGCCCAGGGTCTGGGCGGCGTCGTTGGCGTGCGAGCGCTTGTCGATCTGGGCGCCCTCGACCTGGAGGAAGAAGCCCTTGCGGTTGCGCTTGCCGAGCAGGTCGATCGCCTTGGTGGTGAGGTCCGCCAGGGCCGGCTCGGCCTTCTCCGGGGCACCGGCCGGCAGCGCGGACTTGGCCGCCTCCACCGTCAGGTTGCCGCGGTTGAACAGGCCGACGACCTTGCCGCTGCGCACCGCGTCCAGGTCGGCCTTGGTGGCGACCTTCTGGCTGGCGGCGGTCTGGGCGGGCAGCGCGGGGTCGCCGAAGCTGCCGAGCACCTGGTACCCGCGGTCCTTCAGCGCCTTCTGGTCGTCCGGCTCGAAGCGGGCCAGGCCGCCGCCGAGGATGACGTCCGCCGTGCCGTTGCGGGCGATCTGCTCGGCCACCGGGGTGATCAGGGTGGCGTCCGAGGGCTTGGCCTCGTAGCTGCCGTCGGCGTTCTTCGGCAGGCAGGCCGCGTCCGAGTAGACCGGTCCCTGGCAGCCGCGCAGCAGCACGTGGCTGAACTGGCCGGCCGGGGTGGCGTCGGTGATCTCGGCGGTCGAGACGTTGCCGGTCGAGAAGCCGGCCGCCTTGGCCTGCTCCATCAGCGTCACGACGCGCTTCTCGTACGAGTCCACGCCGAGCGCCGCGTTGTAGGTCTTCACGCCGGAGGACCAGGCGGTGGCGGAGGACGCCGAGTCGGTCACCAGGGCGGGCTTGTTGCTGCCCTTCTCGACCGCGAAGGTGGCGACCTGGCCGACGACCGGCAAGCGCTCCATGTTCAGGCGGCCCGCGGCACCGTAGAACCGGTCGCGGCCGGCCGTCACGTGGGTGCGGCCCATGCCGTCGCCCACCATGTAGATGACGTTGCGGATGTCGTTGCCGCCGCCGTACCAGCCGTCGTGACCCTGGTCGTTGCGGTACTGCTCGGACGGCTCCGCGTTGGCGGTGACCACCGCGCCGCCCACCAGGGCGCTCGCGGTCACGAGCACCAACGCGGCCTTGAAGGCCTTGCGCTGCATAGGGGTTCGTCTCCTCGACAGGTTCGGCGCACCCGGCCGGCTAGCCACCCGTGCGCGCACCCGGGACAGCGCCGGGCGGTGTGACCGTAGCGACGGCGCGTGAACGCGCCACCCGTCATGGGTGTCCGTTGTCCGAACAACTTCCCCTCCACCTCCCGCGATGGGGCACGATCGGGCACGGAGCTCAACGACCGAGGGGGATTTCGTGGAGAACTGGCTCGCCGCGCTGGACGCGGTACGGACCGCGGCGGGGCTGCGCACCGTGACCGAACTGCTGGCGCCGGGGAACGGGAACGTGGTCCACGACCCGTTCTCGGTGCTGATCTCCCGTCGGGTGACGCTCGGTCAGGACAACGTCTTCTACCCGGGCGTGACGGTGGAGTGCGACGGGCTCAGTAGCTGCTCGATCGGCTCCGGCAACGTCCTGCGCCCGGGCACCGCCGTGCTCGCCGAGGCGGGCGGCCGGGTCCGGATCGGCGACGGGAACCTGATCGGCGACGGCGGCGCCCGGATCAAGGCCAACCGGGCCGACGCGGTCGTCGCCGTCGGCGACCGGACCAGGCTGCTCAACGGCCCCGAGATCGTGGGCCGTTCGGCGATCGGCGACGGCTGCCAGGTGATCGGCGCCCTCACCGCCCAGTCCGTCCGGCTGGCGGGCGGCGGCGACCACACCCACCCCGATCCGGACGGGCGCGGCGCGGTGCTCAAGGGGAACGGCCTGGCCCGGGGGCTGGAGTTGGCGGCCGGCGAGGTGGTCAACGGCAGCGGCGACTTCGCCACCGCCCCGGTCGAGCGCCAGCGCGCCTACCACCCCGGGGCGCCCCGGCTCTGACGGGCCGTGACGCGGGTCACAACCGGAGGCTGTCACACCTCGCCGGTCCGTTCCGTCGAAGGGATGACAACGCGGTACGAGCACCGAAACAGGGAGCACACCATGGAGATCCGCCTCAACCCCTACACCAACCCGGTCCTCGGCAAGGTCTTCAAGCACATCATCGCGGCCGGCAAGGTCCTGGAGGACTCGGGCCTCCCCGCCACCACCCAGGAGCTGGTCAAGCTCCGCGCCAGCCAGATCAACGGCTGCGGCTTCTGCACCGACATGCACTTCAAGGACGCCGTCCACCACGGCGAGAACCCCGAGCGGCTCAACCTGGTCGCCGCCTGGCGCGAGGCCACCGTCTTCACCGAGGCCGAGCGCGCCGCCATCGAACTCACCGAAGAGGCCACCCGGATCGCCGACGCGGCCGGCGGCGTCAGCGACGAGGTCTGGCAGCGCGCCGCCCGGCACTTCGACGAGGACCAGCTCGGCGCCCTGATCGGGGCCATCGCCCTGATCAACGCCTTCAACCGCGCCAACGTCATCCTGCGGACCCCGGCCGGCGACTACCGTCCGGGCCAGTTCGCCTGACGCCACGTCACCGGCCGGGGAGAACGTCCTAGGCGGTGAACACGCCGATGGCGTGGCCGTCGTGGTCGATGACCGGCCAGGAGTCGAGGCCGCGCGAGCGCATGGCGGTGACCGCGGTGCCCACGGGCATGTCGGCGGTGGCGAACGGACCCCGGTCGTGGACGATGTCGCGGACCGGGGTCCGTTCGGTGTACCAGGAGCGGGCCTGGAACGGTGCCAGGTGCAGGCGGGTCAGCAGGCCGGCACAGTGACCGTCCTCGTCGCGGACCAGCAGGTGGTCGGCGCCGGAGCTGAGCAGGATGTCCATGGCCTTGTCGGCGGTGGCGTCGTCGCTGATCTGCAGCCCGGGGTGCTGCATGAGGTCCCCGACCGTGGTGTCGGCGGTCGGGCGTTCCAGGGTGATGCTCACGGGCGGCTCCTTCGGGTACGGGTGGGTGCGCGGTGAGGCGGGACGCCCGATCGGCTACGCGGCGAGGGCGACACGGCGGGGCGCTCCCCGGCGGCTGCCGCCGGTCCGCGCGCCGCGGCCCGTACCGGGGCGGCCGCGGCGGCCCCCGTCGGTGGAGCGGCCGCGGCGCTCGACGGCCGGCGCGGCGATGACGGTGGGGATGCCGGTCGGGACGCGGGCGCCGGTGATGCGGGCCAGCTCCTCGTCGGTGGAGTGCAGCCGGGTGGACTCGGGGGTGATGGCGGCGGTGCTCATCATCCGGGCCATCTGGCGGCGCTGGTTGGGCAGCACCAGGGTGACCACGGTGCCGGACTCGCCCGCGCGCGCGGTGCGGCCGGCCCGGTGGAGGTAGTCCTTGTGGTCGCTCGGCGGGTCGAGGTTGACGACCAGGTCGAGGCCGTCGACGTGGATGCCCCGGGCGGCGACGTTGGTGGCGATCAGCGCGGTCACCGCGCCGGTGCGGAACTGCTCCAGGGTGCGGGTGCGCTCCGGCTGGGACTTGCCGCCGTGCAGGGCCGCGGCCTTCACCCCGTTGGCGAGCAGGTCCCGCACCAGGCGGTCCGCGCCGTGCTTGGTGTCGGTGAACATGATCACCCCGCCCTCGCGGGAGGCGATGTGGGCGATGGTGGCGTCCTTGTCGCTGCTCTGCACGTGCAGCACGTGGTGCTCCATGGTGCTGACCGCCCCGGCGGAGGGGTCGACCGAGTGGGTGACCGGGTCCTTGAGGAAGGTGCGCACCAGCCGGTCGACGTTGCGGTCCAGGGTGGCGGAGAACAGCATCGTCTGGCCGCCCTCGGCGACCTGCTGGAGCAGTTCGGTGACCTGCGGCAGGAAGCCCATGTCGGCCATCTGGTCGGCCTCGTCGAGGACGGTCACGCCGACGCCGTCGAGCTGGCAGTCGCCGCGCTGGATCAGGTCCTTGAGGCGTCCGGGGGTGGCCACCACGACCTCCGCCCCGCGGTTCAGCGCCTGTGCCTGACGTCCGATGGACACCCCGCCGACCACGGTCGCCATCTTCAGGCGGACGGCGTGGGCGTAGGGGGTGAGGGCCTCGGTGACCTGCTGCGCGAGCTCGCGGGTGGGGACCAGGACCAGGGCCAGCGGGCGGCGGGGCTCGGCCTTGCGGCCGGCGGTGCGGGCCAGCACGGCGAGGCCGAAGGCGATGGTCTTGCCGGAGCCGGTGCGGCCCCGGCCCAGCACGTCGCGGCCGGCCAGCGAGTTGGGCAGCGTGGCGGCCTGGATCGGGAACGGCGTGGTGACGCCCTGGCGGGTCAGCACCGACAGCAGTGCCTTCGGCATGTCCAGCTCGTCGAAGGACTCGACGGCCGGCAGCGCCGGGGTGGTGCTGACCGGCATCGCGAACTCGCCCTGCGGGCCGGAGCCCTGACGGCTACTCCGGCCGGAGGAGCGCTGGCCACCGGAGGGCCGGTCGCCGTAGAAGGAGCTGCCGCCGGAGCGCGACCCGGAGCGCGCTCCGGAGCCGGCCTCGCCGGAGCGGGAGCGGGAGGAGCGGGAGTTGGCGTTCTGGTAGGAGGAGCGACTGGAGCGGTTCATCGGAAACCTTCCTGGCCGGCACGTCGCGAGGTAGCTCCGTAGCGCGAGGCGCCGGCAGGAGGCCGCAAGGGACGGGCCGAAAGTATGGAACGGGCGGGGCGTGGACGGTGAAACCGTGCGGCACGTCACCTCAGGTCTGCCCGGCCGCCGGTGGCGGGAGGGCGGATCCTCGCACCGTGAGATCTCACGGCAGGGCGCCGATCCGGACGCGGCGCAGGGCGCCTCGCGTGGGGATGGCTGCCGGTGGCGGAGCCAAGGGGCCTGAACGGCCGGTGGTGGAGCGCGGTGGTGCAATGCCGAAGGGCCCGCACCGAGCGTGTTGCGCGGTGCGGGCCCCTCGCTGTCGGGCGGGTGCCGCGACAGAGAACTACAGCGGGCGAATGTTCTCGGCCTGCGGGCCCTTCTGGCCCTGCGTGACGTCGAACTCGACCTTCTGGCCCTCGAGCAGCTCACGGAAGCCGTTGGCGTTGATGTTCGAGTAGTGGGCGAACACGTCCGGGCCGCCACCCTCCTGCTCGATGAAGCCGAAGCCCTTTTCCGCGTTGAACCACTTCACAGTGCCATTAGCCATAAAAAATCTCCTTCAAGGGGCTGTCCGAAACCCACACAGCGTGCGTTTCGAGTCGCCGCGATGAGCACCCACCCGGGGAAGAGCCGGGAAACAAAAATGCGCCTGCGATACATCAGCAGGCGCACACAACGTTCATGGGAACCACTACTGCAACTAA
>NZ_JBVJLD010000015.1:0-141013 GCF_055584905.1 Kitasatospora sp. NPDC088742 | reverse complement strand
GGGGGCGCCGCGCGGGGTTTCTTCGATCACTGGGTCCCGCCCCCCCCCCCGCCCCGCCCCCCCCCCCCCCCCGGGGGGCGGGGGGGGGCCCCCCCCCCCCCCCCGGCCCCCCACCACCGAGGAACCCTTCATGACCACCGTCACCGAACAGCCCGCCCGGCAGGTCCTGCCCGCCGAGGAGAAGTACGCCGAGGAGCTGGCCTTCCTGGCCGCCCACGACAGCGGCCCGCGCCCGCCCGGCTGGGCGCTCACCCCGAGCGCCGTCGTCACCTTCGTCTGCGGCAGCGACGGGGCGCTCACCCTCACCCCCGCCCGCCGCAAGGGCACCGGGCTGCCCGCCGCACTGACCGTCAGCCGCAAGTTCGTCGGCGACCGGGCGCTGGTCGAGCGCTGCGTGGTCACCCTGGCGGGCGAGCGCGGCCTGCTGCTGGTCGGCGAGCCCGGCACCGCCAAGTCGATGCTCTCCGAGCTGCTCTCGGCCGCCGTCAGCGGCACCAGCGAGCTGACCGTACAGGGCACCGCCGGCACCACCGAGGACGCCTTCCGCTACGGCTGGAACTACGCGCTGCTGCTGGCCCAGGGCCCCACCCCGCAGGCGCTGGTCGCCTCGCCGGTGCTGACCGCGATGCGCACCGGACGGGTGGCCCGGATCGAGGAGGTGACGCGCTGTCTGCCCGAGGTCCAGGACGCGCTGGTCTCGATCCTCTCCGACCGCCGGGTCTCCGTCCCCGAGCTGGCCGGCACCCCGGACGCCACCGTCCCGGCCGCGCCGGGCTTCACCGTGATCGCCACCGCCAACCTCCGGGACCGGGGCGTCTCGGAGATGTCCGCCGCGCTCAAGCGCCGCTTCAACTTCGAGACCGTGGAGCCCATCGCGGACGCGGAGGCCGAGACCGCCCTGGTCCGGGAGCGGGCGGGCGCCGCGGTCGAGCGGGCCGGGGCCGCCTTCGGGGTGGACGACGCCGTGCTGGACGCCCTGGTGACGGTCTTCCGCGACCTGCGCAGCGGCCGCTCGGCCGAGGGCTGGGACGTCGAGCGCCCCGGCACCGTGATGTCCACCGCCGAGGCCGTCCAGGTCGCCTCCTCGCTCGGCCTGGCCCGCGCCTACCTCCCCGGCACCTCCGCCGACGCCCTCGACCTGATGCCCGGTCACCTCCTCGGCGCCGTCCGCAAGGACGACCCCGCCGACCACGCCCGCCTGCTCGGCTACTGGGACGGCCCCGTCCGCCGCCGCGCCGAGGACGGCTCCGCCCTGTGGCGCCGCCTCTGGGACCTGCGGGAGAACCTCCGTTGAGCGAGGCACTGACTCCCGCTCCCCCGGCGGCGGACCCGCGTGCGGCGATGGCCGAACTCGCGGACGGGGACGGTCCGTTCCTGATCGGGGTGCGGCACCACAGCCCGGCGCTGGCCGCCGTGCTGCCCGAGCTGCTGGCGGCGGCCGCGCCGCAGGTGCTCTGCGTCGAGCTGCCCGCCGACTTCGACCGCTGGCTGCCGTACCTGGCCGACCCCGGCACCGTCGCCCCCGTGGCGCTGGCCGGGGCCGGGGCGGACGGGCGGCTCGGGTTCTACCCGTTCGCGGACTTCTCCCCCGAGCTGGCGGCGATCCGCTGGGCACACCTGCACGGCGTCGAAGTCCGGTGCTGCGACCTGCCGTTGGGCGATCCCGGCTGGTCGGCCCACAGGCCCTCGGACGACGGCGGTACGGAACGCCCGGGCCCGTCCTGGGCCGACGGCCTGGCCGCCGGGAACACCGGGCGCGCGGGCGACGACCTGTGGGACCGCACCGTGGAGGTCCGCGCCCCGGGCAGCACGCCCGAGGCCGTCCGCCGCGCCGCCCTGGCGGTCGGCTGGGCCCTGCGGCAGGACTCCGCCGAACGGGGCGGCGTCCCGGCCGTGGACCTGGCCCGCGAGGCGCACATGCGGCAGGTGATCGCACGGGCCGCCGAGGGCGGCCGCCGGGTGGCGGTGCTGGTCGGCTCCTTCCACGCCCCGGCGCTGACCTCAACCTCCGTGCAGTTCGGGAACGTTGGGGCCGCTGCCGGCGATGCCGCCGCAGACGGCACCGAGGCCGCCGGCGCGGTGACCGACGGCGAGACCGCCGACACCGGGGCCACGGCCGCGTCCGCCGGCTCCGCCACCGCGAGCAGCCCGGCCGCGCCGCTGCCCGTCGGCGCCACCGGCTCCGCCGGGGTGACGACCTCTCTGGTGCCATACGCCTTCGGCCTGTTGGACGCCCGCTCCGGCTACCCCGCCGGGATCCGGGACCCGCGCTGGCAGCAGGCCGTCCTCACCGCCGGCGGCGACCCCGAGCGGGTGCAGGAGGCCGCCGCCCGGACCATCACCGAGGTGTGCCGGGAACTGCGCGCCGCCGGCCACCCCGCCGGTACCGGCGAGGCCGCCGAGGCACTGCGCCTCGCCGGTGACCTGGCCCGGCTGCGCGGGCTGCCCGCCCCCGGCCGGGGCGAGCTGCTGGAGTCGGTCACCACCGTGCTCGGCCAGGGCGAACTCCTCGGCCGGGGACGGGCCTTGGCCCGTGCCCTGGAGACGGTGATGGTCGGCACGGACCGGGGCCGGACGGCCCCGGGGACGCCCCGCTCGGGCCTCGGCCCGGCCGTGGAGGCGGAGCTCGCCGAGCTGCGCCTGCCGGCCCCCGAGGACCCGGACTCCCGGGAGCTCCGGCTCGACCCGCTGCGCTCCGCGCTCGACCGCCGCCGCGAGACGCTGCTCCAGCGCCTGGAGGTCTGCGGCGCCGGATACGCCGACCGCGTCGAGGTCTCCGGGACCGGCGACGGCAGCGCCCTCACCACCCGCTGGCGGGCGGCCTGGACGCCCGGCGTCCCGGCCCGGCTCGACCTCGCGGGCGTGCGCGGCGTGACGGTGGAACAGGCCGCCGCCGGCACCCTGCGCGAGCGGGCCCGGCAGCAGACCGCCGACGGCGGCCCGAGCTGCGCCCAGCTCATCGACGGGCTGCGCGCCGCCGCCCTCTGCGAGCTCCCGGCCCTGGTGGCGGAGCGGCTCACGGAGGCGGCCGAGGCGCTCCCCGCCGCCGCCTCCCTTCCCGAACTCCTGTCCGCCCTCGATCTGTTGGAGGCCCTGCGCCGCGGCCACCTGCCCGGCGCGACCGAGGCCACCCGCGCCGAGGCGGCCGTCCTCGCCGAGATCCTGCTCGACGCCGCCGTGCGCGGCCTGCCCGGCCTGGCCGGGAGCGAGGACCTCGCCGACGCCGCCGCGCTCACCGCCCTGGCCACCCGCGCCGCCGAGCACCGACTGGGCCTGCGGCTGGACGGCGCCCTGACCGAACTGGCGGCCACCGGTTCGCCGTTGGTGCAGGGCGCGGCCCTGGCCGCCCGGGTGCTGCTGGACCTGGACGACCCGGAGCTGGTCGGCACCCGCACCGCCGGGTGGATCGACACCGCCACCCACCCGGACGCCCGGCGCCGGCTGGCCCGGCACCTGGCCGGGCTGCTCACGGCGGGCGGCCCGCTGCTCCAGTACGCGCCGACCGCGCTCTCCCCGCTGCTGGACCGGGTCGACCAACTCCCGGACCAGGGCTTCCTGGAGCGGCTGCCCGCCCTGCGGGCCGGGTTCGACGCGCTCAGCCCGGCCGCGCGCGGCCGCCTGCTGGGCGAGGTCACCGAACGGCTCGGCGAGAAGCCCGACCTCAGCCTCGCCGCCGCCCCCGAGCTGCTCGCCCTCTGGACCGCCGCCGACACCGCCGCCGCAGTGGCCCTGGCCTCGCTCGGCCTCGGTTCCCCCGAACCCGCCGCAGTCCACCCCACGGCCCCCGAAACGGAGCTGACCGAGCGTCCGGCCGCCGACGAGAAGGCGCTGCTGGCCCCCGCCGACCGCTGGCGGCTGCTGCTCGGCCGCGAGCCGGAGAAGCTGCCGGACGGTGCCCGGCGCTACACCAACGCCCTGGACGAGCTGTACGGCGCGGGCCGGGGCGAGGGCTCTGACGAGCTGTCGGCCGGTGACGGCGGCGGGAGCGACGCGTCCTTCCCGACCGCGCGCGAGTGGTCGCAGGAGCTGGAGGCGCTGTTCGGCGCCGAGGTCCGGGAGGAGGTGCTCGGCAGCGCGGCCGAGGCCGGACGCACGGACGTGCTGGCCGAGTTGGACCCGGCCTCCGTCCGCCCCTCGGTGGAGCTGCTGAGTTCGGTGCTCAACCTGGCCGGTGGCCTGCCCGAGGCGCGGATCGCGAGCCTGCGCCCGCTGGTGCGCCGGCTGGTGGAGGAGCTGGCCAAGGAGTTGGCCACCCGGCTGCGCCCGGCCCTGCACGGTCTGGCCAGTCCCCGCCCGACCCACCGCCCCGGCGGCAAGCTCGACCTGCCGCGCACCCTGCGCGCCAACCTGGCGCACACCCAGCGGCTGGCCGACGGCCGCACCGTCGTCCTCCCCGAGCGGCCGGTCTTCTCGACCCGGGCCCGCAAGGAGGCCGACTGGCGGCTGGTGCTGGTGGTGGACGTCTCCGGCTCGATGGAGGCCTCCGTCATCTGGTCCGCGCTGACCGCCGCCGTGCTCGGCGGGGTACCGACCCTCTCCACCCACTTCCTGGCCTTCTCCACCGAGATCGCCGACCTCACCGAGCGGGTGGACGACCCGCTCTCCCTCCTGCTGGAGGTCCGGGTCGGCGGCGGCACCCACATCGCCAAGGCGCTGGCCCACGCCCGCTCCCTGGTGACCGTGCCCAGCCGCACCCTGGTGGTCGTGGTCAGCGACTTCGAGGAGGGCGGCTCCATCGGCGGCCTGCTGGCCGAGGTCCGCGCCCTGGCCTCCTCCGGCGTCCACCTGATGGGCTGCGCGGCGCTGGACGACACCGGCGCCCCGCGCTACTCGGTGCCGATCGCGCGGCAGCTCGTCGCCGCCGGGATGCCGGTGGCCGCCCTCAGTCCCCTCGCCCTGGCCCGCTGGGTCGGCGACCGTCTCCGCGGGGAGCACCGATGACCGCTGCCGACACCACCGCCCTGCCGCCCGCGGCACCGGAGTTGACGGCTGCCGCCGTCGGAGCGCTGACCTCCCGGCTGGCGAAGAAGCTCGACGCCACCGTGGAGCAGTACGCCAAGCTCCCGGTCGAGCCGGGTGAGGGCGGCGGGGTGACGGTCCGCTGCGGCGAGGACGCCGTGGTGACCCTGGCCCCGGGCCCGGACGGGGTGCTCCGCACGGAGGAGCAGGCCAGCTGCGGCTGCCTGCTCGCGCCGCGCTGCCTGCACCGGGCCGCGCTGCTCCAGCTCTGCCCGCTGGCCGACCCGGCGGCGGCCCCCGCCGAGGCCGACACCGCCGCGGCCGCCGGACCCGAGTCCGCGCCTGCGGCCACGTCCGACCCCATCGCGTCCAGCCCCACCGAGCCGGAGCCGCCCGCCCTGGCAACCCCCGCCCAGGTCAAGGCGGCTGACTCCCTGTGGACTGCGGCCGCGGCGGTGCTCGCCGCCGGGCTGCCCTCCGCCGGGGCGGTGCCGCAGGCCGAACTCCTGCGCGCCGCCCACTCCGCCCGGCTCGCCGGACTGCTGCGGGCCGAGGCCGCGGCGTTGCGGGTGGTGCGCGGTCTGCGCAGCGCGCGGGCCCGCACCGGCAGCCGCCCGCTGGCCGACCTGACCGCCGCGCTGCGCGAACTCCTGCTCACCACCGCCCTGGTGCGCACCGGCCGGGGCGACGCGGCGCTGCTCGGCACCGCCCGGCGGGCCTACCAGGCGGGCGGGGCGCTCCGGGTGACCGGGGTGTTCCGCGAGCCGGTGCTCACCTCCACCGGCTACGGCGGGGTGGTCACCCACCTGGTGGACGGGGACGGCCGGTGGTACTCGGTCGCCGACGTCCGCCCGGGCGGCCCGGGCCGGGCCCGGGGCGCGGCCGAGGCGCCGGTCGCGATCGGGGCGGCCGCCGTGAACCACCGTCAGCTCTCCCACAGCGGCCTGCTGATCTCGGGCGCCAGCGTCTCGGCGGAGGGCCGGCTCGGCTCGGGCAAGGGCGTGAAGGCCAACCCGGTGCCCGGACTCCCGTGGACGGCGGGCCCGTTGGCCGCCCTCTTCGCCCGCCCCCTGGCCGAGGCCGCCGCCGAACGCCTCGGCGACGGCCCGCTGGCCGACCCGGCCGACGACTCCCGCCAACGCGAGCCCGTCGGCTGCGACGTGGTCCTCCTCGGCGCCGTCGGCGACGCGGTCCTGGCCCGCGCCGTCACCCGGGCCCCGGCCGCCGTCGCCGTCGCTCCCGGTCCGGCAGACACCTCGGCGGACGTTCCGGGCCCCGAGCCCACCACCGGCGCTGCCGCGGCCACCCCGGCAGACCCAGCAACGGGCGGCTCGTCTCCCGCCAAGGCGGATCCTGCCGCGCACGGCACCGGCTTCGCCCCGGCAGGCCCCGCAGCGGGCGGATCGGCTCACAGCCGGGCGACGCCCGCCGCACGCGACCGCGCGTACGGCCCGGTGCTGCGCCTGGCCGCCGCGCACGGCCACCCGGAGCTGTCCCACGCCGAGAACCTGCGCCAACTGGCCGCCCACCCCGGCACCCTGGTCCGGGTCCTCGGCCGGGTCGACCCCGACCGGGTGGCCACCCTGCGGGTGCTGGCCGTCGCCCCGGTGCCGGGCGAGGAGCCGGAGCTGACGCTCCGTCTGCCCACGGCGTGGAACGGCCGCGCCGACCTCGGCTACGACCGCCTGGTCGGTGCGCACTTCCCGCCGTCCACCGGAGCAACCGTCACCACCCCCGGCCCCGACCCGCTCACCGACTCGCCGCTCTGGCGGCTGCGGCGGCTGGTCGAGCTCGGCGTGGCCGGCGGCCGGCGGGCCGTCGCGGAGTCCGCCCGTACCGGCGGAGCGCGGACCGACGCCGCCGCGCTCGGCGGCTCCGGGTTCCGGCGGGCGGCCGCGCTGGGCACGGCGCTGGCCGAGGCGGCGGACCGGCGTGGACGGGACGTGTTCGGCCGGCTGACGGACGACGCGGGCGACGCGTACGCGGAGGGCTGGCTGGCCGCCGCGCTCCATCTGACGCTGGCCGAGCGCGAGTTGGTCCGGAGCTCCTGGCACTCCCCGGAGCACTGAATCCCGCCGGAAGGGGCGGCACCCCAATCCGGGTGCCGCCCCTCCGCCATCCGCAGCCTCAGCGTTCGGAGAGCTCCGTCGGCGCCTCCTGCACCGTCCAGCCGTTACCGTCCGGGTCGGTGAAGGACATGAACGAGTTCCACTGCCCGCCCTTGCCGTCGGCCCAGCCGCTCTCGCCCAGGTGCCGCACTGGGCTCACCACCACCCCGCGCGCGACCAGTTGGGCGTGGGCCGCGTCGATGTCGGTGACGCAGAGCTGGACGCCCTGGAGGCTGCCCGGTGCCATCCCGCCCGTCTCGGGTGCGCCCGGCATCCCGGACATCATCACGACCGAACAGCGCGAGCCCGGCGGGGTGAGCTGGATGATCCGCACTCCCGGGGCGACCTCACTGTCCAGGTCCACCTTGAAGCCGATCTTCTCGGCGTAGAACTCCTTGGCCCGGTCCAGGTCGGTGACCGGGACGGGGACGACCTCGAGCGTCCAGTTCACGGCGGCTCTCCTTCTCGCGTGGGCGGTGCCCTCCCACCGTCCCGCAGACCGCACCCGAAGCACACGGCGAAACGCCGGGGCCCCGTAGAGAAAGCGCTCTCAACCCGACAGAAGCACCCATGCCCGCACCCGAGCTGACGGTGTTTCACAGCGCAGCAGGTCAGAGCCCTGCTTCTGACATTGCCATGACGACCACCCCTCCGTACCATTCAGGCGGACAAGGCACGGCCACGTCATTCCAGAGAGCGCTCTCACCCCACAGAGAGGTGCCATCCATGGCTGCCACACTCCGCAGGCCCCGCCGACTTCTCGGCGTCCTGCTCCCCGCCCTCGCCGCCGTCCTCACCCTGGCAGGCCCCACCACCGCCGCGACCACCTCGCCCCCGGCAGCGACCCCGGCCGCCTCAGCCGCAGCGGCCGCCGTCACGACCTGGGCGGACGAGTTCAACGGACCCTCCGGCGCCGCCCCCGACCCGGGCAAGTGGACGATGGAGACCGGGGGTTCGGGCTTCGGCAACCACGAGCTCCAGTACTACACCGCCGGCAACGGCAACGCGGCCCAGGACGGCCAGGGCAACCTGGTGATCACCGCCCGCCGCAACACCAACACCAACCTCGGCTGCTGGTACGGCACTTGCCAGTACACCTCGGCCCGGATGAACACCGCGCAGACCTTCACCCAGGCCTACGGCCACTTCGAGTCCCGGATCAAGATCCCGCGCGGCCAGGGCATCTGGCCCGCGTTCTGGATGCTCGGCAACGACCTCGGCTCGGTGGGCTGGCCCAACAGCGGCGAGATCGACATCATGGAGAACATCGGCCGCGAGCCCAACACCGTGCACGGCACCCTGCACGGCCCGGGCTACTCCGGCGGCGCCGGCCTCGGCTCGGCCTACAGCCTGCCGAACGGCCAGGCCTTCGCGGACGCCTTCCACGTCTTCGCCGTCGACTGGAGCCCGGGCTCCATCACCTGGTCGGTGGACGGCCAGGCCTACCGCACCCGCACCACCGCCGACACCAACGGCAACCGCTGGGTCTTCGACCACCCGTTCTTCCTGATCCTCAACCTGGCCGTGGGCGGCGACTGGCCGGGCAGCCCGGACGGATCCTCCACCTACCCGCAGACCATGACGGTGGACTACGTCCGCGCCTCCACCTCCAACGGCGGCCCGACCCGCACCGGCCAGATCTCCGGCATCGGCGGCATGTGCGTGGACGTGGCCGGTGCCTCCAACGCCGACCGCACCCCGATCCAGCTGCACAACTGCACCGGCAACGCGGCCCAGCAGTGGACCACCGGCGACGGCACCGTCCGCGCCCTGGGCAAGTGCCTGGACGTCGACGCCGCCAACAGCGCCGACGGCACCGCGGTCCAGCTCTACACCTGCAACGGCACCAACGCCCAGGCCTGGAGCGTCAACGGCGACGGCACCATCCGGGCCCTCGGCAAGTGCCTGGACGCCACCGGCGGCTCCTCCGCCGACGGCACCCGCCTGATCCTGTGGACCTGCAACGGCGGCGCCAACCAGCGCTGGACCCTCGGCTGATCCACCCGGCTCCCCCTCTTCGCAGCGTCCACCCTCCGCCCTCTGCACTCCCCCACGCGAAGAACGGACCTTCCCACCCATGACGCCCCGTCACCAACGCCCGCCGCTCACCCGGCGCGGTGTGCTCACCGCCGCCGGCGCGGCCCTGGCCGTGCCCGCCCTGGGCAGCCTGCTGCGCTCCACCGCCAACGCCGCCACCACCCCCACCCTGGCGCTGGACCTGGCCAACACCACCGGCAGCGCCACCGTTTACGCCTACGTGCTCGGCCGCGACCCGGCGGCGGGCGGCAGTTGGGCCTTCCTGCGCTCCGACGGCGCCTCGCTGTACCACCCGCCGAACCCGCCGGCCAACCAGACGCCGCTGGGTGTGGACTGCGCGATCGCGCTGAACGGCTCCGGCGCCGTCCCGCGCCGGGTCACCCTGCCGCGCCTGGACAGCGGCCGGATCTACTTCTCGGTCGGCGCCAAGCTCACCTTCCTGATGAACACCGGCGGCGGACTGGCCCTGCCCTCGGTCTCCAACCCGAGCGACCCGAACATCGACGTCCGGCACGACTTCTGCGAATTCACCTACAACGCGGACCAGTTGTACGCCAACATTACCTTCGTCGACATGGTCGGCCTGCCGATCTCGTTCCGCCTGGAGACCGGCCAGGGCACCCAGACCGTGGCCGGCCTGCCCACCGACGGCCTGGCCAGGGTCGCCACCGCGCTGCGCTCCCAGTCCGCCGCCGACGGCAGCGACTGGAGCCGTCTGGTGGTCAGCCGCGGCGGCACCGACCTGCGGGTGCTCAGCCCCAACCTGGCCATCCGGGGCACCAGCTCGCTCTTCGCCGGGTACTTCGACTCCTACGTGGACCAGGTCTGGAGCAAGTACCGCAGCACCGACCTGCGGATCGACACCCAGTTCAGCTGGGGCACCGTCACCGGCCGGGTCTCCGGCGAGACGCTCACCTTCCCCGGGGTGGGCAGCTTCGGGCGTCCCTCCACCCTCGCGATCTTCTCCTGCAGCGACGCACCGTTCACCACCGGCAACGACCTGATGGGCAATCTGAGCGCCCGCCTGGCCGCCGCGTTCAACCGCACCACCCTGCTGGACAACGCGCTCCAGCCCACCAACGAGAACCCGGCCGCCTTCTACACCAAGCCCCGCACCAACCACTACGCCCGCATCCTGCACTCCACCACCGCCGACCGCCTCGGCTACGCCTTCCCCTACGACGACGTGCACCCCTCCGGCACCGACTTCGAGGGCAAGGTCCAGTCGGGCGACCCGCGCCTGTTCACCATCACGGTCGGCGGCGGCAGCGGCGGCCCCGGCCCGTCCCCCAGCCCGACGCCGACCCCGACCGGCGGCACCGTCAGCGCCTTCTCCACCGTCCAGGCCGAGTCCTTCCGCGCCCAGAACGGCGCCCAGGTGGAGGCCTGTTCGGACACCGGCGGCGGCTCGGACGTCGGCTGGCTGGCCAACGGCGACTGGCTCCGCTACAGCCTGGACTTCGGCTCGGCCGGCGCCACCCGCTTCTCGGCCCGGGTCGCCTCCGGCGCCGCCGCCGGGGTCAGCGGCCTGGTCCAGGTCCGCCTGGGCAGCCCGACCGCCACTCCCGTCGGCAACTTCGCGCTCGCCAACACCGGCGGCTGGCAGGCCTGGCGCACCGTCCCGGCCGACATCGCCCGCACCACCGGGGTCCGGGACGTCTACCTGACCTTCGACAGCGGCCAGCCGGCCGACTTCGCCAACCTCAACTGGTTCACCTTCGCCTGACGCCCCCTCACCCCGAAACCCCGGCAGGACGCCCCGCTCTCCCCCTCGGAGCGGGGCGTCCTGCGGTCCGTCCGGCCTGGTCTCAGGTGCAGTGGGTCCAGCCGCTGGTCCAGCTCGCGCCCTGGTAGGTGCCGCCCCACTGGACGCAGGTGTCGGGGGCGCGCTTGATCACCGGGCCGGCGTAGGAGGCGAAGTTCCCGGGGTTGCTCCCCGAGGCGCCGCCCTTGACCGCCAGCGTCGCGTTCATCGGCACCGGCCCGGCCGGCTTGTTGACGACGGTGGTGACGCAGTTGTCCCCGGTCGCGGACTTGTAGAGCAGGTAGATCGTGGCCGCGCCGAGGCTGTGCGAGTCGATCACGTTGAACCCGCTCCCGCAGATCTCCCCCGGCGTGTACGACTTGCCGGGGGTCTGGGTCGGCGTCGGGGTCGGCGCGGGCGGGTTCGGCTGCGCGGTGGTGGGGGTGGGCTGCGGGGCCGGCGGCTGCGGGCCGGGGGTGGTGCCGGCCGGGGCCGACTGGCCGGGCGCGGTGGTCGCGGGGCGGGTCGGAGCGGCCGAGGTCCGTCCGGCGGCCGGGGTCGCGGGCGCGGCGGAGCTGCCCGGGGCACCGGGCGACGGGGTGGCCCCGGCGGTGGGGGACACGGTGGGCGTGGCCCCGGCCGGGACGGTGGCGGACGGCTCCCTGGCGGTGGGTGACGAGGCGTCACCCACCGCCAGGGAGACGGTGTCCTCCCCCGCGGCGACCGGCCGGCCGCTCCCGCCGGAGCCGCCGGCCGCGCCGTCCTTCGCCTGGGCGCCCTTGCCGCCGCCGGGCAGCGCGAGGGCCACCATGCCGCCGACGGCGGCGGTCGCGACCACGCCGACCGCCACCGCGCGCAGCTGCTTGCGGCGCCGCCGCTGCTCGTCGTGACGGTCCGCCATGGCCTGCCAGTCCGGCTCGGCCGTCCTGGTCACCACCGGTTCGCCGACACCGTCCGGCCACGATCCCCGTTGCTCCGTCATGACCACAGACAATAGAACACCTGTCAGTTCGCCCAGCTCCTGGGCCCTTTGAAGAGCTTGTGCGAACCTCGTGAACCCGGCCGGACGGGCCGTCAGGCCGGGACCAGGGCCACCGGCAGGGTGTCGTACGCGGCGACGAAGTTGGAGGCCCGGCGGGCCGGCGGGCCGGTCACGGCGATGGACTCCACCCGGTCCAGCAAGGCCCCGAAGACCAGCCGCAGCTGACTGCGCGCCAGCGCCGCGCCCATGCAGAAGTGCTTGCCGGTGGTGAAGGAGAGGTGCGGGTTGACCTCCCGGTCGACCCGGAAGGAGTCCGGGTCCTCGAAGACCTCCTCGTCCCGGTTGGCCGACGGGATCCAGAGACAGAGCAGCTCGCCGGGCTCCAGGTCGGTGCCGGCCAGCCGGACGGGCCGCAGCACCGTACGGGTCAGGTGCAGCGGTGGCGTGGTCCAGCGCAACACCTCCTCGATCGCCCGGTCCAGGTGCTCGGGGTGGCGGCGCAGCCACTGCCACTGCCCGGGGTGGGCGGCGAAGGCGGCCACCCCGGCGGCGATGGTGTTCTTGGTGGTCTCGTTGCCGCCGATCGCCAGGTTGAGGCAGTTGAGCAGCACCTCCTCCCGGGTCAGCCGGTCCCCGTCCAGCTCGGCGTCGAGCAGCCGGCGGATCAGCCCGTCCTCGGCCAGCTCGCTGTGGTCCAGCAGCCCGGCCAGGTGCATCAGCAGCTGCCCGTTGGCGGTGGCGGTGGAGCGCCGGCGCACCGTCAGGTCGCCCACCCCGGGGTCGTGTTCGCCGAGCGAGCCGCAGACGGCCCGGCTGGCCCGGTCCGCCAGCGTGGCCCACTCCCGCTCGGGGAGGCCGAGCAGCATCCCCGCCACGGTGGACGGCACCCGGGCGGCGAGGGCCCCGACGAGGTCGGTCTCCCCGGCCCGGACGGCCTGTCCGACCCACCCGTCCACCCGGTCCTTGAGCAGCCCGTCCATGGTGCGGGCGGCCGAGCGGGTCAGCCCGCTGCTGACCAGGCGGCGCAGCCGCTGGTGGTGCGGCGGGTCCGTGAGCTCGATCATCTGCCCGGCCGCCGGGTCCCGTTCGCCGAGCGAGGTGTCCAGGGTCATGCCCCGTTCGGAGCTGAAGCCCGTGGCGTCGCGCAG
This sequence comes from Kitasatospora sp. NPDC088742, assembly GCF_055584905.1. Classification (NCBI taxonomy): domain Bacteria; kingdom Bacillati; phylum Actinomycetota; class Actinomycetes; order Kitasatosporales; family Streptomycetaceae; genus Kitasatospora; species Kitasatospora sp. NPDC088742. The sequence continues at coordinate 128,035 of NZ_JBVJLD010000015.1, read as the reverse complement.
CACGGTGTCGACGTCCTGGTAGCGGGTGACGGAGAGGAACGGCGGTGCGCCGGCCCGCTCCTGACGGTGCAGCAGCCCGCTGCGGCGCTGCTCCCGCCAGAGCCGGTGGGGCGGGTCGGGCAGGAAGGCCCTCGGGTCCGACAGGTCGGTGCCGGGCCCGGCCTCCAGGAGCTCAGACACGGACGGCCTCCTCAGTGGGCGCGGCGGTCGCGGCGGCCGGGAGGAGCACACCGGGGGCGGGGATGAACCCGGAGGCGTGGAAGTAGCCGATGTAGGCGTCCAGCAGCGCGGCGTCCACCGGCGGGCAGCTCAGTCCGCTGCCGACCAGGTCCCGTTCGATCCGGGCCCGGTCGAGCCGGGGCGAGTACCGGGTGGTGGCCAGTTCCTCCACCGTCGCCCCGCCGCTGGAGGCCTCGGTGGTGAACAGCGGCGCGAACGGCGCGAACGGGTGGTCCGGCCGGTCCGCCAGGTGGTCGAGCAGGGCGTCCACCCAGCCGTGGTAGCCGATGGTGCGGACCGGGTGGCCGTGGGCCCGCAGCCGCTCCACGAAGTCGGCGAGCATCGCTTCCCGAGGGTTGGTGAGGTGGTAGGTCTGCCCCTCGGCGGGGTGACGGGTCGCCAGGTGCACCACCGCCCCGGCCGCGAAGTCGATCGGCACCAGGTTGAGCGGCAGGTCCAGCTCGGGGGCGAGCCCCAGTTCGGCGATCACCCGGAAGAACTCGCAGAGGGCGGCCGCGCTGTTCCAGGTGTACGAGGTGGTGTCCCCGGAGAGCTCGTACGGGCGGTGCACCGCCACCGGCAGCCCGGCCCGGCCGGCTCCCCGGACCAGCTCCTCGGCCACCCACTTGGACTCGGTGTAGCCCATGGAGAGCAGCTCCACGTGGGAGAGCGGGGTGGTCTCGGTGACCTCCCGCAACCCGGCCGCGCCCATGCCGTGCACCACCGCGACGGTGGAGACGTGGTGCAGCGGCACGGCCCGCCGGGACGCCAGCCGGATCACCTCCTGGGTGCCGTGCACGTTGGCGGCGCGCAGCTTCTCGTACGGGTAGAGGAAGTTGACCTCGGCCCCGCAGTGGTGGATCACGTCGGCGCCGTCGGCCTGGTAGTCCCACTCCAAGGCGCTCAGGCCCAGCCGGGGCAGCGTCAGGTCGCCGAGCACGGGGCGGACCCGGTCGGCCGGCAGCGGGCGGTCGATGCCGTAGCGGAGCTGGGCCTCGGCGAGGCGCCGGTGGGCGTGGTCGGTGTCGCGGGCCCGGACCAGCACGTGGACCTGGGCCTCGGTGCGGTCGAGCAGTTCGCGCAGCAGGTACGCGCCGAAGAAGCCGCTGGCGCCGGTGAGCAGGACGTGCTGGGGCTTGCGCCAGACGGGGTGCGGGGAGGTGGTGGTGACCGTCGGCCGGTCCCAGGCCAGGTCCGGCCGCCAGCGGTCCACGGCCGCCGCCCCGGCGTCCGCCTGCGACTCCCGCTCCTCCCCGGCCACCTTCTCGACCGCCGCCGTGAACGCGCTCCGCACCGGCTCGCCCAGCAGCTCCGTCACCAGCTCGAAGTTGTGCTGGTCGTCGATGCCCAGCTCCCGCTGGACCCGGGCCACCAGCTGCACGGCCAGCAGCGAACTGCCCCCGGCCGCGAAGAAGTCCACCTCCTCGTCGGCCTCGGTGGCCTGCGCGCCCGCGCCCGGGAGCAGCGCGGCCCAGACCCGGGCCACCGTCTCGGCCACGCTCTCCCCGTCCGTCTGCTCCCGTTCGGCCGCCGCCGCGGCGGCGGGCGCGGGCAGCGCGGCCCGATCCACCTTCCCGTTGGGGGCCAGCGGCAGCCGGTCCAGCAGGGTGAGGGTGGCGGGGAGCATGAAGGCGGGCAGCCGCTCGGCCAGGTGCGCCCGCAGCCGGGCCGCGGTGGGCGCCGCTCCGGCCCGCACCGCCACGTAGGCGGCCAGGCTGCGGGTGGTGCCGTCCTCGACCGCGACCAGCACGGCGTCCGTGACGTCCGGGTGGGTGGTCAGCGCGCGGCGGACCTCCTCGGGCTCGATCCGGAAGCCGCGCACCTTGACCTGGTCGTCGCGGCGCCCCCGGTACTCCAGCGTCCCGTCCGCCCGCCGCACCACGAAGTCCCCGCTGCGGTACAGCCGTTCGGTGCTCTCCCCGGCCGCTCCGCCGAAGGTGAGGAACCGCTTCGCGCTCTGCTCGGGGTCGTTGAGGTACCCGGTGGCGATGCCCGGGCCGCCGATGTAGAGCTCGCCCTCCTCGCCGTCCGCCGCCGGGCTGCCGTCCTCGCGCAGCACCTGGCAGACGGTGTCGGCTATCGGCCGCCCGATCGGCACGCCGGTCGCCCCCTCCGGGACCTCGGTGACCAGCTGCGCGGTCGCCACGCAGGCCGCCTCGGTGGGGCCGTAGGCGTTCACCAGGTGGAGCGGACGGCCGAGTTCGAGCACCCGACGGGCCGCGTCGGCGCGCAGCGCCTCGCCGCCGGTCAGCACGTGGCGCAGGCCCGCGAAGGTCTCCGGCCGCTCCTGGGCGATCCGGTGGAAGATGCTGGTGGTGAGGAACAGCGAGGTGATCCCGCGCTCACGCACCACCCGCTGCAACTCCGGTGCGGAGAGCAGCACTTCGGATTCCACGGGCACCAGGCAGGCGCCGTTGAGCAGGGTCGGCCAGAACTCCAGCACCGAGGCGTCGAAGGAGAGCGTCGCCGCGTGCAGCACCCGGTCCCCGGGGCAGGGCTCGAAGAACCCGTTGGCCACCGACAGGCGGGCCACCCCGCGCTGCGGCACCGCCACGGCCTTGGGCCGCCCGGTGGTCCCGGAGGTGAACATCACGTACGCCGCGGCTGCTTGGCCCTTCGGCAGCTGGAACTCGCCCTCTTCCTCCGCCTCCTGACCGGCCGTCAGCACCTCCTGGTAGCGCAGCACCGGCACCGCCGCCCCGGCCAGCCGCCCGGCCCCGGGGAGCCGGACCACCGCCGCCGCTCCGGCGTCCGCCACCATCCCGTGCACCCGCTCCGCCGGCAGCTTGGCGTCCACCGGCAGGTAGCTCGCCCCGGCGTACGCCACCCCGAGCAGCGCCGCACAGGCCTCGGGCCCGCGCTGCCCCACCACCCCGACCACCGCGCCCGGCCCGATCCCGGCCGCTGCGAGCCCACGGGCGAACCGCTCGGCCAGCGCGCCGAGTTCGGCGTACGTGTACCGAAGCTCCGGGCCCTCGACCGCCGGCTGTGCCGGGTATCTGCGGACCTGCTCCGCGAACAGCTCGGCCAGCGATCTGCTGTACGGACCCGCCTCCGCCGCCACCTTCGTCGTCATCGCTCGTGCCCCTTCGGTAGGCCCCGCACCTCGTTCCCCCGAACGCCGGGAGCGTAGGACGGGACCACCGGGCGTGACGAACCCTCGGAGAGCTGCTGCGGAACGGAGAAACCCCAGGTGGGAGGGCATCCTCACGCTCGAAGTGGAACCACACTCCCCCAAGTACGCCACCACGTACGCCGATCTGGCACCCCGACTATCCGTCTGGTCCGTCCCTCTTGCCCCAACAGACCGGTCTTGTCGGGCATATGACAGACCATCATGATCCTTGTCAGACCGGCGTCAGACCGGCACGGCCACGGCGACCGGCTCGGGCAGGACCAGGGTCCCGCCGCAGTCCGGGGCGAAGGCGTCGAGGAGGCTGTGCCGCACCCGGCCGTCCATGATCCTGGCTGCCCGCACACCGGAGCGCACCGCGTCCAGGCAGGCCTCCATCTTGGGGAGCATCCCGGAGCTCAGGCCCGGCAGCAGGGCGGCCAGCTGGCTCGCCGTCAGCCGCTCGATCACCGTGGACGAGTGCGGCCAGTCCGCGTACAGCCCGGCCACGTCGGTGAGCACCACCAGCAGCTCCGCCCCCAGCGCCACGGCCACCGCCGCCGCGGCGGTGTCCGCGTTCACGTTGTAGACCTGCCCGTCCACGCCCCGCGCGACGGAGGAGACCACCGGGATGCGGCCGTCCCCGACCAGGGCGCAGAGCAGACTCGGATCGACCGCCATGACGTCGCCCACCAGCCCGATGTCCACCTGCTCACCGTCCACCACCGCGTACCGCTTCACCGCCGTCATGGTGTGCGCGTCCTCGCCGGTCAGGCCGACCGCGAACGGCCCGTACTCGTTGAGCAGCCCGACCAACTCCCGCTGCACCTGACCCGCCAGCACCATCCGCACCACGTCCATGGTCTCGGGGGTGGTGACCCGCAGCCCCGCGGTGAAGCCGGCCTCCAGGCCCAGCCTCGCCAGCTGCGCGTCGATCTGCGGCCCGCCCCCGTGCACCACCACCGGACAGAGCCCGGCCTCCCGCAGGAACACCACGTCCTGCGCGAACGCCGCCTTCAACTCCTCGTCCACCATGGCGTTCCCACCGAACTTCACCACCACCACGCGGCCCTGGTAGCGCGACAGCGACAACGGCACGGCCAGCCTCCTACGGTTCATGACACACGGCGCGGGACCGAACGACGTCCGGGCGGCCCCTTTATCCCGCCGCCGGATGACGGCCGCCCGGCGCCGTCCTGTCGCCGAGGTTCGTTCTCCCTGAACAGACGGAGTCCGCCTCCCCGCCGCCCCGTCCTGAGTACGCTCGCACCGACGGTTCTGCAGTCGGGGAGGCCAGAGTTGGGACGCTGGGTGCGGTGGTCGATGGTGGCGGTGATGTTCGCCGTACCCGCGGTGCTCTGCGGCATCTGGCTGCTGCCGATCGACGACGCGGCCGCCCGCTGGACAGCAGCCGCCGCGGGCACGGTACCTACGGCGCTGACCGCCCTGTGGCTACGGGCCCCCGCCGCCGGCGCGGCCGTCACCGCCTCGGGGACGCCATCGACCGCATCCGGACCTCGCTAGTCGCAAACTGAACCCGGAAACCGCGGACAGCGGCTTCCTCCACCTGGCACCGGCCGGCGTGGCCTCGGCTCCAGACAGAGGCGCGCCAGCGGCGCGGTGCCTCGCTGCTCCAGCTCCTGAACTCCTGGACTGCGACGTTGTCGGACAACCGCCACCGGATGGTGCTGCCCGAGGCTTCGGGGACATCGGTGAGGCCGTCGAGTTGCTCGGCGAGTGCGAAGCCGTCGACCTCGGTAAGGGCGCGGTCCCAGGTCGAGACCGTGTCGACGAGGGCGTGGGATTCGATGAGTGCCGGTATGGACGGGGCGATCTCGAGGAACGTGCCGCCTCCGTCGTCCACTCCGACCCGTCCGTCCGTGTGAACCAGGTAGCGCACCGGGGAGGAGACACGTTCGCCGAACCAATCGAAGTACCAGCCGCGGGCGGACCCGGTCCACAGGCCCCGGCCCAGGTCGTAGTGCCAGTCGCGGAGTACGTCGTGGTGTTCGCCCTGGACGGTGCGGCTGTGTCGCACCTGGTAGCGGAGCCCGCCGTACCTCTGCTCGAACCCCTCCCGGCGGATGACGAGCATCGTCGGTGCGGGGGTCGAGCGACCGAAGCGGTCCCGGAGTCGCAGGAAATCCGTGGACAGTCGAGGTTCCTGCGGAGGTTCGCGTCGACCGGTCCGTTCGAGCAGGCTCATGGCCCGGGCGGAGAGACCAGTTGGATCATCCAGGATGTGCATCCTGCACTTCTTTTTTCCATGACAGGGAATCGGTCTTTGGTGGTCGGCTCCGGAGCCGACCGCTACGCGTGGCTTCGGCCCAGGAATTCGCCGACTGTCCTGACGAAGAACTCCGGGTCGTCCAGCCACGGGAAGTGCGCGGCACCCGGCTGGACGACGAACTCCCCGCGCGGGAAGAGCGCCGCGGCCTCCGCGGCCTTGTCCGGGCGAGGGGACGGGTCCAACTCGCCCGCGAGCACCAGCACCGGCACGTCGAACTTGGTCAGCACCTCGCGTACCTCGGCCGCGTCATCGAACGCACCGGAACCGGGGTAGGCGTGAGCAGCTTCCTCGTTGTAGTCGTCCTTGCCGGATGCGGCGTGGGCCTCCGCCGCCGCATCCCAGCGACCGTAGAAGAGGCGGTCCAGGAACTGTCGATCGTCCTCGGTCGCCTCCCCGGCCATCGCCCGCTCGAGGACGGGCACCGCCTCGTCGTACCAGGGCTCGCCGCTGCGCAGCGCGAGCGCCTCGCGCCGTCCCTCGAGCGGGAACTCGATCCCGACCGACCGGGCCCGGGCGGTCACCAGCACCAGCGACCGGATCCGCTGCGGATACCGGCCGGCGTGGAGCAGGGCGAGGTCGCCGCCGGCGGAGTGGGCCACCACGTCGATCCGCTCCGGCCCGAGGTGAGCCCGGAGCGCTTCGACGTCGTCCACCTGCCGGTCGACGCGGTAGCTCGACGGGTCGGCCGGAGTCTCTGACCGCCCCGTGCCACGCAGGTCGAGCAGCACGAGCGAACGCCCTGCGGCGGCCGGCAGGCCGCCCAGGTCACCGAGGTAGGCGGATTCCTGCATCGGGCCTCCGGGGAGACAGATCAGCGGATCGCCCTCCCCCACGATGCGGTAGGCGAGGCGGGTTCCGTCCGGAGCAGGAAATGTCGGCATCCGGCCATCCTGGCACCGGCCGTCCACCACCCGCCACGCATTACGGGCCTACGCCTGACACGGCCTCATCGATCCGGTGCCCAGCGCCCGTTGGGCTGTCGGCGAGGGCAACTACAGTGCCCTGCATGCGATCACTGATCACCGCCATCCGCCAGGACGACGACGTCGCCGACTTCCTCTCCTGGCCCGGGGACCTGGAGTTGGAGCGTGGTGACCACGTCGAGGAGGTGCACCTGGCGTCCGGGGCGGCGCTGGAGGGCTTCGCGGGGGATGGTGCCGGGGGGACGTACTTCTTCTGCGGCGACGGCGGGGAGGAGCGTCCGGTGCTCTACGCCGACTCCGAGGGGCAGGCGGCGCTGATCGCGATCGGACTGCCGGAGCTGCTGCGGCTGCTGCTCGTCGCACCGTGGTGGCGCGACTGCCCCACCCTCACCGCCGAGGAGGGCGCCGCGCGCGCCGCCGAGTACCTGGAGGACATCCCGGACCTGGACACGCGGCGGGAGCGGGCCGCCGCGGTGCTCGGCCTCGCCCTCCCGACCGAGGCCGCCGTCCTGGCCCGCCTGCACGAGGTCGCCACCGGGGCCGGAGCCGGCTACGACCTGGTCTTCACACCGGAGGGCACGGTCTACGAGCCGCTGATCACGTACTGAGCCGGCCACCGACTCCGACAAACGTCGGAAACCTACAAACCGTCAGGGCAGGACGCGGTAGGGAAGAACACCAAAAGATGAACTGTGGCTTGGCAGAGTGGCGTTCAGGCGGCGAAGAGCTTTCCCGTCGAACTGTGCCACCTCTACAGAAGGAGCCTCGCCATGACCGCCTTCGAAGACGTCCACGTCACCGGCCTCGGTGCCACCACTCCGCTCGGCGGGGACGTGCCGAGCAGCTGGGCCGCGATGCTGGAGGGGCGGTCGGGGATCAGGGCGATCGAGGAGGAGTGGGCCGAGGGCTTCCCGGTCCGGATCGCCGGGAGGCTGGCGGTGGAGCCGTCCACCGTGATGGACCGGGTGCAGGCCCGGCGGCTGGACCGGTGCGAGCAGATCGCGTTGATCGCCGCGCGGGAGGCGTGGGCTGACGCCGGGTCACCGGAGGTGGATCCGGAGCGCTTGGCGGTGGTGATCGGGACGGGGACGGGCGGGGCGCTGACCCTGCTCGGGCAGCACGACGTGCTGCACGCGAGCGGCGTGCGCAAGGTCTCGCCGCACACCGTCCCGATGCTGATGGCCAACGGCCCGGCCGCCTGGGTGAGTCTGGAGCTGGGCGCCAGGGCCGGGGCCCACACGCCCGTCTCGGCCTGCGCGTCCGGCGCCGAGGCCATCGCGCTCGGGCTGGACCTGATCCGGCTCGGCCGGGCCGACGTGGTGGTGGCCGGCGGGGCCGAGGCCTGCATCCACCCGCTGCCGCTCGCGGGCTTCCACCAGGCCCGGGCGCACTCCACCCGCAACGACGAACCCGCCCTCGCCTCAAGGCCGTTCGACGTCGGGCGGGACGGCTTCGTGATCGGTGAGGGCGCGGCCGTGGTGGTGCTGGAGCGGGCCTCCTTCGCGGCCGCGCGCGGCGCGCGGCGGCACGCCCGGCTGGCGGGGGCGGCCGTCACCTCCGACGCCCACCACATCACCGCCGGCCACGCCGAGGGCCAGGCCAGGGCCATCCGCCGGGCGGTCGCCGAGGCCGGGCTCTCCCCCGCCGACATCACGCTCGTCCAGGCGCACGCCACCTCCACCCAGCTCGGCGACCTCACCGAGGCCCACTCGGTCGCCGCCGCGATCGGCACCCACCCGACCGTCACCGCCGTGAAGTCGATGACCGGTCATCTCTTCGGCGCGGCCGGCGCGTTGGGCGCCTTGGCCACCGTGCTCGCGCTGCGCGACGCGATGGTCCCGCCGACCGCGAACCTCACCGACCCCGACCCCGAGATCCCGCTGGACATCGTCACCGGCAAGGCCCGCGAAGGCGTCCAGACCGCCGCCCTGGCGAACGCCTTCGGCTTCGGCGGCCACAACGTCAGCCTGGTCCTCACCCCCTGACGGCGGTGCGGCGCTACGCCAACCGCTCCAGCAGGCCCGCCAGTTGCTCCCGCTCGGCGCAGCTGAGCGGGGACAGCACCGAGTCCTCCACCGCTGCCAGTTCGGCGGTGAGCTCGGCCAGCAGCGACTCGCCGGCCGGGGTGAGGGAGACCTCGACCCGGCGGCGGTCGCGCACCGAGCGGGTGCAGACGGCGCAGTCGGCGGCCATCAGGTCGTCGACCACCTTGACGATGTCGCTGGGGTTGATGTCGAGGCGGGCGGCCAGTTCGCCCTTGGAGAGGGAGCCGGCCGAGAGGGCTTCCAGGACGGCGACGTGCCACAGCCGCAGGCCGCGTTCGGCGACCCGGGCGGCCAGGCTGGCACGGGCGTTGCGGCCGGCGGCCGAGATCAGGAAGGTGGTGAGGCCGAGCAGTCGGGTCGTCATCGGGCCGGGTCCTTCTCCGCGGCGGACGGCGCCCTGCGGGCGGCCCGGACCACCATCGGGGTGCCGGTCTCCGGGTCGGGGAGCACACGGCAGCGCAGGCCGAAGACCCGCTCCACCAGTTCGGCGGTGAGCACCGAGGCCGGGGCGCCCTCGGCCGCGACCGTGCCGTCCGGTCCGAGCACCACCAGGTGGGTGGCGTAGCGGGCGGCCTGGTTGAGGTCGTGCAGGACGGCGACCACGGTGTGGCCGCGTTCCTCGTGGAGCTCGGCGCAGAGGTCGAGCACCTCGAACTGGTGCGAGATGTCCAGGTAGGTGGTCGGTTCGTCGAGCAGCAGGATGTCGGTCTGCTGGGCCAGCACCATGGCGAGCCAGACGCGTTGGCGCTGGCCGCCGGAGAGGTCGTCGACCGGCCGGTCGGCGAGGTCGAGGACGCCGGTGCGGCGCATCGCCTCGGTGACGGCGCCCTCGTCCTCGGCGGACCACTGGCGCAGGAAGCCCTGGTGCGGGTAGCGGCCGCGGGCCACCAGCTCGGAGACGGCGATGCCGCTCGGCGCGTTGGCGGACTGCGGGAGCAGGCCGAGCCGCCGGGCCACCTCGCGGGTGCGGTAGGCGGATATCGCGGCACCGTCCAGGTGGACCGTCCCGCCGGCGGGTCTGATGAGCCGGGCCAGGGCCTTGAGCAGGGTGGACTTGCCGCAGGCGTTCGGGCCGAGGATCACGGTGAAGGACCGGTCCGGGATGCTGACGCTCAGTGAACTGGCCACCGTGCGCTGGTCGTAGGCCAGGGTGAGGTCCAAGGCGCGCAGCCGGGAGCCACCGGGAGCCTCGGAAGCGGTGGTGGCGTCGGGGGTGGCGGAGGTGACGGTCATGTGCGGCTCTTTCGCGATTCGCCGATCAGCAGGAGGCAGAGGTAGAGGCCGCCCAGGGCGCCGGTGGCGATGCCGACGGGCATGGGGGCGGGGGCGAAGACCCGCTGGACCGCGAAGTCGCTCGCGGCCAGCAGCAGGGCTCCGGTGAGGGCGGCGGGCAGCAGCCCTCCGCCCGTGCCGCCGCTGCCGCCGACCAGTCGGCGGGCCAGCTGCGGGGCGGCCAGCGCGACGAACCAGATCGGGCCGGTGACGGCGGTGCCGACGGCGGCCAGGGCGACGCCGAGCAGCAGCAGGACGGCCCGGGTCGGGCCGGTGCGCAGGCCGAGCGCGCGGGCGGTGTCCTCGCCGAGGGCGAGGGTGGGGAGCCGGCGGCCGTACCAGAGGGTGGGCGGCAGCAGCAGGGCGACCGCGACGGCGAGGGCGGTGACCTGGGGCCAGGTGCGGCTGTTCAGGCTGCCGATCAGCCAGCTCTGGGCGGCCATCGCGTCCTGGAGGCTGGCGCGGGTGATCAGGTAGGAGTTGACGGACAGCAGGATGGCGCTGGTGCCGATGCCGATCACCACCAGCCGGAATCCGGGCAACCCCCGGCCGGAGGCGAGGAGTTGGACCAGCAGGGCGGTGGCCAGCCCGCCGGCGAGGGCGCCGAGGGCGGTCTCGGTGAGGCTGCCGTGCCGGACGACGATGACCAGCAGGGCGCCGGTGGCGGCGCCGTTGGTGAGGCCGATGACGTCGGGGCTGCCGAGCGGGTTGCCGGTCAGGCCCTGGAGGACGGCCCCGCTGACGGCCAGCGCGGCGCCGACCAGCAGGGCGAGCAGCAGCCGGGGCAGGCGCAGGGTGTTGACCACGAAGTCGGCCGCGCCGGGCTCGCCGGCGAGGGCGCCGAGCACCTCACCCGGCGTCAGCCGCACCTCGCCGACGGCCAGGGAGAGCGTGCCGACGGCGAGCAGGAGGAGGGTGAGGGCGGCGCAGACGGCCGCCGTCCGGGGCACCACCCGGACCGACCACCGGCCGCGGCGCAGCACCGGGTGTCCGATCGGCCGGGCGACCACGACGGTGGCGGTGGCGGGCTGACGGGGACTCACAGCAGCACCAGCTTCCGGCGGCGGCACAAGGCGAGGAAGAGCGGGCCGCCGAGCACGGCGGTGACGATGCCGACCTGGACCTCCCCGGGCGCACCGGCCACCCGGCCGGCCACGTCGGCGGCGAGCAGCAGCAGCGGGGCGAGCACGGCGGAGTAGGCGAGCACCCAGCGCTGGTCGGGGCCGACCAGGAAGCGGGCCACGTGCGGGACGGCCAGGCCGAGGAAGGCGATCGGCCCGGCGGCGGCGGTGGCGGCGCCGCAGAGCAGCAGGACGGCGAGGCCGCCGAGGGCGCGGGTGCGGCCGACGGCGACGCCGAGGCCGTGGCCGACCTGGTCGCCGAGGCCGAGCGCGTTGAGGGCCCGGGACAGCGCGGCGGCGATCAGACCGCCCGTCAGGACGAAGGGCAGCACGGCCAGTAGGACGTCGTAGCGCCGCCCGGCGAGCGAGCCGACGGTCCAGAACCGGAACTCGTCGAAGACCTCGGGGTCGAGCAGCAGCACCGCGGAGTCGAAGGCGAACAGCACGGCGGTGAGCGCTGCTCCGGCGACCACCAGCCGTTCGGGGGTGGCCTGGCCCCGGCCCGCGGCGCCGAGCAGGTAGACGGCGGCGGTCGCCACGGCGGCCCCGAGCAGGGCGAACCAGACGTAGCCGAGCACGCTGCCGATGCCGAGGAAGCCGATCGCCACCACGACGCCGGTGGCGGCGCCGAGGCTGACGCCGAGCAGGCCCGGGTCGGCGAGCGGGTTGCGGGTGAGCGCCTGCATCAGGGCGCCGGCCGTGCCGAGGGCGGAGCCGACCAGCAGGGCCAGCAGGGTGCGCGGGATCCGGTAGTCGTGGACGACGGTGGCGGCGTTCGACCCGTCGGGGTGCCAGAGCACCTGCCAGGTCGCGCTGAACGGGACGTCCCGGGTGCCGACCCAGAGGCTGAGCAGGCAGAGCAGGAGGAGGACCCCTGCGGCGAGGGCCAGCCCGAGTGCGCGCCGCAGGGCCGCCGATGGTTCGACATTCATAGTTAGGTAAGGCTAACCTGTCTATTCGGCAGAGGTCAATACTCGAACAAATGACTGACGCACCGTCAGAACCACTGGTCACCAAGGGGTTTGGGACAGAACCTCAAGATCACCTCACGTCCCGTCAATCCCCCTCCCCGCTCCCCTCCACCGGAAGGACACCCATGGCCACAGCAGGACCCAGCGGAGGCGCCGTCCTGCGCGGCGCGCTCCGCGGCCGGCGCCGGCTGCTGACCGGCGCCGCACTGCTCGGAATGGGCCACCAGGCCTGTGAGGCACTGGTGCCGGTGGTGATGGGCGCCGTGATCGACCGCGCGGTGGCGACCGGCTCCGTCCCCGCGCTGCTGCGCTGGCTGGCCCTGCTCGCGGTGCTCTTCCTCGTCCTCTCCACCTGCTACCGAACCGGCGCCCGGCTCGCCGAGCGCGCGGGCGAACAGGCCGCCCACCGCCTGCGCCTGACCCTCACCACCCGGGTCCTCGACCCCCACGGCGGCGCCGACGCCGGCCACCTGCCCGGCGCGCTGGCCGGCATCGCCACCGGCGACGCCAAGCGCGTCGGCGTGGTGGCCACCGTGCTGCCGTTCGGCGTCGCCGCGCTCGCCGGACTGGGCGTCAGCGCCGCGCTGCTGCTGCGGATCTCGGTGCCGCTCGGCCTGCTGGTGCTGCTCGGCATCCCGCCGCTGCTCTGGCTCGGCCACCGGCTCAGCCGCCCGCTGGAGCGGCGCAGCGGCGTGGAGCAGGACCGCGCCGCCCGGGCCGGGGGCATCGCCGCCGATCTGGTCACCGGCCTGCGGGTGCTCAAGGGCATCGGCGCCGAAGCGGCCGCGGTGGCCCGCTACCGGACGGTCAGTCAGGACTCGCTCGCCGCGGCGCTGCGGGCCGCCCGCAGCCGGGCCGCGCACGACGGGGGGCTGCAGGCACTGACCGGTCTCTTCATCGTGCTGATCGCGCTGGTCGGCGCGGTGCTGGCGATGGACGGGCGGATCAGCGTCGGTGAACTGGTCGCGGCCGTCGGGCTGGCGCAGTTCCTGCTCGGCCCGTTCCAGGTGCTCACCTGGGCCAACGGCGAGTTCGCCCAGGGCCGGGCCTCGGCCGGGCGGATCGCGGAGGTGCTCGCGGCGCCGCCCGCGGTACCGCACCACGGCGCACCGGACCAGGCCTCGCCAGGCGGCACGGGCGCCGGCGGCCTGCGGCTGCGCGGCGTCAGCTACGGCGCCCTGCGCGGGCTGGACCTGGAGGTCGCGCCCGGCGAGCTGCTGGGCGTGGTCACGGACGATCCGGCGGCCGCCGCCGACCTGCTGACCTGCCTCGGCCGCGAGGCCGATCCGGCCACCGGCGCGGTCGAGTTGGACGGCACCGGCCTGACCGCCCTCCACCCCGACCGGCTGCGCCGCTCGCTCCTGGTCGCCCACCACGACGCGGTGCTCTTCGCCGGCACCCTCCGGGAGAACGTCCTCGCCTCCCCCGACGGCGAGCTGACCGAGGCCGTACTCGCCGCCTCCGCCGCCGACGAGGTGGCCGCCGCCCTACCCTCCGGGCTGGACACCGAGGTCAGCGAGGGCGGCCGTTCGCTCTCCGGCGGGCAGCGCCAACGCGTGGCGCTGGCACGGGCGTTGGCCGCCGCCCCGGCCGTGCTCGTGCTGCACGATCCGACCACCGCCGTGGACTCCGTCACCGAGTCCCGGATCGCCGGACGGCTGCGCGAGCTGCGCCACGGCCGCACCACCGTGCTGATCACCACCAGCCCGGCCCTGCTCGCCCGGGCCGACCGGGTGGTGGTGCTCACCGGCGGCGCCGTCACCGCCGACGGCACCCACCACACCCTCACCGCCGACCCCGCCTACCGCACCCTGGTACTGGCATGACGACCACCGCGGAGGACCCGACCATGGCCACCCCGTCCGTCCCCGTCACCCCTCCGGGCTCCCCGGAGGGGGAGCTGCTGCCGGTCGCGAGCGGCGCCGAGACCTGGGCGGTGCTGCGGCGCCTGCTGCTCCGTCAGCGCGCCCTGACGGCGGGCGCGCTGGCCGTGCTGGTGCTGGGCACCACCGTCGGGCTGCTCACCGCCCCGCTGCTCGGCCGCCTGGTCGACCTGGTGGCGCGGCGGGCCGGCACCGGCTCGCTCACCCTGCCGCTGGCCCTGCTGGTAGCCGTCGCGCTGGTGCGCGGGGCCGCCGTCGCGTACGGCAGCGCCCTGGTCGCCCGGTTGGGCGAGGGCGTGCTCGCCACCGTGCGCGAGGAGTTCGTGGAACGGGCGCTGCGGCTCCCGCTGGAGCGGGTCGAGCGGGCCGGGACCGGCGACCTGACCTCCCGGGTCACCGGGGACGTCACGCTGGTGGCCCGGACGGTCCGTCAGGCGCTGCCGGAGTTCGCCCGCTCGGTGCTCACCATCCTGCTCACGCTGGTGGCCCTGACCGTACTGGACTGGCGCTTCGCGCTCGCCGTGCTGGCCGCCGCGCCCGTGCACTGGCTGACCATGCGCTGGTACCTGCCGAAGGCCGTCCCGGTCTACGCCGCCCAGCGGGCCGCCGCCGGGGAGCTCCAGCAGCAGCTGCTGGACGGCGTCGGCGGGGTGCGGACGGTGCGGGCGCTGCGGCTGACGGAGCGCCAGGTGGCGCTGGTGGAGCAGCGTTCGGACGCCTCCGTCCAGCTCTGGATGCGCGGCACCCGGCTGGTCACCGGCTTCTTCTCCCGGCTCAACCTGGCCGAGTTCATCGGCCTGGCCTCGGTGCTGGTGGCCGGCTTCCTGCTGGTGGACGGCGGGGCGGTGAGCCTGGGCACGGCCACCGCCGCGGCCCTGTACTTCCACAGCCTCTTCAACCCGATCAACGCCGCCCTGGTCCTGGTCGACGACGCCCAGTCGGCCGGCGCCGCGCTGGCCCGACTGGTCGGCCTCGCCGCCCTCCCCGCCGAGCCCGAACCCGCCGACCCGGCCGAGCCCGCCGACGCCTCGGTCACCGTCTCCGCCCTCTGCCACGCCTACCGCGACGGGCACCCCGTCCTCCACGACGTCTCCCTGACGGTCCGTGACGGCGAGCGGGTCGCCCTGGTCGGGGCCAGCGGGGCCGGCAAGACCACCCTCGCCAAGCTGGTCGCCGGGGTGCACCGGGCCTCCGCCGGCACCGTCCGGCTCGGCGGCGCCGAGCTCGCGGAGCTCGGCCCGGCCGGGGTCCGGCGCAGCGTCGCCCTGATCAGCCAGGAGGTGCACGTCTTCGCCGGCCCGCTCGCCGACGACCTGCGGCTCGCCCGCCCGGCGGCCACCGACCCGGAGCTGCGCACCGCACTCGCCACCGTCGGCGCCCTGACCTGGGTGGACGCCCTCCCCAAGGGCCTGGCCACCGTGGTCGGCGACGGCGGCCACCGCCTGACGGTCGCTCAGGCCCAGCATCTCGCCCTGGCCCGGCTGGTCCTCTCCGACCCCCCGATAGCCGTCCTCGACGAGGCCACCGCCGACGCCGGCAGCGCGGGCGCCCGCGACCTGGAGGCCGCCGCCGACGCCGCCCTGGCCGGCCGCACCGCCCTCACCGTCGCCCACCGCCTCACCCAGGCCGCCACCGCCGACCGCATCGTCGTCCTCGACGCCGGCCGCGTCGTCGAGACCGGCACCCACGCCGACCTGGTCTCGGCCGACGGCCCGTACGCCGCCCTCTGGTCCGCCTGGTCCGCCGAACGCACCCCGGCCGGGCGCCGTGACATGCTGCCGGGGTGATCCTGACGAGCAGTGCGACCAGCCTCCGCCTGAGCCCGGTGAGCTACCAGTTCGGGGCCGCCCGTGGCGAGTACCACGACGACAACTGGCTGGTCATCGCCGGCCGGGTCACCGACCCGGCCGGCAGCTGGAACTTCCGGGACCCTTCCCTGCTGACCGACGAGGCCCGCCAACTGACCCACTGGCTGCGCGCCACCGCCGCCGGGCGGACTCCGGTGGCGCACCGCGACTCGGACGACGAGTGGTCACCGTCCCTGGAGTTCCTCGAACCGAACCTGCTCTTCAGCGTCGCCGCCCGCACCACCGGCGCCGTGACCGTCCGCCTCACCCTGCACCTGGAGGCCGCACCGCCCTGGAGCAGGGACGCCGACGGCGACGTGGAGGCGTACGACGTCCGGCTCGAACTCACCGAGGCCGATCTGCTGGCCGCGGCCGAGGAGTGGGAGCGCGAACTTCTCCCCTTCCCCGGCCGCTGACTCACTGCGCCCTGCCCGCCAACAGCCAGCGGCGGACCGGCACTTCGAGGAGGACGCGGCCGCAGTCGGGGCGCCACGGGGCGGTGACGTCCCAGTCGACTTGGCGGCGAAGGCCGCCACGATCTCCGGCGGGAAGTCGTCCTCCTGACGGACCGTGACCTCGCCCTCTGCGACCACCGGGTAGTCGCCGCCCTCCAGGGCGAGCGAGACGGTGGGGAAGCGGAGGGCGTTGCGGACCTTGACGTTGAGGGCGTCCGAGCCGATCCACCACACGCCGTCCCGGTGGACGAACCAGACGGGGGTCACGTGCGGCGTGCCGTCGGCGCGGACGGTGCAGAGCCAGGCGTTGCGCTCCACGGCGAGGCGTTCGGCCACCGACTCGGGCAGGGGTGTGTCGTTGTTCATGCCCCCATCCCACCCTCCCGCCGGGCCGGGCCGCCACGGGCGTCGGCCCTACGACCAGCGGCCCAGGACCGGGCCCGCCGCGCCCCGCCGCGCCCCGCCCGCCCCGGTACCCCGTTCCGTACGGAGTGCCGGGGCGTCGGCGCGCTGTTCCTGCTGTTCGCATGGGCCGTGCTGGCCGACCGGCTGGCGCGCTGGAGCGTCACCGGGCCGCTGGCCTTCGCCCTCGCCGGGATGGCGCTCACCACCGGCGACGACCCCACCGTCGCGATCGACCTGGACGCGCACGGCTTCCAGCTCACCACCGAAGTCGTGCGGGCCGTCCGGCCATGACCACCACGCCCGGCCCGGTGTGCTCGTCGGCGGGGATCCTGAGTTCGGCGACCACGTGCAGCCCGGCCCGCTCGATCAGCTCCACCAGCTGCTCCGGCCGCCACTTGTACGTGGTCCAGCGGACGGGCACTCCCCCGTAGGCCTCCGTACGCACCGCGTCCTCGTCGCCGACGTGGGTGGCCGTGATGAGGTGGCCGCCGGGCTTCAGGGCGCGCGCGAAGTGGGCGAGCACCTGCGGAAGGACCTCACGGGGGAGGTTGAACAGCGACCACCACCCGAGCACGCCACCGAGCGAGGCCTCACCGAGGTCGAGCTCGGTGGCGGATCCGACGCTGAAACGGCACTGCGGATAGAGCCGACGCGCGTTCTCGATCATCCGGGGAGAGAGGTCCACCCCGGACACGTCGAGCCCCCGTTCGGCGAGGTAGCCGGTCACCGTGCCGGGCCCACAACCGACGTCGAGCACCGGCCCGAGCCCGCCGACGGTGTCGGCGAAGGCATCGATCGCGGCCTTGAGCCAGGGGTGCCGACGGATGTCACCGATACCCGTCGTCACCACCATGTCGGCGTAGTTGTCCGCCACCAGGTCATAGGACTCCCGAACGACGTCGAGATCAGCCGGCCGGTCCACGGGGTGTGTGCGCATCCGACCACCATAGGGCGGCTGCCTCCGCTCGGTGGTGACCCGTCAATCTTGGTCGCTCCGACGGTCCGCGCGGAAGCGCCAGAGTCCGAGGAGTCGGTGATCATGCTCCGAGAACTCATCGAGCGGTCCGACCCGCTCGTACGCCCACCCGGTTCTCGGGTCGTCGCGGCAGGCGAGTGCGAAGGCCGCCTCCATCCGCAACTCCTTGTCGTCCCGGTCGAGGAGTGCCACGAGGGCATCCATCGTCGGGGGCGTGCGGTCAGCGGAGACCGACAGGGACTGGGCAGCGTGGCGCCGTACCCCGATGTCATCGTCGCGGAGCAGCACGAGCAAAGCGTCCCGGATCACCGGCGCGAGCTGATCGTCGGACGCGAACCGCGGGTTGAGCACCTGTGCCACGGATGCCCTGACCCCCGCCGCGGGGTCGGTCACCATGCCGAGCAGCGCCGATGTAACCGCCTCACTGCGCGCGGTCCGCTCCCGGCTCATGCAGAACGCCGCTTCGCCGCGCACGCGGGCGTCCGGATGGCCGGCGTACCGCAGACCGATGGCCACCTCCTCGGGGTGATCCCAACCGCTGTAGACGTCCAGAACTGCGGCGAGCACCTGCCCGTCGGGCTCCTCCTTCGCCCAGGACGCCAGGAAGTCGGCGTCCCCGGCGCGGTCCGTCGCGCGGTCGACGGTGGCCAGGAAGCTGCGCTGCCACAGGACCGAGGCCACGAAACGACGGTGCACGGGATCGGGATCCCGGCGCAGGGCGGTGAGCTCCGACCAGATTCGTGGGCCCTGCCGCTGACCGAGGTAGTGGGTGGCGGCGAACCAGTTGTTGTCCTCGTTCTCCGCGTGCGGAACGGCGCGGGCCATCAATTCGGCAACAGGCGGCATGATGCCGAAGTGCCACTCCAGCTGGGTGAGGATCGCGCCGTGCCCGGCCCGCACCGTGCGCCCGCCGAGTGTGACCTCGTCGAGCGTGTCACCGGCCGGCAGAACGTCGACCTGGCGCGTGACGGCAGGTCCCGTGGCCCCGGTCCGGCGGCGCAGCTCAGCGACCACGCCGACTTCGAGCCAGTGCCGCGCCAGGTCGAGCAGCTGTTGCCGGCGGACCTCGGGAATGCGGAGTCGGGGAGCTTCGCCGAGCATCACGTTGACCAGCATCCAGGAGCCGGTGTCGACGGCCCGCAGCAGAGGGGTGCTGCCGTCGGGGAGTTCACGGTCCTGGCCGGCGCCCCCTTCGACCAAGGTGTCGGCGACGGAGTCATCGAACCCGGCCACCGCGCTGCAGAGCAGGGGCAGTCCATCGGGGCCCGATGTGTCGGGATCCGCCCCCTGTTCCAGGCAGACCCGCACCGCGGCGGCGTCCCCGGTAGCCACGGCATCGATCAACCGGCCGACAAGGTCCGACGACGGCTCTACCAACGATCCTCCTGATGACGCGTTCGAGGAAAGCACCGTACCCGGACGAGGTGGGCTCATGCCGCCGGTGCGGCGGCGAGGCGGTCGACGCCGATGCCGCCGATCAGCAGGCGCTCCTTGCGGTTGCCGGTGAGGTGTTGGGTCCAGTCGGTGAAGCCGCCGTCGGCGACCTCGACCGGGCCGTCCGGTGTGACGAGGTGGACCTTGTAGCAGAGGCCGGAGTAGTAGCCGCGACCCGTGGCCCGGTCGGGGTCCTCGATCACGTCCAGGCCCGGGGTGCCGGCCATCCCGGTGCGGACGTGCTCCAGCAGCGGGGCGGCGGAGGCGTCCAGGGCGGTGAGGCGGATCTCGGCCCGCCCGCTGCCGGCCAGGGCCCGAGCCGCGAAGCGGAGGTGTTCGAGCAGGTGCTGTCGCTCGAAGCCCTGCCCGCCGGTGTCCCGGCCCGCCGTCACCAGGGCGAAGAGCTGGAAGTGCGCGAGCTTCCCGGCGCCCTCGAACCGCTGGGCCCGCACCACCCGCTGACTGCCCGCCAGCCGTACCGGCCCCGACGTCCCCTCCGCTCGCCGCCGGGCCGCCTCCAGCGCCAGCCCGTTGGTCGGATCCGCCGCCACCTCCGTGCCGCGCACGGTGGCCACCACCTTGCGCGGATCGACCGGCGCGACGGCGGTGTGCGTGGCCAGCGGCACCAACGGGGCGAGCGTCACCAGCTCGAACCCCTCGGGCAGCGCCGCCACCAACCGGTCCTCGGCCCGCCGCAGTTCCCGGTACCCGACCGGGGCCGGCGCCACGAAGCGGTCGCTGCGGTAACGCCGCATCACCTCGGCCGGCCCGGTGCGCTCGGCCCGCCGTCGGTACACCTCCAGCATCAGCGTGGTCAGGTCCGCCCCGCTCAACTCCTCGGCGAGCAGCGCCAGCGCCTCAGAGCCACCCGCCCGCGCCAGCACCCGCCGCAGCGCCGGACCGTCCACACCCTGATCACCCGTCATACCGGCCGAGTATGGCGGCCCACCAACCCCTCTGCCAGCGACTTTACCGAGCCTCCGCCATCAGCACCACGGCGTCCGCCTCCGGGTCGTACCCCAGGACCGGACCTCCGTAGCCGCCCTCCCCCGTCATGACCACCGCCTTCCCCAGCCGGCGCCCGACCGCCGCCAGGAACCGGCACAGGGTGTCCACGCCCTGCTGCCCCTGCAGCTCCCGCAGGTCCACGTCGAAGTCGATCTCCCCGGCCACCATCGGCCAGAAGCTCACCAGCACCCCGTCGGCCGGCCTGACCCGCAAGGTCACCACGTCGTCCTCGGGCGAGCGCGCGAACACCTGCTCCGCCGTCGGCAGCGGCCCCGCCACCTCCCCGACCAGGTACTCCCGCCCCCACCCGGCCTCCGCCACGAGGTCGAAGACGGCCTGCCAGTCCTCGACGGAGGCGCCCTCCACGCAGACGTCCGGCAGCACCCCCGTCAGCTCCGGATCGAAGTAGTCCCGCACGTCGTCCCACCGCAGATCGGTCACCACGCCATGGTCCCACCACGCAGCACCTGACCGAACGTCCGCTTGTCGAAGAGCAGGTCGTACCGGGCGCCCGTGATCTGCACCCCGTTGACGGCGACGGTCGGGGTGCCGGGGCCACGACGGTCGGCGCCGCCGGCCGCCTCGTACTGCTTCTGCGAGGCGGTGACGAAGTCGGCGTACTTCATCGTGGTGACCGCGGAGTCGAAGGTCTCGCTCCGCAACCCCGCTACCTGGTCGGCCAGTTGCAGCAGCGAGGCCGTGGTGTAGCCGCCCGAGCGCTCGTTGCGGGTCATGTTCTTGAACAGCACGGCGTGGTACTCGGCGAACCTTCCCGCGTCCAGCGCCGCGCGGAGGGCGTTGACCGCCCGCTTCGATCCGTCGCCGCCCAGGCGGTCGTCCTTGAAGGAGGCGAGGGTGTACACCGTCTTGGCCTCGCGGCGCAGCGTCATCTCGCGCAGCGCCGGGGCGCCGGTCGCCTCGAACTCCTCGACGACCGGACAGCGCGGGTCCTCGTACAGGCGGACGGTGGTGGCCGGCTCGGGGTCCCCCACCACGACCGTCGTGCCGTCGGCGGCGAGCTGCTCCGGCAACTCGCCGACACCCGCGTACGGTGCCGCCCTCGGTGCGTCGGCAACATCCTCGGCCGCCGAGCGCGTCCGCTGTCCGCAACCCGCCACCATCAGTGCGGCGATGACGACCGCCGTCACGGCAGCGACACCTCTTCCGTTCTTCACCACGAATCCCCTTCCCCGGGCACGGCACTAGGCGTCGGGGGCGGGGAACCGCACGGGAATTCCGGCTGCCGGACAGCAGGCTCAGCAGCGTTTATGTGTTTGGCGGGGCGCCCTGGTCACTGCTAGGTTGCTCGTGACCGTGTGGCAGAACGAGGAGGTGGTACCCGTGAACGTAGTTTCGACGTGGGTGCTCCTCTCCGAGGTCACGGTCGGGCGGTAGGTCGCCCGGGAGCGCCGTTTCTGAGCTCTCCCGAAAGGCATGACCACCATGCGCTTCACTTCCGAACAGCGTCTCGACGGCAAGGTCCTCGAGCGCGGGTTCACTCTCGGCGACGTCCCCGGTTTCCTCTGGATGCCCGAACCGACCGCCACCCCGGCCCCGTTGATCCTGCTCGGGCACCCTCCGCTCGGGCTGGCCCGGATGTACCCCGCCCTCCAGGCGCGGGCGCTCCGCTCCGCGGCGGACGGCTTCGCCACCGCCACCATCGAACTGCCCGGCAGCGGCGAGCGCCCGCGTCTGCCCGAACTCGACCGGGGCCGGGCCGAGTTGCGCCGCGCGATGGAGGCCGGCGAGCCGGTCGGGCCCGAGACCGTCGACGCCCTGGTCCTCCCGCTGGTGGAGCTCGCCGTCCCGGAGTGGCGGGCCGCGCTGGACGCGCTCCTCGCACTGCCCGAACTCGGCGGCCCGGTCGGCTACTCGGGCGGGGTGATCGCCATCGGCACCCGCCTCGCCGCCGTCGACCCGCGCGTCGAGGCCGCCGTGCTGTTCGCCGGGAGCTTCGTGCCGGCCGCCACCGTCGAGGACGCCCGCCGCGTCACCGTCCCGCTGCACGTGCTGCTCCAGTGGGACGACCACGGCAACGACCGGCAGGCCTCGCTCGACCTGTTCGACGCCTTCGCCTCGAAGGAGAAGACGCTGAACGCCAACATGGGCGGGCACACCGGCGTACCGCACTTCGCGGGAGAAGCGGCCGCCCAGTTCTTCGCCCGGCACCTGAAGTAGCGGCAGCTGCCGCCTGATCAAGGTCCTTTGCCCGTCGCCGAGCCTCGTGAGAGCATCGAGGCTCGGCGAGGGACGGGACCGTTTTGATCTACGCAGCAGAGGCCCGCATCGAGGATGCGGACAACATCCTGGTCGCACCTTCGACCCTGCGAGACGGTGACCTGATCGGGGACTTCTTCGGGTCCGTCGTCACCCCCGAGGACTTCGCCACCGGCGAGGTCACCGTCGCGGGCAGGAACGTCTACCTCTGCGGCGGCACCACTCGGTTCAGCGAGGACGAACTCCGTTCGGCGGGAAGGGTGTTCGTCGTTCGCGAGCTGTCCGACGAGCGCGAAGGCCGATGGCCGCTGATCGGCCTCGGCCGGGTCCCGCTCCGCGTGCACGGCATGGGCGTGTACTACCGCCGCTTCTTCGAGCCCGAGGCCGGCCACTTCGGGCGGATCCGGGCCGAGCACGAGTTCCAGTCCCTGACGGAGTCCACCAAGCCCGGCAGCGCCCACCGCAGCGGGATCTACCTGACGCCCGTCACCCAGGACGGAGCCGACCTGCGCTTCCGCCTGCTCCGCTGCTCCACCAACCTCGCGGGGCCGACCGAGACCTTCCGCCCGACCGACATCGAGGTCGTGGACGCTCTCAACCACGAGGCCGCCACGGTCTTCCGTGGCCACGCCCCGCTCAACCACGTGCTCGCGCAGATCTACCACAACTCCGGTGCCACGATGGAGCGCAAGCAGTCCAAGGCCAAGATCTCCTCCCACGCCGACAAGACCAAGGACATGCCCGTCAACGGCGTCATGGCCTTCTGCACCTTCTACGACGGGCTCGACCGGCTGCGGCCCATGGCGGATGACCCCTTCGACCTCGGCGTGAAGCGCGCCAGCGGTCTGACCCGGCTCGAATTCCGCCTGAAGGAACCGAACACCGCTCTCCCCGCGCGGTTCGGGATCACGCTGTATCCCGGCTCCGTCTTCTTCATGCCGCTCTCCACCAACCGCCTCTACACCCACGAGATCCGGCCCGCGTCCCTGGACGCCGAGCTGCTCCCGACCCGCCTCGGGTACGTGGCCCGCTGTTCGAGCACCGAGGCCGTCCACCGGGAGGGCCGGACCTTTCTCCAACGAGCGGGCGGGCCGGTCGAGTTGGCGGCCGCCACGCAGGAGGGCATGGAAGAGCTGCGGCGGCTGTACGCCGAGGAGAACCGGAGCACGGCGTTCATCGACTACGGCGACGATTTCCTCTTCAGCATGAACTCGGGGGACTACCTTGCTCCCCGTCCCTAGGACCTCGGACACCGTTCTCGCCTACGACCTCCCGGAGGAGCAGGGGAACCTCTTCGCGGAGCTCTCCGCCTCGGTCCGCTTCGAGGAGCTGGGGAAGGGCCGCCGGGGCACCACGATCACCAAGGTCGACTCGGCGAGCGGTGGCGTGCCGCTCGTGCGCACGACCAGTCAGTACGCCCACCCGGCGCAGCACTTCGGTGCGGTGCACGATCGCCTGGCGCGCCTGCTCCAGGAGCGCGCCGCGCTGCCGGTCGGCTTCGACAACGCCCTCGTCGAGTGCTACACGAACGCCTACGCCAAGATGGGCGCCCACTCGGACCAGGCCCTCGACCTCGCCGACGGCTCGCACATCGCGGTCTTCTCCTGCTACGAGCGTCCTGAGGCGGACCCGCCGAGGAGGCTGATCGTCGAAGCCAAGGACTCCGGCGAGACCTTCGAACTCCCCCTCGCCCACCACGGTTTCGTGGTGTTCTCGGTCGCGACGAACCGACGCCTCAAGCACAGGATCGTCCTCGACTCACCCACCCGGCGGGCCGAGAACCACTGGCTCGGCCTGACCTTCCGGGCCTCCAAGACCCACCTCCGCTTCCACGACGGACAGCCCCGTCTCCCCCAGGGCACCCGCCTGACCCTGGCCGACGAGGACCAACGGCGCGAGTTCTTCCAGCTCCGGCGCCGCGAGAACACCGAGACGGACTTCGTCTACCCGCCACTGACGTACACCATCAGCGCGAGCGACCTGCTGCCACCCGCCTGACCTCCGGACGCCGACGGGCTACCGCTCGAAGGTGATCGGGTACCCCGACGGGCCGCCGTCCAGCAGGTGGTCGTCGCAGCCCTTGAGGAAACGGTCGAAGAACGAGGAGACCAGCGCCCGGTTGGCCGCCACCGCTCGGCGTGGGTCGACCGTACCGAGTGCCGCGTCCAGCGTCGCGGCCGGCACCCGGCCGGCCAGTTGGGGCAGTAGGGCCTCGGCGTCGGTGAACGAGGCGTGCTCGGAGGCGTGCAGGGTGACGTCGGCCTTCCAGCCGCGCTGGTGCTGCCAGAACGAGGCCCAGGACGGCTCGCCGTGGATGTCGCTGGCCTCCCGGCCGGAGCTGCCCATCAGCAGGAAGGGGCGGTCCAGGCCGTGCAGCGCGACCTCGCTCAGGTGGGTGCCGTCGGGCTTCACGGTGTACTCGAGGGTGCCGTCCAGGTTGACGCCGGCCTTGATCCGCGGGTCGGCGTACATCGCGGTGGCCGTCGTGAAGCCGCCGGCGGAGTGGCCGAACATGCCGATCCGGCCGAGGTCCATGCCGGCGGTCAGCCGCTGCGGCAGGCCGGCCAGGCGGTCCAGGACCAGCTTGGTGTCGGCCTGGCGCGCCTGCATCAGCCGGGTGAAGAACTCCAGCGTCGTGCCGTTCCGGAACGCCTCCTCCCAGGCCGTCAGCACCGGGCCGTTGCCGACCAGGTGGCCGTCCGGGAACTGCGTGGCCGGCGCCTCCCCGGTGTGGTCGACGGTGACCACCACGAAGCCGCGCGAGGCGAGGTCCTCGACCAGCGACACGTTCCAGTCCCGCGAGTCCCCGGCGCCGGGCGAGTAGACGACGACCGGGAAGCGGCCCGGTGCGGCCGCGGCGTCCCGCACCGAGTGCGTCCTGGTCGCGGCCCAGTCCACCAGGCCGGCGGGCAGCTCGTTGCCCGCCTCGACCGACGGGCCGACCGCCGCGGCCACCGCCGCCGGGAACTGCTCGGTCGGCGGCCGGCCGCCGGTGTACGCGGCCGGGTAGAAGACGCTGATCATCAACTCCCGGTAGGACCGGCCGGGCACCCACGGGTCCGGCCGCCGGTCGTCGACGAGCCGGAAGGTCGATGCGCCGGTGGCGTAGCGGCCGCGTGGCGCGGGAAGTGCGAGCGTCAGGCCCTTCGCGGGGGTCGAAAACACCATGGTGGGAGGGGCGGGGGCCGCCGAGGCCGGGGCCGCGGTCGAGGCGGCGAGACCGGCCACGACGACCCCGGCCAGGGAAGCGGCGACGAGACGGTTGCTACGCATGCGGGTCCTTCGGAGGATGCGGCGTTGCGGTGCTCGGACACGTCGATCCTCGCAAGGCGGCTCCCCCCGGGCCATCCGGCTACCGGGCGGGTCCCGTCTCGGGATAACCCCCGTACGGCGGACGGCGGTCCGCCGTACGGAGGCGCTCAGGCCTGACGGGTGGTCAGGCTCGCGGGCCGGAGGTCGGTCCAGTGGGATTCGACGTGGGTGAGGCAGGCCTCGCGGCTGGTGGGGCCGAGGACGCTGGTCCAGCCGGGTGGGACGGGGGCGAAGGCGGGCCAGAGGGCGTGCTGGTTCTCGGCATTGACCAGGACGTGGAAGTCGGCCTCGGGGTCGTCGAAGGGGTTGGTGGTCATGGGGGGTGGGCTCCTCAGGCGGTGCAGGGGGTGGTCATCAGGGCGGCCAGGACGGTGAGCGGGAGGTCGGGGTTGGCGGTGGCGGCGCGCAGGAGGGTGAGGAGTTCGCCGGTCAGGGCGGCGGCCTTCTCGGGGCCCAGGCGGTCGGTGGTGTGGATCAGGGCGCAGTGCACCTCGCCGTCGCCGCGCGGCTCGTGGAAGCTGAGGGTCAGTTCGGCGGAGGTCCAGCCGGTCGGGACCGCTCCGAGGGTACCCACTCCGCCTTCCAGGGCGGCGAGTTCGGCGGCCTCGTGGTGGATGACCATGACCTCGGGCGAGCCGCCCGCCAGGTCGGTGGACCGGAGCACCTCGTCGAAGGGGAGCTCCTGGTGTTCGAGGGCGGCCAGGGTGGTCTCGCGGACCCGGGCGAGCAGCTCGGCGAAGCTCGGGTCGCCGCCGGTGTCGGTGCGCAGGACGACCGTGTTGAAGAAGCAGCCCACCAGGTCGGCGAGTTGGTCGTCGGTGCGGCCGGCCACCTTGGTGCCGATCGGCAGGTCGGTGTCGGCGCCGTGGGCGGTCAGCAGGGTGGCGAGGGCGGTGTGCAGCACCATGAACATGCTGGTGCCGGTGGCGCCCGCCAGGCGGTCGACGGCGCGGTGCAGGCGCGCGTCGAGGGTGAAGGGGACGTACGCGCCGTGGTGGGAGCGCACGGCCGGGAGCGGGCGGTCGGCGGGGAGCGCGAGGCGGGTCGGGACTCCGGCCAGGGTCCGCTGCCAGTAGGCGAGTTGGGAGGTTCCGAGGCCGGCGGCCAGGACGGCGTGGGCCCAGCGGGTGTAGTCGGCGTAGTCCACCGGCAGCGAGGTGGAGGCCGGGGCCCGGCCGGGGCCGGCGAGGCGGGCGCGGTAGGCCGTGGTGAGGTCGCGGAGCAGCGGGACCACGGACCACTCGTCCACGGCCAGGTGGTGCAGCGTCAGCAGGACGGCCTGGGCGCCGGCGGGGTCGGTGAGCAGGTGGGCCCGGAGCGGCGCGCCGCCGGGGAAGACGGCGCGGTCGGTGGCCAGTGCGGCGATCCGGCTCTCCAGGTCGGGGCAGGTCGAGACCTCCAAGCGCGGTCCGGTGACCGGGAGTTGGCCGCTCTCGGCCGCCGAGGTGCGCAGCGGGGCGTGCCGCGCCACCAGGTCGCCGAGGGCGGCGGCCAGCGCCGCCCGGTCCAGGCCGCCGGGTGAGCGCAGCACCAGGGCGTGGTCCCAGCCGGGGTGCACCGGGCTGGCGTGCCAGCGCTGGACCGGGGCCAGCGGCAGGGGGCCGGCGGCGGGTGCGGGTCGGAGGGCGGGGCGGGTGGTGGCCGAGGTGCCGAGCTTGGCGGCGAGGCCGGCCACGGTGGGGGTGTCGAAGACGTCCCGGACGCCGAGTTCGGCGCCCAGTTCGGCCCGCAGGCGCGCGACCAGTCGCATGGAGGCCATCGAGTGGCCGCCGAGGGCGAAGAAGTCGTCGTGGCGGCCGATGCCGGGCAGTCGGAGGATCTCGCGGAAGGCCCGGCCCACCGCCTGCTCGGCCGGGCCGTCGGGCTGGTCGGCTCCGGTCAGTCCGGCCCAGTCAGGGGCCGGGAGGGCGGCGCGGTCGAGCTTGCCGTTCGGGGTGAGCGGCAGCGGGCCGTCCAGCGGGAGGAGGGCGGTGGGGAGCATGTACTCGGGGAGGGTGGCGGCGAGCAGTTGGCGCAGGACGGCCAGGTCGAGGGTGTGCCCGGCGGCGGGGACGACGTAGCCGACCAGGCGGACGATGTCCTCCCGGCGGTCGGGGAGCACGGCGGCCTGGGCGACGGACGGATGGGCGGCCAACGCGGCCTCGATCTCGCCGAGTTCGATCCGGAAGCCGCGGATCTTGACCTGGGTGTCCACCCGGCCGAGGAAGTCGAGGTTGCCGTCGCGGCGCCAGCGGGCTCGGTCGCCGGTGCGGTACATCCGGGCGCCGGGGGCACCGAAGGGGTCGGCGACGAAGCGGGCGGCGGTCAGGCCGGGGCGGGCCAGGTAGCCGCGGGCCAATCCCCGTCCGGCGACGTGGAGTTCGCCGACCACGCCGGGCGGGACGGGGCGCAGGCCGTCGTCCAGCACGTAGCAGCGGGTGTTGGGGTCGGGGGCGCCGATCGGGACCTGGCCGGTGCGGCGGCCGGTACGGGCGGCGGACCAGAGGGTGGAGTTGACGGTAGCTTCGGTGAGTCCGTAGGCGGCGATCAGGTGGACGCTGCCGGCCCACCGGTCGATCAGGTCCGGCGGGACGGTCTCGGTGCCGACCAGGATGGTGGAGCCCTCGGGGAGTTCGCAGCCGGGCGGGAGGGCGGAGACCAGGGAGGGCGGCAGGATCAGGTGGGTGACGCGCTGTTCGGCCAGGAAGTCGGTGAGCGCGGGGCCCGCCACCCGGGCCTCGTCCGGGATCAGCACGAGGCGGCCGCCGTGGCACAGGGCCATGGCGAGTTCGAAGACGAAGACGTCGAAGCCGACGGAGGCGAACTGGAGGACCCGGCTGTCGGTGGTCAGGCCCATCCGGTCCACGGCGGTGGCGACCAGGCTGGCGATGCCCTCGTGCGGGACCACCACGCCCTTGGGGCGGCCGGTGGAGCCGGAGGTGTAGATGACGTACGCGGCCTGGTCGAGCGTCACGGAGGCCGCGGGCGCGGACTCAGCGGCCACGGTCAGTTCGGCGGCCACGGCCGGGGCGTCCAGCAGCAGGAGCGGGGCGACCGGCGGGAGCTTGCCGGCGACGGGTTCGGTGGCGACGACCAGGGTGGCGCCGGAGTCGGTGAGGAAGTGGGTGAGGCGGTCGGCGGGGTGGGCGAGGTCGAGCGGGAGGAAGGCGGCGCCGAGGCGCAGCACCGCCAGGACGGTGGCGACCAGGTCGGCCGAGCGCGGGACGGCGACCCCGACCACACTCTCCGCGCCGACTCCCCGGGCGGCCAGCAGGGCGGCGATCCGTCCGGCCCGGGCGTCGAGTTCGGCGTAGCCGACCTCCCGGCCCCGGTCCACCACGGCCACGGCGTCGGGGCGTTCGGCCCGGCGGGCGGCGAAGAGCTCGGGGAAGGTGAGCTCGTCGACCGGGCGGGCGGTGGCGTTGAAGGTCTCCAGGACCAGCTCCCGCTCGCCCTCGCGGAGCACCTCGGCCCGGGACAGCGGCCGGGACGGGTCGGCGAGCACGGCGGTGAGCAGCAGCTCCAGGCGGGCGGCCAGCTCCTCCACGGTGCGGCGGTCGAAGAGCTCGGTGGCGTACTCGACGCGGCAGGTGAGCCGCTCCCGCTCGCCCAGCTGCTCGGTGAAGCTGAAGACCAGGTCGAACTTGGCGGTCCGGGTCGGGTGCGGCAGGTACTCGGCGCGCAGGCCGTCCAGCGCCAGGGGTGCGTCGCCGCGGGTGTGGTGACCGACCATCACCTGGAAGAGCGGGTTGCGGGAGGTGGAGCGGGCCGGGTTGACGGCCTCCACGACGCGTTCGAAGGGCAGGTCGGCATGGGAGAACGCGGCCAGGTCGGTGGCGCGGACGCGGGTGAGGAGCTCGGCGAAGCCCGGGTCGCCGGTGAGGTCGGTGCGCAGGGCCACGGTGTTGACGAAGAAGCCGACCAGGTCGTCCAGGGCCTCCTCGCCGCGGCCGGCGACGGGTGCGCCGATCGGCAGGTCGGTGCCGGCGCCGAGCCGGTGCAGCAGGGCGGCGACGGCGGCGTGCAGCACCATGAACATGCTGGCGCCGTGGAGGCGGGCCAGCGCGCGCAGGGCGCGGTGGGTGTCGGGGGCGAGGTCCACGGCGAGGTCGGCGCCGTGGAAGCCGGGGCGGGCCGGGCGGGGGCGGTCGGTGGGGAGCTCCAGCTCCTCCGGCACTCCGGCCAGGGTCCGCTTCCAGTAGGCGAGTTGGGTGGCGGCGAGGCTCCCGGGGTCCTCGTCGGCGCCGAGCAGCCGCTGCTGCCAGAGCGCGTAGTCGGCGTACTGGACCGGGAGCGGCTCCCACGCGGGGGCCCGTCCGGCGCGGCGGGCGGCGTAGGCGGTGGTGAGGTCGCGCAGGAACGGGCGGTCGGACCACTCGTCGGTGGTGATGTGGTGGAGCAGCAGGACCACCACCCGGTCGTCCGGGTCGATCTCCAGCACGGTGGCGCGGAGCGGGAGTTCGGCGGCGAGGTCGAAGGGACGGGCCACCGCGGCGGCGACCAGGTCGGGCAGCAGCTCCTCACTGGCGGGGACCACCGTCACCTCGGGCCGGGCCTCGGCAGGTGCCAGGACGTGCTGGTGGGGCCGGCCGTCGCGGACCCGGAAGAGGGTGCGCAGCGGTTCGTGGCGGGCCGTCAGGTCGGCGAGGGCGGCCGTCCAGGCGGTGAGGTCGAAGGGGCCGCGCAGCCGGAGCACCAGCGGGAAGTTGTAGGCGGCCGAGGTGGCCTCCAACTGCTGGATCAGCCAGAGGCGTTGCTGTGCGGCGGAGAGCGGGAGCTCGGCGGGGCGGTCGGCCGCGCGGAGCACGGGGCGGGCGGCCGGTGCGGCCGCGCGGTCGGCGCGGGCGACCAGGTCGGCCACCGTGGGGGCCTCGAAGAGGTCGCGGATAGCCAGGTCGGCGCCGAGCACGGTGCGGGCCCGGCCGATCAGGCGGGTGGCGAGCAGGGAGTGGCCGCCGAGGTCGAAGAAGTCGGCGTCGAGCGTGACGCTGCCCTCGGGCAGGCCGAGCACCTCGGCGTAGAGCGCGCAGAGGGCGCGTTCGCGTTCGTCGCGGGGGGCACGGCCGGGGCCGGTGAGTCCGGCCGGGTCGGGGGCGGGGAGGGCGCGGGTGTCGAGCTTGCCGTTGACGGTGAGCGGGAGGGCGTCGAGCAGCACGGTGGTGGCGGGGACCATGTAGTCGGGCAGCGTCTCGCGCAGGTGGGCGCGGAGCTCCTCGGGGGTGACCGGTGCGGAGGGGACGGCGTAGCCGACCAGGCGGCCGCCCTCGCCCACCACCACGGCGGCCTGGGCGACGGCCGGATGGGTGGTCAGGGCGGAGGCGATCTCGCCGAGTTCGATCCGGTAGCCGCGGATCTTGACCTGGTCGTCGGTGCGGCCGAGGAAGTCCAGCAGGCCGTCGGGGCGGCGGCGGACCAGGTCCCCGGTGCGGTACATCCGCTCCCCCGGCTCGCCGAACGGGTCGGCGACGAAGCGCGCGGCGGTCAGCCCCGGCCGGTCGTGGTAGCCGCGGGCCAGGCCGGTGCCGGCGATGTAGAGCTCGCCGGGGGCGCCGGGGGCGACCGGGCGCAGCACGGCGTCCAGGACGTGGGCCCGGGTGTTGCGGATGGGACGGCCGACGGTGGGGGTGGGGCTGTCGGCGGTGGAGCCGCCGAGGGTGTTGATGGTGTACTCGGTGGGGCCGTAGAGGTTGTAACCGTAGGTGGCGTCGCTCTCGCGCAGCCGGTGCCAGACGGTGTCCGGGACGGCCTCCCCGCCGAGCAGCACCAGGGCGGGCCGATGGCCGTCCAACAGGCCCTGTTCGATCAGGAGTTGGGCGTAGGTCGGGGTGACGTTGACCACGTCCACCGCGTTCCGGTCGCAGTAGGCGACCAGCTGTTCGGCGTCCCGGCGCAGCTCCTCGTCGCAGACGTGCACCTCGTGGCCCTCGACCAGCCAGAGCAGCTCCTCCCAGGACATGTCGAAGGCGAAGGAGACGGTGTGGGCGATCCGCAGCCGGCGCCCGCCGGCCGAGGCGACGGCGGGGGCGAACACCTCGCGCTGGTGGTTGAGCTGCATGTTCGTCAGGCCCCGGTAGGGGGTGACCACGCCCTTGGGGCGGCCGGTGGAGCCGGAGGTGTGGATGACGTAGGCGGGGTGCTCCAGCCGGCCGGGGCGGCCGGGCTCGAAGCCGGGGACCTCGGCGAGCGGCCCGGCGGGGAGGGCGGCCAACTCGGCCTGGACGGACGGGTGGTCGAGCAGGACGGGCTCGGCGGCACCGGCCAGGGCCGGGGCGGTCCCGGTGGTGGTCAGCAGGCAGAGCGGGCGGGTGTCCTCGAGCATCAGCCGCAGGCGGTCGGCCGGGTGGTCGAGGTCGAGCGGCTGGTAGGCGGCGCCGGTGCGCAGCACCGCGAAGAGGGCGACCACGGTCCGCACCGAGCGCGGCAGGGCGAGCGCCACCACCCGCTCGGGGCCGGCGCCCCGGGCGAGCAGGAGGCGGGCCAGGCGGTTGATCTCGGCGTCCAACTCGGCGTAGCTGAGCCGCTGTTCGCCGCAGACCAGGGCGGTGGCGGCCGGGGTGCGGCGGGTCTGCTCGGCGAGGAGTTCGGCCACCGTGCGGTCCGGGAGGGGCTCCCGGGTGCCGCTGGTGTCGGGGGCCTCGCCGGGCAGCAGCAGGTCCAGGCGGCCGACCGGGGTGGCGGCGGCCAGGCCTTCGGCGAGGCGGGCCAGCACGGTGGTGTAGCGGTCCAGGACGGTGCGGGCGGCGGCAGCGGGGAAGTGGTCGGGGCGGGCGGCCAGGGTGACCCGCAGGCGGGCCTCGGGGGTGACGATCAGGGTGAGCGGGAAGTGGGTGCCGTCCACGTTGCCCACCCCGGTGATGCCGTGCTGGGCGCGCAGGGCGGCGGCGCGCTCCTCGCCGTCGGCCGAGCGGAGCACGAAGAGGGTGTCGAACAGCCGTCGGTGGCCGGTGCGTTGCTGGATCGCGCCGAGGCCGAGGTACTCGTGCGGCATCAGCTCGGCGCGCTCGGTCTGGAGGCGGCGGAGCAGCTCGGGCACCGGCTCGGCGGGGCGGAGCGCGACCCGGGTGGGCACGGTGTTGAGGAACATGCCGATGATCCCGGCCACCTCGGGCACCTCGGCGGGGCGCCCGGCCACGGCGGTGCCGAAGACCACGTCCTGGCGGCCGAGGACGGCCGAGAGGGTCAGGCCCCAGGCGGCGCTGAGCAGGGTGTTGAGGGTGAGGCCGTGAGCGCGGACGGCGGAGCGCAGCCGCTCGCTCAACTCGGCGTCCAGCAGGGCGTGGTGGTCCTCGGGGATGACCGGGCCGCCGTCGCGGCCGGCGGGGACGGTGAGGGTGGGCTCGTCCAGGCCGGAGAGAGCGCGGGCCCAGGCGTCGAGGCCGGCCGCGGAGTCCTGGGCGGACAGCCAGCGCAGGTGGTCGCGGTAGGAGCCGGGCCGGGCGAGGCCGGCGGTGTCGCCGGAGCGGGCGTAGAGGGTGAAGAGCTCCTCCAGGAACAGCCAGGCGGACCAGCCGTCCCAGAGGATCAGGTGGTGGGTGACGACCAGGGTGTCCCGGCCGCCGCCGCGCCGGAGCAGCAGCAGGCGGCAGAGCGGGGGCTCGGTCAGGTCGAACCGGCGGCGACGGTCGGCGGCGAGCAACTCGGCGGTGCGGTCCTCCTGTTCGTCCTCCGGGAGCTCGGAGAGGTCGGCCACGGTGAGGGGTATCGCGGCCTCGGCGACGAGGTACTGGACCGGGCCGGGGACACCGTCGGCGGTGAAGCCGGCCCGCAGGCCGGGGTTGCGCTCCAGCAGGGCGCGGCAGGCGGCGCGCAGCCGGTCGGCGTCCAGGCGGTGGTCCAGCTCCAGGGTCTCCTGGGAGAGGTAGACGTCGAGCGCGTCGCCGCTGTCGTAGCTGGCGTGGAAGTACATGCCCTCCTGGAGTGGTGAGAGCGGCCACACCTCGCTGACGGTCCGTCCGGCGGTGGCCTCGACGCTCGCGAGCTGCTCGTCCGTCAGCTCCAGCAGCCGGGCCGGGGCGGGGGCGGCGGGTGCCGCCGCGGTGAGCTTCGCCAACAGCGCGCGCAACGCCGGATCGGTGCTGCCCTGCTGGGCGAGCAGGGCCTGGAGGGCGGCGGCCTCGGCGGCGCCCAGGGTGAGGTCGGTCGGTTCGGTCACGGCGGTGGCGGGCTCCGGCTCGGTGGTCGGTGACGGTGACAGCGACGGTGACGGCGCGTCGGGGAGGAGCGCGGCCAGGGCGGCCGGGGTGCGGGCGGTGAACACCTCGCGCGGGCCGACCGGCAGGCCGAGCCCGCGGGCCCGGGTGGCCACCGCGATGGAGGTGATGCTGTCGCCGCCCAGCACGAAGAAGTCGTCCTCGGGGCCGACCTCGGGCAGGCGCAGCACCTCGGCGTAGACGGCGCAGAGCTCGCGCTCCAGGGCGCTGCCGGGGGCCCGGCCCGCGGTGGCGGGGCCGCCGGCGGGGGCCGGGTCGGGCAGGGCGCGCTGGTCCAGCTTCCCACTGGGCGTCAGGGGCAGCTCCGGCAGCGGGAGGACGGCCTGCGGGACCAGGGCGGCGGGCAGCACCGCGGCCAGCGCGGCGCGCAGGGCGGCCCCGTCCAGCACGGTGCCGGGAAGCACGGCCGCGGAGGGCACCGCGTAGCCGAGCAGCGCGCCGTCCCGGGCGATCACGGCGGCCCGGCCCACCCCGGGCAGAGCGGCCAGCGCGGCCTCGATCTCCCCCAGCTCGATCCGGTGGCCCCGGATCTTCACCTGACGGTCCGTCCGGCCCAGGTACTCCAGCGCGCCGTCCGGCCGCCGCCGCACCAGGTCCCCGGTGCGGTACATCCGGCTGCCCGGCTCGCCGAACGGGTCGGCGACGAAGCGCCCGGCCGTCAGCGCGGGCCGTCCGTGGTAGCCCCGGGCCAGCTGGACCCCGGCCAGGTACAACTCACCGGGCACGCCCTCCGGGACGGGCCGCAGGAAGGTGTCCAGCAGGTGCAGCCGGGTGTTCCAGACCGGGTGGCCGATCGGCACCGGGCCCGGCTCGGGGCCGGCCTCGAAGTGCGTGACGTCCACGGCGGCCTCGGTCGGACCGTAGAGGTTGTGCAGCGGGACCCCGCCCGAGACCTCGGCCCAGCCCGCGGCCGCCTCTCCGCCGAGCGCCTCGCCGCTCGCGAAGGCCCGGCGCAGGCTGCCCGCCCAGCCGGGCTCACCGGCCACCCTCATGGCCTGGACGAAGGCGGTCAGCATGGAGGGCACGAAGTGCAGGGTGGTTATCCGCTCGGCCCGGACCAGCGCGGCGAGGTAGGCCGGGTCCTTGTGGCCCTCGGGTTCGGCGAGCACCACCGCCGCGCCCTCGCACAGCGCCCAGAAGAACTCCCAGACGGAGACGTCGAAGCTCGACGGGGTCTTCTGGAGCACCCGGTCGGTGGCATCGAGCCGGTAGCGGTCCTGCATCCAGGCCAGCCGGTTGACGATGGCCCGGTGGGTGACGGCGACGCCCTTGGGGCGGCCGGTGGAGCCGGAGGTGTAGATCAGGTAGGCGGGATGGTCCGGCCCGGCTGCCACGGGGACGGCCACCACGGGGACGTCCGCCGGGGCGGGGAGGTCCTCGTGCTCCTCGACCAGCAGCCGCTCCACGCACGGGAGTTCGGGGAGGCGGACCCCGGCCGTGGTGACCACCGTCCGGGCCCCGGAGTCGGCGAGCATCCCGGCCAGCCGCTCGGCGGGGTAGTCCGGGTCCAGCGGGAGGTAGGCGGCGCCCGAGCGGAGCACGCCGAGCAGGGCCACCATCAGTTCGGCCGAGCGCGGCAGGGCGACGGCCACGTAGCCCTCCGGCCCGGCGCCCCGGGCCCGCAGTCGCCGGGCCAACCGCTCGGCGCGGAGCTCCAGTTCGGCGTAGGAGAGGGTGGTGCCGGCGAAGACCACGGCGGGTGCGTCCGGGGTGCGGGCGGTCTGCTCGGCGATCAGCCGGGGCAGGGTGGTGGCGGGCACCGGGTGGGCGGTCGCGTTGAGTGCGGCGAGTTGGTAGCGCTCGCGGTCGGAGAGCAGGTCGAGCGCGGCGAGCGGCAGCCAGGGTGTGGTGACGGCGGTGGTCAGCAGGGCCGTCAGCCGGGCGGCCAGGGCGGCGGTCTCGGCGGCCGTGATCCTGGCACCGTCGTGCTTGAACCGCAGTTCGAGCTGCTCGCCGGGGAGCACGATCAGGGCCAGCGGGTAGTGCACGGTGTCGCGGACCTCGACCCCGGTGATCCGCAGGCCGTCCCCGGCGGGGCCGGCCTCCAGAGCGGCCGTGGGGTGGTTCTCGAAGACCACCAGCGTGTCGAACAACTCGCCGCCACCGGCGATCCGTTGCAGCTCGGCCAGGCCGAGGTGGTGGTGGTCCAGCAGGGCGCTCTGCTCCTCCTGGAGCCGGGCCAGCAGGTCGGCGAGCGGCTCCTCCGGGCGCAGCCGCACCCGGGCCGGGACGGTGTTGCTGAACAGCCCGACCAGCTCGGCGCTCCCGTCCACCTCGGTGGTGCGGCCGGAGACGGTGGTGCCGAAGACCACCTCCTCGCGGTCGGCCAGCGCGCCGAGCAGCACGGCCCAGGCCCCGTGCAGCACGGTGCTCTGGGTGAGGCCGTGGGCGCGGGCGAACTCGGCCAGTCCTTCGGTGAGTTCGGCGGGGAGCCGGACCGTCACCGTCCCGGCTACGGCGGCGGGATCCACTGCATCACCCAGCAGCTTCAGGGGCTCGACCGGACCGGCGAGGGCGGTGCGCCAGGCGGCGCGGTCGGTCTCGCGGTCCCGGGTGGCCAGCCAGCCGAGGTAGCCGTCCGGGGACGGGACGGGCGGCAGCGGGGCGCCCCGGTAGGCGGCCGTCAGGTCGCGCAGGACCAGGGCCACGGACCAGCCGTCGGCCACGATGTGGTGCAGCGTCAGCAGCAGCCTGGTCCGGCCCGGCGTACGCAGCAGGGTGGCCCGCAGCAGCGGCGGCACCCCCAGGTCGAAGCCGGCCGCCCGGTCCTCGGCGAGCGCCGCCTCCAACGGACCGCCGGAACCGGCCCCGGCCTGCCCGCCGTCCAGCTGCCCGACGGCGGACGACGAGCCGTCGGCGAGGTCCTCGCTCCGCGAGCCTGCCGACGGCTGACCCGGGGAGGCCTCACCTGCCCAGGCCTCGGTCCCGCCCGCCCGGTCGGCGGCCCCACCCGGTTCGAGCACGCGCCAGGGCGGTTCGCCTACCGGCGCGATCCGCTGCACCACCCGGCCGTCCGGGAGCTGGCGGAACCCGGCCCGCAGCAGCGGGTGCCGCTCCAGGACGGTGTGCAGCGCCCCGCGCAGGCGCTCGCCGTCGACCTCGCCGGCCAGCTCCAGCACCTCCTGCACCAGGTAGCCGTCCTCCAAGCCCCCGTCCAGCGCCGCGTGGAAGAAGAGGCCCTCCTGGAGCGGGGAGACCGGCAGCGCCTCCCGGTCCAGCTCCACCACCGGGGCGGTGGCGACGAGCGGCCCGGCCGGGGTCGCCACGGCGGCCAGCGCGGCGACGGTGCGCAGCCGGAAGACCTGCCGGGGCGTCAGCGAGATGCCGTGCGCCCGGGCCGCGTTGACCAGCCGGATCGCCACGATGCTGTCGCCGCCCAGCTCGAAGAAGCTGTCGTGCACCCCCACCGAGGGCAGGGCCAGCACCTCGCCGAAGAGCCTGGCCAGCGTGGACTCCAGCGGGGTGCCGGGGGCCGAGCCGACGCCGCCGCCGGCGGTCCAGTCCGGGTCGGGCAGCGCCCGGTGGTCGAGCTTGCCGTTGGGGGTCAGCGGGAGCGGCCCGTCCAGCACCACCACCGCGCTCGGCACCAGGTACTCGGGCAGCTCCCCCGCCACCGCCACGCGCGCCGCCGCCACCTCGGCCTCGCCGCCCACCAGGTAGGCCACCAGCCGCTTCA
Organism: Kitasatospora sp. NPDC088742; assembly: GCF_055584905.1. Classification (NCBI taxonomy): domain Bacteria; kingdom Bacillati; phylum Actinomycetota; class Actinomycetes; order Kitasatosporales; family Streptomycetaceae; genus Kitasatospora; species Kitasatospora sp. NPDC088742. Next base: position 90,680 of record NZ_JBVJLD010000015.1, on the reverse strand, counting down.
CGCCCCGGTGGTCCTCCCGGACCAGCACGGCGGCCTGGGCGATGCCGGGGCGGGCCATGAAGGCGCTCTCCACCTCGCCGGGCTCGATCCGGTGGCCGCGGATCTTCACCTGGCCGTCGGCCCGCCCGAGGAACTCCAGGTTCCCGTCGGCCCCCCAGCGGACCCGGTCCCCCGTCCGGTACATCCGTCCGCCGGGCTCGCCGAACGGGTCGGCGACGAACCGCCCGGCCGTCAGCCCGTGCCGCCCGAGGTAGCCCCGGGCCAGGCCGCGCCCGGAGACGTAGAGCTCGCCCTCCACCCCGACGGCGACCGGGCGCAGCGCCTGGTCGAGCACGTGGCAGCGGGTGTTCGGGTCCGGGCGGCCGATCGGCACCGGGCCGCTCCAGCCCGAGGTGGCGGGCCAGAGGGTGGAGTTGACGCTCGCCTCGGTCAGTCCGTAGGCGACCACCACACGCAGCCGGCCGGACCAGCGGACGACCAGCTCCTGCGGCACCGCCTCGGTGCCGACCACCAGCACCGCGCCCTCGGGGAGGGTGCACTCCGGCGGCAGGGCGGCCACCAGGGAGGGCGGCAGGATCATGTGGGTGACCTGGTGCTCGGCCAGGTACTCCGTCAACGCGGGCCCGGCGACGCGGCGTTCGGCGGGGACCAGCACCACCTGTCCGCCGACGCAGAGCGACATCACCAGGTCCCAGACCGTCACGTCGAATCCGACGGAGGCGAACTGGGCCACCCGGCTGTGCTCGGTGACGCCGATCCGCTCGGTGGCGGTGGCGATCAGGCTGCCGATGCCGTCGTGCGGGACCAGCACGCCCTTGGGGCGGCCGGTGGAGCCCGAGGTGTAGATCACGTAGGCGGCCTCGTCCAGGGCGATGTCCAGCCCCGGCGAGCTGGGCTCGGCCTCGGCCAGCGCCGCCCGGACCTCGGGGGTGTCGATGGCCAGGGCCTCGATCTCGGGCGGGAGTTCGGGGGCCAGCTCGGTGGTGGTGAGGACTGTGCGAGCCCCCGCGTCGGCCAACATGTAGGCGATCCGCTCGCGCGGGTGGTCGGCGTCCAGCGGGAGGTAGGCGGCGCCGGCCTTGAGCACCGCAAGCAGGGCCACCACCAGCTCGGCGGAGCGGGGCAGGGCGAGGCCGACGGGCTCCTCACGGCGCACGCCGCGGGCGAGCAGCAGGTGCGCCATGCGGTTGGCGGCGGCGTCGAGTTCGGCGTAGCTCAGCCGCCGGTCCTCGCAGACCAGCGCGGTCGCCTCCGGGCGGCGGGCGGCCCGGCGCTCGAAGGCGGCGGGCCAGCTCAGCTCCGGGCTGTCCACCGGGTCGGCGCCGAACTCCTCGAGCATCTCGGTCAGTTCGGCTCCGGAGAGCAGCTCGATCCGGCCGACCGGGAGGCCCGGGTCGCCGGTGAGGGCGTCCAGCACGCGCAGCAGGCGGCTCTGGTGGCCGGCGAGTTCGGCCCGCGTGGTCTCGTCGGCCGGGGCGTCCAGCGCCAGGTCGAGGCGGATGCCGTCGCCGGCCAGGGTCTCCCCGAAGGTGACCGCGAGGTCCGCGGCGGGGCCGAGCCAGAGCGGGCGGAACTCCGGGGCGTGCCCGGCGAAGCCGATTCCGGTGCCGACCGGCAGGATGTTGACGGTGGGGCCGGTGAGCGCGGCGACGCCCTCGGCGAGGCCCAGCTCGCGGGCCAGCTGCTCGGCGCGCAGGCGGCTGTGCGGGAGCAACTCGGCGATGCTGTCCGCCACGTCGGCGGCCAGCGCGGCGAGGGTGGTGTCGGGGCGGACGGTGAGCCGCAGCGGCAGGATGTTGGAGAGCATCCCGGGCACCTCGGCCCGGCCGCCGTCCGGCCGGGCGGCGACCGGCAGGCCGAGCAGCAGGTCGCTCTCCCCGGTGCTGCGGTGCAGGTAGGCCGCGACCGCGGCCACCAGCAGGCGGGAGGTCCGCACACCCATGCCCCGGGCGGCCGCCCGCAGCCGGGCCACCCGCTCGGCACCCAGCTCCACGTACCGGGTCACCCGCGCGACGCCGACCTCCTGACGGTCCGTCGGACCGGCGGAGCCGTCGCCCGTCCGCCCGTCCTCGGTACCCCCGCCTGCGGCCAGGCCCCCCGGCCCGCCGTCGGCCGGGGCGCGGTGACGGGCCGTCGCCAGGCGGGCGGGCTCCGGGCGGTCCGCCAGCCGGGCCCGCCAGTAGGCGCGGTCGGCCTCGTGGTCCGGCGAGCCGAGGTAGTCCCGTTCGGCGTCGGTGAGGCGGGCCGGCCGCCAGTCCGGGGCCGGTGCGGACGGATCGTCGTAGAGCACGGCGGCCCGGCGGGCGATCAGCGCCACGCCCGTGCCGTCCACCGCGATGTGGTGGTACACCTGGTACCACCGCACCACGTCGTCGGCCAGCCGGAGCAGCGCGTGCCGGTACAGCGGCCCGGTGGCCAGGTCGATCGGCCGCACACGGTCGGCCGCCGTCCACGCCTCCGCCGCCGCGTACGGGTCGTCCTCCCCCCGCAGGTCCACCAGCTCCGGCTCCGCCACCGCCCGCTCCCCGTCCGGGAGTTGGACGGGGCCCGGCGCGAAGCGGACCCGCAGGCACTCGGCCTCCGCGACGGCCTGCCGGGCGGCGGACGAGAGCCGGGCCAGGTCCACCGCCCCGCGCAGGTCCAGGTGGTAGGCAGCGTGGAAGGCGGTGCTCTCCGGTTCGTACTGCCGGGCGAGCCAGATCCCGTGCTGGCCGCCGGTCATCGGGAGGCCGGCGGGCGCGGTCAGGTCGGGCTCGGCAGCAGACATGGTGGAACGCCTCTCTGGATGGACTGGTGATGGCGCGTCGGGCCTCGACGGGCCCTACCGCTTGGCGCTGAGCAGCGGCTCGATCTGGTCGATCGCGTAGGGGATCGAGAGCACCGTGTTGAAGGAGAACGCCGCGCCCACGTCCGGGTCGGTGTAGGGGACGAAGAGGTCCCGCTTCTCCTGCTCCACCTTGAGCTTGCGGTAGAACGGCTCGCCCTTGATCCGCTCGTTGGCGGCGGCGCTGGAGGTGACCCAGACCAGCCTGTCGGTGTCGAGCACGTCGAGCTTCTCGGCGCTCAGCTCGGCGACGTTCCAGCCCGGCTTGGCCAGGGCGTCGATCTCCGGCTTGAGCTCGAAGCCGAGCTCGTTGAAGAAGATCGCCTTCGGGTCGGCCCGAGTGAAGGCCGAGTACTTGCCGGCCTCGAAGCTGTCCGCGACGGCCAGGGTCTGCTGCGCCCACTCGGGATGGCGGCCCTTGACGGCCTTGAAGCGGTCGCCGATCGCGGTGATCTTCTGCTCGGCCTCGGCCTCCTTGCCGAGCGCCTTGCCGATCTGGCGGGTCATCACCTGCCAGGGCGCGGCGTAGTCCTGGTGCTCCTTGGGCTGGGCGACCACCGGAGCGATCCTGCGCAGGGTGTCGTACTGCTCCTGCTTCATGCCGGAGTACTGGGCGATGATCAGGTCGGGCTTCAGCCCGGCGATCTTCTCCATGGTGTACTCGTCGCGCTCCCCGACCACCTGCGGGGCGGTGCCGCCCCAGAGGTCCTTGGCCCACGGCCACTTGCCGTACGGGCTCTCCTTGAACCAGTCCACCGCGCCGACCGGCCTGACCCCGAGCGCGAGCACCGCGTCCTGGTCGGAGAGGCCGAGGGTGACCACCCGCTTGGGGGCGGACTTGATCTCCGTACTGCCGTACTTGTGCTGGACGGTGACGGGGAATCCGGCAGCGGTGGAGCCGCTCGGTGCGCCGTCGGCGGCGGGCGTGGCGGCCGGTGTGGTGCCGCTCCCGCAGGCGGCCAGGGCGAGGGCGGCGAGAGCGGCGGCGGCCGCGTGCGGGAGGCGTCTTGCGGAACGGTGCACGGTCTTCCCTTCGAGGCGGAAACAGAGTCAAACTTAGGTAAGCCTAAGTTAATGTGCAAGTGCCCACCTCGGATCGTCTCGGTCCGCTCCGTCGACAACTGGCCATTCGATGGCCGGAGTTCGCCCTCGTTGCACAACTTAGGTAAGCCTTGCTTTACTGACCGCATCCGGCTGTCCCTTCCGAGGAGGAACCTTCATGCGGGTCGTCATGTTCGGCTATCAGACCTGGGGCCACCGCACCCTCCGAGCGCTCCTGGAGTCCGAGCACGACGTCGTCCTGGTGGTCACCCACCCCGCCAGTGAGCACGCCTACGAGAAGATCTGGAGCGACTCGGTCGCCGAGCTCGCCGAGGCCCACGGCGTCCCGGTGGTGATCCGCAACCGGCCCGACGACGAGGAGCTCTACGCCCGCCTCAAGGAGGCCGACCCGGACGTCATCGTGGCCACCAACTGGCGCACGCTGATCCCGCCGCGGATCTTCCAGCTCCCGCGCCACGGGACCCTCAACGTGCACGACTCGCTGCTGCCCAAGTACGCCGGCTTCTCCCCGCTGATCTGGGCCCTGCTGAACGGCGAGCCCGAGGTCGGCGTGACCGCCCACCTGATGGACGAGCACCTGGACGCCGGGGACATCGTGCTCCAGCGGGCGGTCCCGGTCGGCCCACGGGACACCACCACCGACCTGTTCCACCGCACGCTCGCGCTGTTCGGCCCGATCACCGTCGACGGATTGGCCGAAATCGCCTCCGGGCGCACCGACTTCACCCCGCAGGACCGGTCCGGGGCGACCTTCTTCCACAAGCGCGCGGAGGAGGACATCCGGATCGACTGGCGCTGGTCCGCCGAGGAGCTCGACCGTCTGGTCCGGGCCCAGTCCGCCCCGTACCCCGCCGCCTTCACCCACCACCGGGGCCGGCGGCTGGAGATCCTCGCGGCCCGGGTCTCCGAGCAGCGCTACGGCGGCACCCCCGGCCGGATCTTCTACCGCGAGGGCGACGGCGTGGTGATCGTCGCCGGGCCCGACGCCCGCACCGGCCGCGCCCACGGCCTGGCGGTCACCCGGGTCCGCACCGAGGACGGCCGGGAGCTGCCCGCCCTCGAGTACTTCGCCACCATGGGCGGCTACCTCACCGACCGGCCCTGAGCCCTACCGGACGGTCACCGTTCCACTTGTGCCGCACGGGTTCTGCGGTGGTGCGCGAACGGGACGGGGTGTGGTGGAGTGTCGGGCATCAGCTTCCACGGGGGAAGGACACTCTGCCATGCCCGAAAACTTGTCACGACGCTCCCTGCTCGGCCTCGGTGCGGCGGCCGGGGCCGGGGCCCTGCTCGGCCCGCTCGCCGGGGCCGCGTCGGCCGCCGACGACGGTTGGCACCTCGCCGGGCCGGATCGCCGGCCGAACGGCTTCGCGCTTCCCAACGGCTTCCGGCCCGAGGGCATCGCCATCGACGCGCGGGGCCGGGCCTACTTCGGCTCGCTGGTCGACGGCCGGGTTCTCCGCTACGAACTCGCCACCGGTAAGGGCGAGTTGCTCTACGCCGGCCCGGCCGCCGGGACGCCCTCGCTCGGCATGAAGGCCGACGACCGCGGCCGCCTGTTCACCGCCGGGGCCTTCGGCGGTGACGCCCGGGTGCTGGACACCAGGACCGGGGCGCTGCTGGCCTCCTACCAGCTCGCCACCGACCCGGCGAACACCTTCGTCAACGACGTGGTGCTGACCCGGGACGTGGTCTGGATCACCGAGTCGCTCCAGCCGGTGCTCTACGGCCTGCCGCTCGGCCCCGGGGGCCGGCTGCCCCGGCCTGACCAGGTGATCCGCCGTCAGCTCACCGGCGACGTGGACCACGTGCCGGACGAGATCAACTCCAACGGCATCGAGACCACCCCGGACGGCCGCGCACTGCTCGTGGTCAACATGACCACCGGCGTCCTCCAGCGGATCGACCCGGCCACCGGGGCCACCACCAAGGTGGACCTCGGCGGCGCGTCGCTGGTGAACGGCGACGGACTGCTGCGGTGCGGCCGGGAGCTCTTCGTGGTGCGCAACCAGAACAACGAGGTCGCGGTCGTCCGCCTCGACGCCTCCGGCCGCCGGGGCACCGTCACCCGCCGGATCACCGACCCGCGCTTCCGGGTCCCCGCCACGGTGGCCGCCTTCGACGGCCGCCTCTACCTGCCGAACGCCCGCTTCGGCACCGAGCCCACCCCGGAGACCGACTACGACGTGGTCGCCGTCCCGATGCACTGAAACACCACGGCCACGGGCCGCCGGGGTCCGTCCCGTTGACGGACCCCGGCGGCACAATGGCACCCATGGAGATCCGCATCGAGGCGCACGACCTGCCCGGCCGCGACTGCCCGCCCGGGCCCGGCTTCCCCGGTTACCGGGAGGTCGTGGTGGGCCTGCAACGCAAGGGCCGGGCCGACGAGTTGCTCGACCCGGTGCCGGGGGACGCCGCCTCCGCCCGCTGGACGGCGGAGTGCGCCGTGAAGGGGGCGGGTGACCTGACCGGCCCGTACGTCCAGGGCCGCCCGGGCGCGCGCTTCCTCTACCTCACCTGGACGGGCGTGCCCCCCGACGGCGGCCGCGAGCTGTTCCGCCGGGCCAAGCTGATGCTGGACGGCGTGCCGCCCGAGGTGTTCGAAACCGCCCTGGCCACGGGCCGGTTGACGGGCCGTCTGGGCCTGACCGACCGGCTCGGCCACCCGCTCTGCGCGGCGGTCCGCCCGCCCGTCATCGACTGGACGGGCGAGCGGACCGACTGAGACCGACCGATCAGTTGGTGAGGATGCCCGGGTCCGAGCTGCCCGGAGCACCGGTCTCGACCACACCCGCCAGGCGGCGGACGAAGTCGGCCGAGGTGTTGGAGGTGACGGTGACGTCGTACCAGCGGTGCCCGGCGGTCAGGTCCAGCGAGAGGCTGACGGTGGCACCGGTGGCGACGTTCACCGTGCGGGTGGTGTTGCCGTAGGCGTTGACCACCGTCAGGACGGCGGCCGCGCCCGCGTTGGTGCAGGTCAGGTCGAGCTGACCGGTGGCCGCGTTGTGACGGGCCGTCACCTCGGGGCCGGCCGTCTTGCCCGGGTTGCGGAAGCGGCGCAGGAAGCCGTTCGGCCCGTGCACGGTGAGGTCGGTGACGCCCTTGGAGTAGGTGGTGTTCCAGGTGTCCGCGATCGACTTGCCGGCCTCGGCGGTGTAGGTCCACGGGGCGTCGGTCCGGTTGGCCGAGGTCACGTAGAACTGGGCACCGGCCGACGGGCCGCCGCTGAAGGTGAGCTTGAACTTGCCGCCCGCCACGTCGGCCGAACCGTCCACGTACGGCGCGTACTTGAGCGGCCGGGTGGGCTTGGCCCCGGCCTCCTGGCGCGGCATGGTGCCGGTGGCGGGGGCCACCGCGAGGAAGTCGCTGTGGCGGTTCTTGTCCGGCGGGTAGTAGCCGGCCGTGGAGGGCAGCGCGGCGGCGGTGCCGGTACGGGCGAAGTCGAACGCCGAGGTGAGGTCACCGCAGATCGCGCGGCGCCAGGGCGAGATGTTCGGCTCGTTGACCCCGAAGCGCTTCTCGATGAAGCGGATCACCGAGGTGTGGTCGAAGGTCTCCGAGCAGCTGTAGCCACCGGTGCTCCACGGCGAGACCACGATCATCGGCACCCGGGGGCCGAGCCCGTACGGACCGGCCACGTAGCCGGTCTTGCCCGGGAAGTAGTCCAGCGTGGTGGGCACGGTGGACAGGCCCTGGGAGGCGCCGGAGGGCGCGAACGGCGGGACGACGTGGTCGAAGAAGCCGTCGTTCTCGTCGTAGGTGATGAAGAGCGCGGTGCGGGCCCACACGTCCGGGTTGGAGGTGAGCGCGTCCAGCACCTGCGAGACGTACCAGGCGCCGTAGTTCGCGGGCCAGTTGGCGTGCTCGGAGAAGGCCTCGGGCGCGGCGATCCAGGACACCTTGGGCAGGGTGCCCGCCTGCACGTCGGCGCGCAGCTTGTCGAAGTAGCCCTCGCCGGCCTTGGCGTTGGTGCCGGTGCGGGCCTTCTCGTAGAGCGGGCTGCCGGGCTGGGCGTTGCGGTAGTTGTTGAAGTACAGCAGCGAGTTGTCACCGTAGTTGCCGCGGAAGGCGTCGTTGATCCAGCCCCAGGAACCGGCCGCGTTCAGGCCGTCGCCGACGTCCTGGTAGACCTTCCAGGAGACCCCGGCAGCCTCAAGGCGCTCGGGGTAGGTGGTCCAACCGTAGCCCGCCTCGGCGTTGTTGAGCACGGGGCCGCCGCCGGTGCCGTCGTTGCCCACGTAGCCGGACCACAGGTAGTAGCGGTTCGGGTCGGTGGCACCGATGAAGGAGCAGTGGTAGGCGTCGCAGATGGTGAAGGCGTCGGCCAGCGCGTAGTGGAACGGGATGTCCTGCCGCGTCAGGTAGGCCATCGTGGCGGTGGTCTTGGCGGGGATCCAGTTGTCGTACTTGCCCTTGTTGAAGGCCGACTGGCCGCCGGCCCAGTCGTGGTTCAGGCCCTGGAGGTACTCCATGCCGAGCTTGGCGGAGTTGGGGCGGAACGGCAGGGTGACCTTGCCGCCGCTGGACTGGTTCCAGACCGACTTCCCGCTGGGCAGGGTGACCGGGCGCGGGTCACCGAAGCCGCGGACGCCCTTCATGGCGCCGAAGTAGTGGTCGAAGGAACGGTTCTCCTGCATCAGCACGACGATGTGCTCGACGTCCTGGATGGTACCGGTACTGCCCTGCGCGGGGATCGCGGCGGCCCGGGCGATGGAGTCCGAGAGCATGGTCAACGCGGCGGTACCACCGGCGAGTTGGAGGAACCGGCGGCGATTGATGTCGGTCATGGGTGGCTTTGACCTCGGGAGGGTGAGGGGGCTGAGGACTGGCGGCCACAAGAAAAACGCTCCTCGGGTACCGCCCGGCGGACCTCTGATGGCTGCCCGCGGTACACCTGGCAAACGCATGCCATCACGCCGAGTTGTCCTGTCCGACAGAGCCGGTTGTCTGGCCATTTTCCCCTTCTGTCCGCAACCTTGTCCGCCCCCTTCCGCTCCCCTGCACCTCTCCTGTACCACCCCTTGCCCGCCGATCGAGAGGGTGGAGCCACTCGCAACCGAGCAGAGCAGGAGCACTGATGCAGAGTCACCGTCCCGACCGTCGGCGTCCGACCCGCTTCCGGGTCGCGGTGGCCGCCGCCGTCGCGGTCGCCGCAGCCGCCACCGTCACCGCCGGGGTCGCCCAGGCCGGGGACGACGACCGGCGCGGCAGGCCCACCGAGCGTGAGATAGCCGCCCTCTTCGACCAGTGGAACGCGGCCCTCCGGACCGGGGACCCGGCCAAGGTCGCCGACCGCTACGCCAAGGACGCGGTGCTGCTGCCCACCGCCTCCCCGCAGATCCGCACCAACCGGGCCGAGATCACCGACTACTTCGAGCACTTCCTGCAGAAGAAGCCGCGCGGCGAGAAGGTCCGCAGCGTGATCAACATCCTGGACAAGGACTCCGCGCTCGACGCCGGCGTCTACCGCTTCCACCTGACCGACCCGAAGACCGGCGTGACCAAGCCGGTCGAGGCGCGCTACACCTACGAGTACGAGAAGCGCAACGGCAAGTGGCTGATCGTCAACCACCACTCCTCGGTCCTCCCCGCCGAGGGCTGAGCACCGGAACGGGCCGCACGGACGGGAGGCACATGCTCCCGGTCGTGCGGCCCGTCCGTCTCCGTGCTGTCAGCAGGCGCCGTTGTCCGCCCACACTCCCCACTGGCCGCTGAGCGTCGGATCCTCGTTCAGGGTCCACCACTTGTTGGTCCAGTAGTGGCCCTTCCAGGAGACCTTCGCACCCGCGGTGGCGTAGGTGGTGGTCGCGCTCCAGCTCGGCGCGGCCGAGCAGCCGCCGCCGGACGGGCTCGGGCTGCTGCTCGGGCTCGTGCTCGGCGAGGGGCTGGGGGTGGTGGTGGGCGGGGTCGCCCCGGCGAACTTCACGGTGTACTTGGTGAAGTCCCAGTCGTTCTGCACCACGCTGGAGCAGGCGCCGGACAGGCCCGGGTCCACGGTGCCCGCGCACTGCCGGTCGCGGTTGACGGACCAGTAGGTGTAGCGGGCCAGCCGGTGCGCGGTCGCGAAGTCCAGCACGGTCTGGAAGTCGGCCTGCCGGAAGTACTCGGCGGCGTCGGTGCGGCCGTTCATCAGCGAGACGCCCTCGTGCGCGTACGCGGTCGCCTCGTTCCAGCCGAAGGTGCTCTGCAGGATGCCGTTGAACTTCACCAGCGCGTCGGTCTGCGCCGCCGCGCCGTTGAAGCCGCCGTCGAACGGCATGATCGAGTAGTTGTCGGGGGTGAAGCCCTGCGACTTCGCCTCCAGCAGCATCTGGGTACCGAACCAGCCGGTGCCGGCATTGGTCCCGGCCGTGGTGATGGAGATGTAGATGCCCGGGTTGTTCTGCTGGAGGATCCGGGCCGCGCCGATCTCGTTGTGGATCGCGGCGGTGTTCTCGTACTCCGGCTCCTCCAGGTCGAAGTCGATCGCCTTGAGGCCGTACTTGGTCACCACCTTCTGGTACGCGGCGGCGGTCGCCTCCGGGGTGCCGCAGGTCTGGCCGAGCTTGGTGCCGCCGTAGCCGCCGACCGAGACCGAGACGTCGCCGCCCTTGTTCCGGATGGTCTGGATCACGGCGGGCATGGTGGTGTCGGTGTCGATCGAGGACGTGCCGCCCCAGGCGGGGCTGCAATTGCTGCCCTGGGCCAGGATGAACGCCAGTTGGAACGCCTTCTGACCGGTCGCGTCCATCACCGCGGCGGCGTTCGGCGGGCTGTTGTCCTCGGGCATCAGGTACGGCGCGGAGGCGTACCAGTTGGAACCGATCCCGGCGGCGGCGACGGCGTTCGCCGTACCGCTCGCGGTGACCGCGGCGACGCCGCCGGCCAGCAGTCCGAAGACGGCCACTGCCACGGCGACGGCGCGGCGCGGCCGACGGGCGGCGGGGGCAGAGGCAGGGGCAGGGGCAGAGGCAGGGGCATGAGCGTGTGGGGGCAGTACGCGTTCCATCGGGAACCTCTCCAGGAGGCGGCGAGGACGGTGGCCCGGACGCGCGGAGAGTGGGGGCGCGCGGCCGGGCCAACGGTCGGGAACCAGGCCGAAGTTGACGTGACTGACCACTGGTATAGACCTGTACCGGACTACCGTCAACCCTTGACGGGCCGTCATGTCCCGGGCGCACCCCGCTCGACAAAGCACAGGTCAACGGGGGGTCAAGAGTCGGTCGACACCGCCAGGCGCTTCGCCATCACCCGCTCGCGGCGCACGCCGTCGGGCAGGAGGTCGCCCGGCTCACCCGTGTCCGTGAAACCGTGGCGCTCGTAGAGCAGGGTCGCCTTCGGGTTGTCCGGCATGACGGACAGCCGGATGGTCGTGGCCCCGCGCTCCGCCGCCCACCGCTCGATCGCCCGGATGAGCCGGTCACCCACGCCCTTGCCCCGGGCCTCGGGGCCGACCCACATCGAGATCAACTCCACGGTCCCCGCCTCCTCGCCCGGCACTCCGCCGGCGATGCCCACCGGGCGGCCGTCGAGGAGCGCGACGAGGTCGTGCGCGCCGGGGACCGACAGCCGGGCACGCCAGCGCTCCTCCCGGTCGCCGGGGCCCTGCCACTGGTCCAGGGTCGATCCGAAGGCGTAGGGCGCCTCGGTGAGCGCGGCCAGTCGCACCCCCCGCCAGAGGAGCCAGTCGTCCGAGGTCAGAGCACGTAGTTGGATCATGATCCAGACCCTGCCCGCCTACCCGGCCGGTCAGCAACTCGTTTACCGTCCCGGGACGCTAACGTCCCGTCCGGGACTCGGTCCTGAGGGTGATCCCGACCCGGAGGCCGCCGCCCGGGGCCTCGGCGAGGGTGGCGGTGCCACCGTCGTCGGTGACCAGTTGGCGGACGATCGCCAGGCCCAGGCCGGAGCCGGTGCGGCCGGTCAGGCCCTGGCCGCGCCAGAAGCGGTCGAAGGCCCGGGAGCGTTCGGCCTCGGACATGCCCGGTCCCTGGTCGAGGACCTCGAGCAGCACCTGGTCGCCCGGGCGGGCGGTCAGCCGCACGGTGATGGTGGAGCCGTCCGGGGAGACCTCCAGGGCGTTGGAGAGCACGTTGTCCAGCACCTGGTCGAGGTTGCCCGGCCCGGCCAGCACCCTCGGCAGGTCGTCGGTGCCCCCCGACAGCGCGATGGTCACCCCGCGCTCCTCCCCCGCCGGGCGCCAGACCGCCAGCCGCTCGGCCACCAACTCCCGTAGCACCAGCGGCTCCGGGGCGGACACCTTGGCCTCCGCCCGGGCCAGCACCAGCAGACCGCTGACCAGCCGGCTCATCCGGACCACCTCGGCGGTGGCCTGCTCCACGTCCTCCCGGACGAACTCGTCGTCCACCCCGTCGGCGATGTTGTCCAGCGACAGCCGCAGCGCGGTGAGCGGGGTGCGCAGCTGGTGGGAGGCGTCGGCGACGAAGATGCGCTGCGAGGCGACCAGGGTGTCCAGCCGCTCGGCGCCCTGATTGAGGGTCAGGGCCAGCGTCCTGGTCTCCTGCGGCCCGGTGACCGGAGAGCGGGCGGTCAGGTCCCCGGCGCCGAACCGGCTGGCCATCTCGTTGAGTTGGCGCAGCGGGCGGGTGAGCAGCCGGGCCACGATGGCGCCCAGCCCGGCGGCCACCGCCAGCACGCCGACGGCCAGCACCGCGCGGAAGCCCCAGATCCGCCAGAGCCGGTCGGTGAGGTCGGCGGTGGCGTAGCGGATCCGCACCGCGCCGGTGATCGTGCCGGCGTCCGGCGCGCGGGCGGGGACGGTGACGACCAGTTCGGGGCCCCAGACCAGCCGGGAGCCCCAGTCCACCGTGGTGCGGCCCTCGCTGACGGCGCGTCGGAGCGCCTTGTCCTGCGGATCGTCGGGGCGGGGCAGGGAGTCCACCGCTCCCCCGTCGGCGGCCACCAACTCCACCCGGCCCGGGGTCTCCTCGGCGTAGGCGCCGGCCAGCCGGGAAAGCGCTTGCCTGGCCGGCTGGTCACCCGCGCCGAGCAGCAGCGCCATGGTGGTGGCCTCGCGGCGCACCGACTCCTCGGTGTCGCCGCGCAGCTGCGCGGTCAGGGTGAAGGCCACCGGCACCGTGAAGGCGGCCAGCGCGACCGCCACCAGCAGCACGTAGCTGACGATCAGCCGGCGGATCATGCCGGACCGTCTCCTGCTCCGCCCCCGGGCGCAGTCTCCTCGGTGATGACCAACCGGAAGCCGACCCCGCGCACCGCCTCGATCACCACCGCCCCGGCGAGCTTGCGCCGCAGCGCGGCCACGTGCACGTCCAGGGTCTTGGTCGGGCCGAACCAGTTGGCGTCCCAGACCGCTTCCATGATCTGCTCACGGCTCATCAGGGCGCCCGGCTCCTCGGTGAGGAAGGCCAGCAGGTCGTACTCCTTGGGCGCGAGCGCGACTTCGGTGCCGTCCAGGTGGACCCGGGCGGCGCGGCGGTCCACCGTGAGGCGGGCGCCGTAGCGGTCGGGCCCGCTGCCCGCCCCGGTGGCGGAGCGGGGCTGGACCCGCCGCATCACCGCCCTGATCCGGGCGATCACCTCGCGGACCCCGAAGGGCTTGGAGACGTAGTCGTCCGCCCCGAGTTCCAGCCCCACCACCCGGTCGGTCTCGTCGCTGCGGGCACTGATCACGATGATCGGCACCGTGCCCCGGGCCCGCAGCTCCTTGCACACGTCCAGCCCGTCGGTGTCGGGCAGTCCGAGGTCCAGCAGCACCAGGTCGTAGGGGTCGGCGGCGGTCAGCGCCGCCTGTCCCGTGGCGACCCACTCCACCTCGAACCCGTAGCGCAGCAGGCCCCGCCGCAGCGACTGGGCGACCGGCTCGTCATCCTCCACCAGCAGTACACGCACGTGAGCCACCCTAACGGGGCCTCAGCACGGCCCCGGACCGGGCCCGCCGTCAGGCGTGCTCGGCGCCGGCCGTCCGCTGGAGGCCGAGCAGCTCGATCGCCTCCGCCCGCATCTCCACCTTGCGGATCTTGCCGGTGACGGTCATCGGGTACTCCTCCACCAGGTGGACGTAGCGCGGCACCTTGTAGTGGGCGATCCGGCCCGCGCAGTAGGCCCGGAGCGCCTCCGGGGTCAACTCGGCCGCGCCGGGGCGGAGTTTGACCCAGGCCATCAGCTCCTCGCCGTACTTCGCGTCCGGCACCCCGATCACCTGGGCGTCCAGGACGTCGGGGTGGGTGTGCAGGAACTCCTCGATCTCGCGCGGGTAGAGGTTCTCGCCGCCCCGGATGACCATGTCCTTGATCCGGCCGGTGATGTTGAGGTAGCCCGCCTCGTCCATCACCGCCAGGTCCCCGGTGCGCATCCACCCCTCGGCGTCCACCGCCTCGGCGGTGCGCTCGGGGTCGTCCCAGTAGCCGAGCATCACCGAGTAGCCCCGGGTGCGGAGTTCACCGTGCGTGCCGCGCGGGACGGTCTCGCCGGTGGCCGGGTCGACCACCTTGACCTTGAGGTGCGGGCCGACCCGGCCGACGGTGGAGACCCGGCGCTCCAGCGGGTCGTCCAGGCGGGTCTGGGTGGAGACCGGGGAGGTCTCGGTCATGCCGTAGCAGATCGACACGTCACGCATGCCCATCCGCTCGACCACCTGCTTCATCACCTCCACCGGGCAGGGCGAGCCCGCCATGATGCCGGTGCGCAGGCTGCCCAGGTCGTGCTCCTCGAAGGAAGGGTCGTTGAGCTCGGCGATGAACATGGTGGGCACCCCGTAGAGGGAGGTGCAGCGCTCGGCGGCGACCGCGCGCAGGGTGGCGGCCGGGTCGAAGCCCGGGGCGGGGATGACCACGCAGGCGCCGTGGGTGAGGGCCGCGAGGTTGCCCATCACCATGCCGAAGCAGTGGTAGAAGGGGACGGGGACGCAGATCCGGTCCTGCTCGGTGTAGCCGCAGAGCTCGCCGACGAAGTGACCGTTGTTCAGGATGTTGCGGTGCGAGAGCGTGGCGCCCTTCGGGAAACCGGTGGTGCCCGAGGTGTACTGGATGTTGATCGCCTGGTCTGCGCCCAGCCCGGCGGCCACCGCGTCCAGCCGGGCCCGGTCGGACAGGTCGGTGTCCAGCAGCTCCCGCCAGCCGTCGGTGCCGATCAGCAGGACGTCCGCCAGCCCGGGGCAGGCCGGGCGGGCCTCGGCCAGCATGGCCGCGTAGTCGGAGGTCTTGAACGAGGGCGCGGCGACCACCGTCCGGATGCCCGACTGGCGCAGCACGTACTCGAGTTCGTGGCTGCGGTAGCCGGGGTTGACGGTGACCAGCACCGCGCCGATCCGCGCGGTGGCGTACTGGGTGAACACCCACTCCGGACAGTTGGGCGCCCAGATCCCGACCCGGTCACCCGGCAGGACCCCGAGCCGGAGCAGCCCGAGCGCCACCCGGTCCACCTCGTCGGCCAGTTGAAGGTACGTCCAGCGGCGCCCGCTCTCCACGTCCACCAGGGCCTCGCGCTCCGGATGCGCCAGCACGGTGCGGTCGAGGGCCTCCCCGATGGTGAGCTCCAGCAGCGGGCTCTCCGTGGGGCCGGTGCTGATACTGGGCTGGGGCACCGTCGGCATGCGGGACTCCTCGGCTCGGGTGGGCGCGGAAGCGCTCGTGCGGACTCGCCGCACGAAGGATCACCGAGTCTAGAGCAGGCCCCGCCACCGGAGTTGGGCACGGCGGGCCCTGGCCAACCGTTCTGCCGTTCGACCGACAGCCCCCGAAGCAGGAGAGGACACCGGTGGAGAACCCGCAGCCGACGATCCGCCCGTACCGCCCGGCCGACCGCGAGGCGGTGTACGACATCTGCGTCCGCACCGCCGAGGCCGGCGGCGACGCCACCGGCCTCTACCGGAACGAGCAGGTGCTCCCGGACAACTTCGCCGGGCCCTACCTCGAGTTCGAACCCGGCCTCGCGTACGTCCTGGACGACGGCAGGGGCACTGCGGTCGGGTACGTGCTGGGCACCTCCGACACCACCCGGTTCGCCGCCGAGCTCCGCGAGCACTGGCTCCCCCGGGTCGGCCACCGCTACCCGCCCCCGGCCGGCGAACCGGCCGACGGCGACGAGCTGATGGCCCTGCTGCTGCACACCCCCGAGCGGATGGTCCTGCCCGAACTGGCCGACTACCCCGCCCATCTGCACATCGACCTGCTCCCGCGGTTCCAGGGCCGCGGCTTCGGACGCCTGCTGATCGAGCGTCTGCTCGACGCCCTGCGCCAGGCCGGCGCAGGGCAGGTGCACCTCGGCATGGTGAGCGCCAACACCCGCGCCCGGGCCTTCTACGACCGCACCGGCTTCCACGTCATCCCGGTCCCCGACCCCGGCCCGCTCACCTACCTCGGCCGCTCGACCACCCGCTGACCGTCCGGAACGCCACCGTCGCCCCGGGCGGGCCCGACGGGCCGTCAGCTCTCGGAGGTGGAGCAGAGCAGGGCCGCCCTCAGGTCCATCCGGTGCTCCAGCTGGGTGAGGCTGCGGCCGGTCAGTTCCTCGATCCTGCGGATGCGGTAGTGCACCGTGTTGACGTGGATGTGCAGGGCCTCGGCGGTGCGGGACCACGAGGCGTTGTGCCGCAGGAAGGTGTCCAGGGTGTCGAGCAGGGAGACCGGGTTGGCCCGGTCGTGGGCCGCCAGCGGGGCCAGCAGACGCCACCGGAAGGCGCTCCGCACCTCCGGCGGGATGCCGCTCAACAGGGCGGCGAGGGAGCCGAGTTCGGCGCTGCTGCCGACCGGCCCCCCGGCGCCCGAGGCCAGCGCGTAGCGGGCCTGCACCAGGGCGGCGGCCAGCTCGGTCCGCTCCGGTCCGGCGCTCGGGCCGACACCGCCGCGCAGCGGGCCGTGCACGGCGAGGCGGCGCTCGAAGCGCGGCCAGAGGGCGCGCAGGGCCGCCGTGACCTCCGGCGCCGGCGCGGCCACCAGGGCCACCGCGCAGCCCCGGCCGGGCCGCGGCTCATGCGGGGGTACGGCCGCCGCGTCCCCGGACGGCAGGCCCTCCGGGGACGCCGCGGCCTGCTCCGCCGGGGCCCCGGCCCGGGCCGACCCGGACGGGCCGAACGCGTCGGCGGCCCGGTGGAAGGGCACCGGGACGCCGGCCGGGTGGGGCGGCTCCGGGGCCGCGGCGAACGGTACGCCCGCCAGGTGCAGCGCTTCCGCGAGGGCCGCGACCGCCCAGCCCTCGGGGGCGCCCTCGGCCCGGACCACCACCGGGGTGAGGGCTTTCCCGGCCGGGAGCCGACAGAGCGTCAGGGCCTCGGCCAGGCCAGGCCCGCCGTCCGGTCCGAGCAGGCCGACGAGGCGGGCGGCGGTGCGGCGCTGGGCGGCGGTGGTCGCCCTGGCCCGGGCGGCCGCGGGGGCCAGCAGCTCGGCGAGGCCGTGCAGCAGCGTACGAACGGCCGGGGCGGGTTCGGCGGCGGTCCGCAGCAGCCAGCCGTCGAAGGGGGTGTCGCCGGTCGGGCCGACCGTGACGGCCCCGCCGCCCCGCCCGCCGCCCAGGGTCGCGAGCACCTCGGCCTCCGCCTCCTCCGAGGAGGCGGCCAGCACCCGCCCGGAGCCGGTGAGCAGCGCGCAGCCCGGCAGCCCGAGCCGGTTCACCGCCGTCGCCAGCACCTCCCCCAGCACGGCGTCACGCACCGGTGACGGGCCGCCCGCACCTGCCTCCGCACCTCCCCCCGAGCCGCCCTCCGAGCCGCCCGACACACCGTCGACGGACGCACCGTCAAGGAGAGCACCACCGAAGGCCGCGCCACCGCCGTCGCCCGCCGCCGCCCGGGCGTGCGCGCCGAGCAGCGCCAGCAGGTCCCGGCGGACCGCCGCCGGGAGGGCGGCGGCACCCTCCTCCGGGGTGCCGAGGTCGCCCCAGAGCCGCAGGTACACCCGGTCGGTGACGGCCCGGAAGCTGGTGCCGGCCGGGACGGAGAGCAGCGGGACGCCGTGCAGGCGGCAGGCCTCGGCCAGCTCTGGCGGGACGGCGCCGTGGGTGCCCTCGCCCGCGAGCAGGGCGGCGGCGCCCGCGCTGCGCAGCGCGTTGGCGAAGCGCAGCGCGGCCGAGGCGGCGGCCGGGCCGTCCTCGGGGCGCCACCAGACCAACCCGGTGAGCACCAGCTCGCCGCGCTGGAGGTAGCGGGCCGGGTCCTGGAGGTCGGTGGAGGTGACTCCGGTGACCTCGGTGGCCAGCAGCTCGGGGGGTGCCCAGGCGGCTTCGATGTGCAGGTCGGCCAGGTCCAGCAGGTCCCCGACGATCATGTGGTGCTCCTTGTGCTCCGCGCCCTGGCCCACCCTCGCCGATGCCAGGAGATCACGCAGTTGTGCATGGTAGATGCAAGTTAGCGAACAGTCTTTCCCTCTGTCACTTCCTCCGAGCAACCACCCCGCCGGCCCCCTCCGCCTCGGAGACGCGCACAGTCCGGCCCGCTTCACGGGCCTCGTGCAGCGCCCGCCAGACCTTGTCCCGCAGGAACGGCGCCTCGGTGAAGCGGATGCCGGTCGCGTCCCGCAGCGCATTGGCGAAGGCGGGTGGCACCGGGTTGAACGGACTCTCCGACATCGATTTCGCACCCAGCGGGCCGATGGCATCGCTCGTCGAGCTGAAGTGCACCTCGGTTCGCGGCACGTCCGAGTAGGCGGGCAGCCGGTAGCGGCGGAAGGCGGCCGTGGTCACCTCGCCCCGCTCGTCGAGCAGCACCTGCTCGAACAGCGTCGCGCCGAGCGCCTGGGCCACCCCGCCCTCCACCTGCCCCCGGCACTGGAGCGGGTTCATCACCTTCCCGGCGTCGGCACCATGCACGCTGCGCAGGATCCGGATCTCCCCGGTGTCCGGGTCGACCGCGATCCGGAACCACTGCGAGTTGAACGCCACCGAACGCGGCGACCCCCCGAAGTGCCCGTCGGCCCGCAGCTCCACGCCCCGCCCGCGCGCGGCCTCGAACACCTCCTTGAGCGGCACCGTCCGCCCGTCGCACTCCACCGCCTCCGCTCCCAGCCGGACCAGGCTGCGCGGCGTGCGGGCGTACTCGGCCGTGAAGCTGACGATCTGTTCGGCCAGCGCGTTGGCGGCCTTCATCACCGCCTTCCCCGCCACCACGGTGCCCGCCGAGCCGAACGCGCCCGTGTCGTGCTTGACCACGTCGGTGTCGGACTGCCGGATGCCGATCCGGTCGACAGTGGTGCCCAGCGCGCCGGCGGTGATCTGCTTGTGCACAGTGGTGGTCCCGTTGCCGAACTCGGCGGTGCCGACGGCGATGTCGTACGTCCCGTCCTCCAGCAGCTTCACCGTGGCGTCCGCGATGTGGCCGCCGGGCGGGCCGCAGGCGATGGCCGCCATGGCGAAGCCCTGGCCCACCAACCAGCCCTCGGGGGCGAGTTCGGCGCTGGTGTCCTCGGCGAGCGCGGTGCGGACCACGTTCAGGCACTGGTCCAGCCCGTAGCTGGCGATGTGCAGGTCCTCCTCCTCGCCGAGCGGGCCCTCCATGTGCTCGCCCGGCCCGATGATGTTCCGCTCCCTCAACTCCAGTGGATCGACGCCCAGTCGGCGGGCCAGCTCGTCCATCGCCGACTCCACCGCGAAGGTCACCTGGCCCAGCCCGTAGCCGCGGAAGGCCCCGGCCGGCACGCCGTTGGTGTAGACCGAGTAGGCCTCCACCTTCTTGTGCGGCGCCCGGTAGACGCCCATCGACTCGCCGATGCTGTGGAACATCACCGCCGGGCCGTGGTTGCCGTACGCGCCGGTGTTGGACACCACCCGGTACTGCAGGGCCGTCAGGGTGCCGTCCCGCTTGGCGCCGAGCTTCACGGTGATCCGGAACGGGTGCCGGGTGGTGGCCCCGTAGAACTGCTCGGCGCGGGTGAACTCCAGCTTCACCGGCCGGTGCAGGCGCATCGCGGCGAACACCGCGATGTCCTCAGTGAGCATCTCCTGCTTCCCGCCGAAGCCGCCGCCGACCCGGCCGGCCACCACCCGCACCTTCTCCATCGGCAGGTCGAACAGGTCGCAGAGCGCCCGCCGGGTCAGGAACGGCACCTGGGTGGAGGACCGCACCACGATCCGCTCCTCCCCGCCCGGCTCCTCGCTCTCCTCGAAGTACGCGACGCAGCCGTGGGTCTCCAGGCTGGCGTGCTGCACCCGCTGGGTCCGGAAGGTCTCCTCGTACACCACGTCCGCCTCGGCGAACCCCTGCTCCACGCTGCCCATCTCACCGTGCGCCTCGCCGCAGACGTTGTTCTCCGCCCGGGCGATCCGCGACTCCGGCCCCTTGGGATGGATCACCGGGGCGCCGGGCAGCATCGCCTCCTCCGGGTCCAGCACGTACGGGAGTTGCTCGTACTCGACCACGATCCGCCGGCAGCCCTCCTCGGCCGCGCCCTCGGTCTCGGCGACCACGGCGGCGACCCGCTGGCCGACGAAGCGGACCACGTCGTCCAGCAGCCGGGTGTCGTCCGGGTCCTCCGTCGGATGCTCGTGCCGGGCCGAGGAGTAGAGCGTGGCCGGGGCGTCCTCGTGGGTGAACACGCCCACCACGCCGGGCACCCGGCGGGCCGCGGAGGTGTCGATCGAGACGATCCGGGCGTGCGGGTGCGGGGAGCGCAGCAGCTTCATGTGGAGCAGGCCCTCCACTTCGAGGTCGAAGGTGTACCGGGCCGTCCCGGTCACCACCTGCGGCCCGGCCGGGGCCCCGAGGCTCCGGCCCACCGCCTTTCCGGCGCACGGGAGTTCGGTGTGCCGGACCCCGTTGATGGCGTCCTCGATCGCGCGGTAGCCGGTGCAGCGGCAGAGGTTGCCCTTCAACGCCCTCGGCAGGTCGGCCTTCTTCTCCTCGTCGAAGGCCTCGGCGGAGGTGGTCATCAGGAACCCGGCCGTGCAGAAGCCGCACTGGAACCCCTGGGCGTCGAGGAACTGCTGCTGCACCGGGTGGAGTTCACCGCCCTCGGCCAGGCCCTCGACCGTGGTGACCGTGCGGCCCTCGGCGCGCACCGCCGGGTAGAGGCAGCTGTGCACCGGCTGTCCATCCACCTGGACGGTGCAGGCGCCGCAGTCCCCTGCGTCGCAGCCCTTCTTGACGCCGAACCAGCCGCGCTCGCGCAGGTAGGTGCGGAGGCACTGGCCGCCCCGCGGCTCCGTGTCGAAGTCCTGCCCGTTGACCCGGATGCGGTAGCTCATCGCGCGGCCTCCTCGTTCCCGTCGTTCCCGTCGTTCAGCTCTCTGCGGATCTCCTCGGCGTGACGCAGCGTCATGTGCCGCCGCCAGTCCGGAAGTCCGTGGATGTCGTCGAAGTAGTCCTCGCTCCGGATGCCGTCCTCGACCGCCTCCCGGACGGCCGCCGCGTTGGGCTCCGGCGGGAACCAGAAGCGGAACGGGCGGACGGTGGAGGCGGTGACGGTGAGGGTGAGCGATCCGTCCTGCGGGTCGCGGGCGCCGATCACCAGCACGCCGGAGCGGCCGAGCCCGTAGAGCGAGGACTGCCGGAAGGCGGTCCTCGCCGCCAGCGCCCTGGCCGGGAGGGTGATCGAGCGCAGCAGCTCACCTGGCTCGCGGACGGTCTTCCCGGCGCCGACCACGAACTCGGCCACCGGGACGCGACGGTGGCCGCCGTCCTGGCCGCGCAGCAGGCAGACACCGTCCAGCGCGGCGGTCAGCGAGATCATCGGCCCGGCCGGCAGCCCGTTGCAAAGGTTGCCGCCGACGGTGGCCAGGTTCCAGATCTTCCAGGAGGCCAGGAACGCCCGGCAGCACTGCTCCACCAGCGGCGCGGCCCGCCAGCCGGCGGTGGCGCCGTACGCCGAGAGCTCGGCGACGGTGCAGGTGGCGGCGATCTCCAGCCCGCCGTCGGGGGTCCGGGCAAGCGCTTGCCAGCCCATCCGGCCGAGGTCCACCAGGCGCCGCAGGTGGGGCTGCGGCTCGGAGAACAGGTAGGTGCCGCCGCCTAGCCAGGCGTCCCCGGGCCGCCATGTCCCGTACCGCCGGGCGTCGCACACCTCCGTCACCGTGTGCAGGTCCATCGCCGCTCCTCCCGTCCCCGGCCCGTCGTCCCTGACCGGCCGTCAGAGCGATTGAAGCCCTCGGGCCGAGCAGCGGACGAGTGGGCCGTGACACCAGGCCAGGCGGTCTTGCCTGGGTGATCCTCCAGCACCGCCCGAGCCGGGAGGGCGCCGTTCCGAATCTCCCAACTCCTGCTCTGCAGCGTGCTCAAGGCGACCGGACGGGTGAGCACGTACTCACCCGCCAACGACCGGAGCTACGCCAACGACCGTTCCTGGATCACCAATTCGGACGGCACCGTCTCCTACTGCCGCCGCGTCGGCCTCGGCGACCAGGAGCTGTGCGACCGCATCGGACCGGCGCGTGCCGGCCGGAAGGAGCCCCCCGTGAGCCGACCCGCCGCCGTCCGCCTGCGTGGACTGCTCGACGCTCCCGCCGAACTGACGGTGGCCCAGCTCCGGACCCTCCCCTCCCACCGGGTCGAGGCCCGCTTCGACTGCCTAGTGCCGTGCCCGGCACTAGGCAGCGGCGAGCAGCAGCACGGCTTCGAGGGCCCCCGCCTCTGGGACGTCATCCGCACCGCCGAGCCCCGCGTCGACCTGGTGGGCCGCAAGCAGCGCCTGCGCCTCCTGCTCACCGTGACCGGCGCCGACGGCCACCTCGCCGTCCTCTCCTGGGCCGAGATCGACCCCGCCTTCGGCGGCCAGCAGATCCTCCTCGCCACCAGCATCGACGGCACCCCGCTCGACGGCCCCGGCCCGCAGCTGGTCGTCCCGGCCGACCGCTGCGGCGCCCGCTACGTCAGCGGCATCACCGACGTCTGGCTCGTCCCGGTCCCCGACCCGGCCGTCTGCCTCTGATTCCAGCTGCGTGCGAAGGCGTGCCCCACGCACTGCACCACGAAGGAGTTGAGCGAGACTCTGACTGGGATCGCCGTGACCACGGCCCGCTCGCCCCCGAGCGCCCCCGACCGCCGTCACCTGGAGCCGAGATGTCCGAAACCCCCACGATCACCGTCCGAGACCTCGCCGCGGCCGACGAGAAGGACTGGCGCCGACTGTGGGCCGGGTACCTCGACTTCTACGAGTCCACCGTGCCCGCCGCCGTCACCGACACCACCTGGCAACGGCTCCTCGACCCGCACCAGCCACTGCTGGGCCGCGTCGCCGAGCACGACGGCACGGTCATCGGCATCACCAACAGCGTCCTCCACCACAGCACCTGGCTCACCGGCCAGGTCTGCTACCTGGAGGACCTCTTCGTGGACCCCGCCCGCCGCGGACTCGGGGCGGGCCGCCTGCTCCTCCAGGACCTCTTCGACCTCGCCACCACTCACGGTTGGGCACGCGTCCACTGGCTCACCGCCCACGACAACCCCGCCCGCCGCCTCTACGACACCTTCGTCCCGGCCGACCGCTTCGTCCACTACGAACGAGACCTGCCCACCGGCGGAGCCTGACCGCGGACGCCGTTCTATGATCGCCCCTTCGGGAGGGCGCCCTCCCGAAGGATGCCGGGCCGTGGCAGAGCGGCCCATTGCGCCCCCGTACCGCAGAGGAACCCTGCGGGACGGGGTTGGACGCCGGAGAGGGTCCTGCTCTCCCAATCGTCCCGCGGGTTCGAATCCCGCCGGTCCGGCATCCGGACCTCTGC
The DNA here is from genome assembly GCF_055584905.1 of Kitasatospora sp. NPDC088742. Classification (NCBI taxonomy): domain Bacteria; kingdom Bacillati; phylum Actinomycetota; class Actinomycetes; order Kitasatosporales; family Streptomycetaceae; genus Kitasatospora; species Kitasatospora sp. NPDC088742. The sequence goes on along the minus strand of NZ_JBVJLD010000015.1, from coordinate 67,189 downwards.
TAGGGTCGGCGGCGTCACGGCCGGGCCCGCTCCGAGAAGATCCCCGCCCGCGCCAACCGCAGCTCGGAACGGACGAGTTCGAGCAGGCGGCCCGACCAGTTGCGGCCGCTGCCGGTGTTGTCGCCCCAGAAGGCGGAGTCCATGTCGTCGTAGATCAGCGTGGCGTCGTCCGTCCCGAGCAGGACCTCGGCGAGCCCGGGGTGCTGCTCGTACTTGGCGCGCAGCAGCTGCGTCATGACGGCGGTCCGGACGTGCGCCCAGTCCGGGCGGCGGGGCGAACCGGCCGCGAGGACGCGGGCCGCGACGGCGGTGTCCGCCGTGGCGATGGCTTGCCGGGTCTCGGGGTCGGCGGCGGACAGGGACCAGTACGCGTGGGCGGCGGAGGGGTAGTCCGTGTCCACGACCGTGATCGGGGCGGGGTAGTCGTGGCGCAGGCCGGTCTTGCCGGGGTCGGCCACCGGTTCCCTCGGGTAGGAGTGCGGCAGCTGTACGGCCGGTGCGTACGACGCCACCGGTCCGTCGGCGGGGACGCGGGTGCCCCGCTCGGCGATCCAGCGGGCGCGGTCCTCGAAGTAGGCGACGGCGCGGTCGTAGTTCTCCTGGGTCACCGTCCCGTCGAACGACAGGTAGGTCTGCCCACCGGGCCCCGCGACCAGGATCCGCAGCGGCCAGTCCTTGCTGTCCATGTCGCCCAGGGCGTAGCGGCGCTGCGACTCGTGGACGGCCAGGAAGGCGTCCCGGGCGGCGGCCCGGTTCTCCTCGGTCCGGTCGGCGAGGAAGACGTCGACCGCCGCCAGACAGCGGCCGGTCGCGTCGGGGCGACCGTTCAACTCGTCGATGCTGTCCCGGACTTCGGCGAGCAGCTGCTCGGGCGTGAGCCAGCTCTCCGGTTCGCCGAACCTCCAGTCCGCGAGCTCGAAGGCGGAGACCTCACCGCCCTCCGGGAGGGTGGTGGCCACCCAGCCGCTGTGCAGCTTCTCCTCGAACTCGGCAAGGGTGACCAGTCCCCAGCAGTCGACGAGCCCGTCCGCATAGATGAACAGGTCCGTGAGGTGGTACGTGCCGCCGTTGCGGATGAAGGCGGGCCGCCACGTTCCGGGGATACGGACGCCGTCCGCGGTGCGATGGGTGATCCGATTGCCGACCATCCCGGGATTGTGCCGCAGCGGACGGCGCACGGGTGGTGAATTTCCGTGGATGGCCGGGCCCGGCTGGAGGCGGCAGGGGTGATCACTGACCGAGGATCAGCTGGGTGCCGTCGGAGCCGACTGCTATCGCCTTGACCCGGGCGTCGCTCTCCTGGGTCCAGTTGTAGAGCCCGATGCCGTTCTTCGCGTACACCGTGCCGTCGTTGTCGAGGATCATCTGGACACCGGCGTTGGTGGAGATCGCCTTGACGCGGGCGTCGCTCTCCTTCGTCCAGTTGTAGGGACCGATGCCGCTCCTCGCGAGCACCGTACCGTCGTTCTCGAGAATCATCTGCGTACCGTCGGAGCCGACCGCGATCGCCTTGACTCCCGGGTCACTCTCCTTCACCCAGCCGTAGAGACCGATGCCGCTCTTCGCCAGCACCGCGCCGGAGCTGTCCAGGATCATCTGCGTGCCGTCCGAGCCGACAGCGATGGCCTTGACCCCCGGGTCACTTTCGAGCGTCCAGTTGTAGAGACCGATGCCGCTCTTCGCCAGGACCGCGCCGTTGCGGTCCAGGATCATCTGGACGCCCCCGTTGGTGGAGATCGCCTTGACCCCCGGGTCGCTCTCCAGGGTCCAGCCATAGAGCCCGATGCCGTTCTTCGCCAGCACCGAGCCGGAGCTGTCCAGGATCATCTGCGTACCGTCCGAGCCGACCGCGATCGCCTTGACCCCGGGGTCACTCTCCTTCACCCAGCCGTAGAGACCGATGCCGCTCTTGGCGTACACCACACCGTCGTTGTCCAGGATCATCTGGACACCGCCACCGGTCGCCTGGGCGGCCACCAGCGGGTCGCTCTCCTTGGTCCAGTTGTAGAGCCCGATGCCGTTCTTGGCGAAGACCGCGTTGTTGCTGGCGGTGAACCAGCCGCCCCCGTACGTGTGGTCCTGGCCGTCGATCTCGTTGGCGATCATGCTGACCGAGTAGGTGCCGTTGGCCAGGTCGGTGGTGTCGAAGGCGTACGGGTAGTTCTGCGCGCCGCCGCCGGCCCGCACCTCGACGTGGTAGCCGTTCGGGCCGTCGATCACGTAGTCGAGCCACTGGATGACGCCGCTCTGGGTGGGGTGCGAGGTGAGGTTCACGGTCCGGGAGAGGGTCTGGCCGGAGTTGAAGCCCCACAGCGTGACGTCGAATCCGGCCGGGACCACCGGAGCGCCGACGGGGCTGATGTAGCCGATGACCTTCTGGCCCCAGTTCTGGTTGACGGTCGGGTTCAGACCGGTGGTCTGCTGCACGACGTGGTTCTCGTTGCCGCCGACGGTGGTGATGTTCGTCCGGGAGCCGACGCTCTTGACCAGGCTGACGTGCTGCACGTCGTCGAAACCGAGGCTGCCCGGGCTGCTCGGCAGGCTCGCGCCGTTCGCGGCCCAGATCACGGCGTCGCCGGGCTGAGGGGTGTAGCCGCTGTCGCCGACCCAGTGGAAAGTACCGTGCTCCGTACCGTACTTGGCGAAGGTGTAGGCGGCGGCCGTGATGGTCCCGGTGCCGAGGACGCCGGCCTGGTTCCACGTCCACTTCGCGAAGTCGGCGCACCACTCCTCGCCGGTGCTGCAGCTGCCGAGGAAGCCGGTGCCTCCCGCGCTGTTCGTGCTGCACGGCCCCGCTCCGACGTTGGCCGCGGCGATGCCGGCCGCCGAGTTTCCCTGCGTGGTGGCGGCGGACGCGGGTCCGGCGACGGTGCCGGCGAGCAGAACGGTACCGAGAACGGTGGCGGAGGCGAGCTTGGTGAGGCGAGCGGAGACACGCGGCATGGTTGTTCCTCAGGTAGGTAACCCAGGCTCAGCACACCGGAGTTGCTGCTGTGGTGAGCGAGGAGGTCTTGGCGATGCCCCAAGCTTCGTCGTCGGCCACACGCACAGGTAGGGCTCCGGCCTGTCGGAAAGGCGCCGGGCGGGTTCTCGACAGGAGGTCCGCGCACCGGCGTGAACCCCGAAGGAGGAGCGGAGGGAGCGCGTTCACCCCGTCACGCTCGACCGATCTGCTCCTCACGGACCTCGCCCCGTGCATCACCAATCCCGAGGGCCGGCGCAACGGCGAACCGGTCTTCACCGCCGCCGACACCGCGCGTCCGTGCTCAGGCGGCCGGGCAGTGGTCGAGGAGGTGGGTGAAGGCCTCGGAGAGGGCGGCAGCCGGGTAGGTGAGGAGGAGGGTGGTGAGGTCGGCGGAGGCGATGGCGTAGTGCTCGGCGTCGTGGGAGAGGTCGTCCCAGGCCTCCCAGCGGTGGGCGCGCAGGAGGTGGTGGCCGCAGCGGTTGCAGCGTATCCAGGGGGTCAGGAGCAGGCCGGGGAGGGCGGGGCCGCCGGGGAGGAGTTCGGCGCCCTCGGTCTCGCCGTCCAGGAGGCGGACGGGGGCCGACGCCCCGTCACCGAGGCAGCGCAGCAGGCCCGGTGCGAGGAGCTCGCGTACGCCCCACGCTTCCGCGAACACCGAGATCAGGGCCCGGTCGGCTCCGCCGAGGGGCACCTGGAAGGCGAGCAGGCCCTCCACCAGCAGCCGGAGGCCGGCCTCCTGCTCGCCGGTCTCCCAGCAGTCCTTGACCCCCTGACCTGCGGCCTCCGGGAGGAGGGAGGCGAGCCGGTACCACTGGGTCCTGTCCACGTTCATGATCTGGACTCTAACCCCCGCACCACCGAGCACCTCCCGACGGTCCGTCAGTCCCGGCGCCGCGCGGACGGCCGGGCCGCGGCAACGGCGGCGAGCACGGCCACGGCCGCCGCCGCACCGGGGTCGGTCCGCAGCGGGAAGGGGGCGAGGGCCGCACGAGCAGGCCAGGCTCGCGCTGGCCGAGCTGCGCGAAGTGATCTGCGGCGTGCACCCGCAGGTGCTGACCGACCGGGGCCTGGCCGCCGCGGCCACCGAGGCGGCGAGCCGCTCGCCGGTGCCGGCCGCCGTGGACATCGCGCTGCCCGGGCAGGTGCCGGCCTCGGTCGAGGCGACGGCCTCCTTCATGGTGGCGGAGGCGCTGGCGAACGTGGCCAAGCACAGCGGCGCCGCCCGGGCCGAGGTCCGGGGGCGGCTGCTCGGCGAACTGCTGGTGCTGGAGGTCAGCGACGACGGCACCGGCAGGGCGGACCCGGCCGCCGGCACCGCGCGGCGCCGGGGTCGGCTACCTGCTCAAGGGCCCGGCCTCCGAGGGGCGTTCGCGGTCGGGCCAAACGGTGATGTGGTCCTCCTCCAGGACCAGCCGCACCCGGTGCGCCAGGCCCAGCGATTCGGTGAACTCGCGCGGGAGTTGGAGGCGGCCGACCCGGTCGAGGACGGCGTACTCCTGGCCGGCGAGCCGGGCGTCCGCCTCCTCGGCGTGCCGGAGCACCTCGGTCGAGATCCGGCCGTCGCGGATGCGCACCGTGCGGCGGACCTGGTCGGCGACCAGGGCGTCGTGGGTGACGATCAGGACGGTGGTGCCGAGTTCGGAGTTGGCCGCGCGCAGCGCGCCGAAGACCTCCTCGGAGGTGGAGCTGTCCAGCTCGCCGGTGGGCTCGTCGGCGAGCAGCAGCTGCGGACGGTTGGCCAGCGCGACGGCGATCGCGACCCGCTGCTGCTCGCCGCCGGACAGCGCGGCCGGGGTGCGCCCGGCCGCCCGGGCGATGCCCATCAGGTCGAGCAACTCCATGGCGCGGGCGTCCCGTTGGCGGCGCGGCAGGCCCGCGTAGGCCATCGGGAGCTGGACGTTCTCACGGGCCGTCAGGTACGGCAGCAGGTTGCTCGCGGTCTGCTGCCGCACCACCCCGACGGTGCGGCGCCGGTAGACCGTACGGGCCCGGCGCCCGAGCGCGGACAGGTCGGTCCCGGCGACCCGGACGGCGCCCGCGCTCGGGGTGTCCCGGCCGGCCAGGATGCCGAGCAGGGTGGACTTGCCGGAGCCCGACGCGCCGACCAGGGCCAGGAGTTCGCCCTCCTGGACGGTGAGGTCCAGCCCCTGGAGGGCCTGGACCTCGGTGCTCCGGCGCCCGGCCGTTCCGGTGCGGTAGATCCGTACCAGGCTCTCGCAGGCCACCATGGGCGCGGCGGCCCGTCCGGCGTCACCCTCGGTCGTGAGGCGGGCGGTTGGTTCGGTCGTACGGACGGTCACAGGGCCTCCCCCAGTCGCAGCACGGCCCCGAGGCCGCGTCGGCGGCTGACCGCCGCCTCGAGTGCGGCGGCCCCGAGGAGCAGCGCCGCCAGTGCGGTGCCGAGCACCGCGGTGGTGGTCCAGTCGACCTGGACGGCCGGTTCGAACGGTCCGCCGGTGAGCGCCCGCAGCTCCAGGCCGGGGCCCAGCGCGGCGGGGAGCAGCGCTCCGAGCGCGGTGCCGCCGACCACCGAGGTGGCGAACAGCGGTAGCAGCTGGAGCAGTTGGAGTGCCGTCACGCGCGGGCCGCCGAGCCCCAGGGTGCGCAGGTAGGAGGTGGTGCGGGCGCGTTCGGCGGAGCTGAGCACCAGCTCCAGGGCGACCGCGCCGAGCGCGAGCAGCAGCGCCGTCCCGGTGGTGAGCCGGAAGGCCAGCCGGAGCGAGCGGGCCAGTCCGTCGGAGCTCAGCACGGCGAACTCCTCGCCACGGTCCCGGAGTTCGACGGCCGGGCCGACCACTCCGGCCGGGGCGAGCGCGGACCCGGCCGCGGTCCGGACAGCGGCCAGGTCCACCGGCGGGCCGTCGGCGGCCGGGTGGAGCAGCAGGGCGGACGGGTGACCGCCGGAGGCGGGCAGCGCCTGCTGTGCCTGTGGGTCGGTGAAGACCAGCAGGGCGGCGGGCGGCCCGCCGGTGCCGAGCACCGGCCCGAGGACCGGGTCACGCAGGGCCTCGGCGGGGAGCGTCCCGACCACCCGGACGCGGAAGTTGGTGGCACCGAAGGCCGCCACCTCCAGGACGCCGTCGGCGAAGGAGCGGGCCAGCGCGGGGTCGGCCAGCGCCGTCCACACCCGTCCGTCGGCCGGGGCACCCTCCGTCGAGGCGCCGTCGGACGGGCCCGCCTCCCGGGCGGCCAGCAGGGCGGCGGCCAGCGGGGAGGTGGGCACGGCGCCGCGCAGGGCTTCGGCGTCCAGGGCGACCAGTTCGGCGGCCGGGACGGTGGTGCCGCTCTCCACCGCGGTCAGCTCGCCACCGGCGCCGGTGACCAGCACCTGGTGGCCCACGCTCCGGACTCCTGACAGGTCGTCGGGCAGGCGGCCGCGCGGGCCGACCAGGGCCGTCGGCGCTCCGCCGGTGCGCCAGTCGGCGGTCTGCGCGCGGCTGTCCTCCAGGGTGCGCGCGACCATGCCGCCGAAGACCCCGCTGCCCATCGCCAGGACCAGCACCAGCAGCGCGAGCCCGGCGGCGCCGCTCTGGGTGCCGGCCCGGGCCAGTGCCACCAGCGGCACCACGCCGGAGGACCGGCGGGCCCAGCGGGTGGCACGCAGCAGCAGCGGGGGCAGCGCCCTGATCAGCGCCATCACCAGGGCCAGCGCCAACAGGACCGGGACCAGGGCCAGTTGGAGGTCGATCCCTTCCCCGGAGAAGGCACCCCGGCTGCGCAGCGCGGCCAGCCCGGCCCCGGCCACGAGCAGCACCAGGGCCTCCAGCACGATCCGGCGCGAGCGCGGCAGTGTCCCGGCCCGCCCGGCCGTGGCGAGCAGGACGGCGGCGGGGGCGCACCAGACCAGCACCGCGGCCACCAGCACCGGCCCCGCCGGACCGAGCTCCGCGCCCGGTGGCGCGAGGGCCCGTCCGAGCACCCACCCCACGGCCACGCCGAGGCCCACCGGCAGCGCCGCCTCGGCCAGCAGACGGCCCGCGATGCCCGACAGCCGTGCACCACGCGAGAGTTGGAGCGCGAAGGCGCCGGCCCTGCGCCGGGTGCCGAGCCGGGCAGCGGCCACGCCGGTGGCCACCACCACCGTGAGGGTGCCGGCCAGCGCGAAGCCCTGGAGCTGCTCGGTGCGTCCGCGCTGAGCGGCGAAGGAGTCGAGTTCGGGGGTGAGACGGTCGATCAGCTCAGGGCGCGAGAACCGGTGGTCGTCCAGCCGGCAGGACCCGGCGGTCGCCGTCTTGCAGAGCCTTTCCGTCTCGACCGCGCGCAGGGCGGCAAGCGCTGTCCGCTGCGCGGCGAGCCCGGCCCGGGTGGCGGCGCGGCCGGAGCGGTCGACGGTCACCGTCAGGTCCCAGTCCACCTCCAGCGGCACCCTGCCCCGGGCCTCGGTCTGCTCGATTCCCCCGGCGCTGGTCAGCAGCTGGCCGTTCAGCTGGCTGCCGACACGGGAGTTCACGGTCACCGGAGTGACCAGAAGGGGGTACTGCTGCCAGAGTCGGGCGCCGCCCCGGTCGGTGCGGAAGACCCCGACCACGACCACCGGGGTGCTCCACTGCTCACCCTTGAGCTCGAACCGCTGACCGACCGTCAGACCGAGGCCGGCCAGACCGCTCTCGGAGAGGGCGACCTCGACCGGCGGCGGGTCGGCCGGCCGCTCCTCCCCCTTCACCCGCTCCGGGTCGGCCGGCGGCTCGGACGGGGCCCGGCCCCGGACGTACTCCACCGGGCCGTCGGCGCCGGGCTGCGCGTGGGCGAGGCTGAGCAGGGGCGGCAGGCCGTTGAAGGTCCGCACGCCGGGCCCCTCGGCCGTCGCGGACGGGGTGGACACCCGGCCCCGGGGAGGGACCGGCGGTCCGGGGAGCAGCTCCCCGGCCGCGCGGCGCAGTCCTTCGCCGAGCTCGTCCAGGGACTTGCCGAGGGTGCCCCGGCCCACCGGCGCCGGATCCAGGGTGGGGTAGTCGGAGACCGGGTCGCTGGTGGTGCGGGCGGCGAGCAGCGGGCCGGACTGCTGGGCACGGCCCAGCCGCTCGGCGAGCGTGTCGGCCGCCAACCGGTCGAATCGGGCCGGCCAGCTCAGCGGCAGGGCGGTGAGCAGGACCGCCAGCATCGCCAGGACGGCGGCCACCGGCCACCCGATCCGTGCCTCGCGCAGGATCAGACGCAGCGTCAGCATCCCCGGCCCCTCCCGTCGTTCCCCCGGGCCGCTGCCGCGACCACTCCGTCCGTCCACATCAGCCGGCCGCCCGCCCCGCCCGCGCCCCTGTCGCTCATCCGTCCTCCCCCGCCCTCAGCACCCTGACCAGGTCCACCTTGGCCAGCAGCCGGGTGAGCACCAGCACCGCGAGCGTCAGCAGCACCCCGCTCCCCAGGGCCGTGACCAGGGCGGCGGGCCGGCCCGGCGCCACCAGCAGCGCCGGGTAGAGCGGTCCGGCCGCGTCGTCCAGCACCAGCAGCGGCAGCAGCCCGGTGAGCAGCAGTCCCAGCAGCCCGCCGAGCAGGACGGGCAGGGCCGTCACCGCCACCTGTTCGGCGCGCAGCAGCCCGACCAGTTCGGAGCTCCGCACCCCGAGGGCGCGCAGCACCGCGAACTCGCGCCGCCTGGCCCGGGCCGCGCCCACCGTGTGCAGGGTCAGCGCCGTCACCGCGAACAGCGGCGCGGTGGCCAGCACCAGCAGCCAGGCGCCGCGCAGCCCGGCCCGGAAGGAGTCGTCGCGCAGTCCCTCGGCCACCGTCAGGGCGCTCTCCACCCGGCCGAGTTCACCCCGCTGCCCGGCGGCGGCCCGGGTGGCCGCCGGGTCCGAGCTCCGCAGCCACCAGCGGCTGTCGCCGGGCGGCGCCAGGCCGGCCGCCGCGCGGGCGGCGGCCAGCGCGCGCAGGTCGAGGAGCAGATGCCCCCGGTCCCGTTGGTCGCCGGGCAGGGCGTCGACGGCCGCGGTGATCCGCACCTGCTGGACGCTCAGCGATCCCTGCTCCCAGCCCAGTTGGACGGTGTCGCCGACGGCCGCGCCCAGCGTGGACAGCAGCGCCCGGTCGGCGACGGCGGGGAGGGTGGGCCTGGCGGTATCGGGACCGGTACCGGGCAGCACCACGAAGACCGCGTCGCGGTTGGCCTGGTCCGTCTTCGCGGTGGGGTCCTGGGAGCGCAGCACCGTGTGCAGCAGCTCGTCATCGCCGCCCCACCACGTACAGGCGGTGGCCCACGCGTCCTCCGGGAAGCCAACCGAGTACTTGCTCGTGCTGCCCTTCGCACCGGGGCAGCCGACCACCACGGGCTCCCCGAAGGCCGTACCGGAGCGGTACCAGCTGCTCCCCTGCGGAAGCGCCAGCGCCGCGCCCGTGGCAGGGCCGGCCGCGCTGATCCGGGGCACGCTCACCTCCAGGGTGGTGCGCGCCTCCAGGTCGGCCGGGAAGTGGACACCGAGGCGGCTGACCGTCAGGGGGTGGGCCCTGCGCTCACTGTCGGCGAGCGGGACGGTCAGGGTGTGCGGGCGGCCGTCGGCGGGAAACGGGGCGGTCAGACGCTCCGTCAGTCCGTTGGCGTCCTGGATCCAGAGGGACAGCTCGGTGCCGGAGAACGGGCGGCCCGCGGTGGCCTGGACGGTCACCTCGAGTCCGGTGGGACGACCCGGTAGGGGCAGGCCGCCGACCGACCCAGCCCCACCGGGCGCCGGGATCAGCGGGGCCAGGAGCTCAGCGGCCGGACGGCCGGCCTGGTCGGCGCGGAGCAGCGGCAGCCCGTGGGCCACGGCGGAGGAGGTGTCCACGGCGACGGTCTGCACGACCGTGCCGCCCACGTAGGCCGGCCGCTCCGCGACCGGGGTCACCCCCGTGACGCCCGGGAGCGCGGCCAGCGCCGCCTGACGCTGCGTCACCGGACCGGACACCCCGGTCAGCCGCAGGTCGGCGCCGACCGCGAAGGCGGCCTGGTCCCGGTCCCCGGCGGGCAGCGCGCCCAGCACTCCGGCGGCCAGGCTGCCGCAGGCCACCGCGAGCACCGTGGCCAGCACCGGCACGGCCTGCCGTCCGCTCTCCCGGCTCAACTGCCAGGCGCCGAGCGGCAGGACCAGGCCCCGGCTGCGGCGGGCGGCCCGCTCCAGCAGCCGCCCGGCCAGCGGGAACAGGCGGAGCATCAGGACCGCTCCGGCCACCGCCATCACCATGGGTGCGAAGACCAGCACCGGGTCCACCCCGGCATCGAGGCCGCCCCCCGGCCGGCGGGCCACCAGCCCTTGGTAGTGGCGCAGTTGGAGGAACCCGAGCACCGCCGGGACCAGCAGCGCCAGGTCCACCCCGGCCCTCTGCAGGCCGAGACGGCGCGAGCCGCCCCGCCGCGCGGCCCACCGGCGGGCCGGGCCGGCCAGCTGCACCGCCAGCGGCAGCAGCAGGGCCCCGCCGTGCACCAGCAGCGCGAACCCGGCGGCCCACCAGGCCGTCCGAGCGCCGTCCGCCGCCAGGGCGGCCAGCGCCGCCGCCGGCTCGGCACTCTCGGCGCCGTGCGCCCCGGAGGCGCGCAGCACTGAGGCGCGCAGCACGGCGGAGAGCAGCGGGCCGGCGAGCAGCAGCCCGACGGCCGCGGCCGGGACGGCGGCCAGCGCCCACTCGGCGGCCGAGGTGAGCAGCAGCCGGGCCGCCCCGGCGCCCCGGGAGTGCCGCAGGGCCCGTTCGGCGGCGAGCGAGTCGGCCAGCCGACGGGCCGTCAGGATCAGGACCAGGGCCGCCAGGGCCGCCAGCAGCGCGAGCGGGACGGCGGCCTCGGCCCGGGACTTCAGGGCGGGGACGGCCTCGCGGTCGACGGCGCCGGGGAACTCACTGCGCACCCGGGTCTCGGCCAGCGCGGGGGTGCCGCCCCGGTAGACCGACCGCGCGGTGCTCGATCCGGCGAAGGCGGCCACCCGGTCGCGCAGCCCGGCCAGGCCGGTCAGGGTGAGCCCGCCGGTGTCCGGCTGGGCCAGCCAGACGGCCAGGGTGCGGTCGGCGAAGGCGGGCAGGGTGGTGAGCTGGGCGGGGTCGGCGATCAGGAGTTCCGGGGCATCGCGGTCGGCGCCGCCGAGGTGGTACCAGATCGCGGCGGCCTCCGGGTCGGGCCGGTAGACGCCGGTCACGGTGAGCGGGAGCGGGCCGCCGGAGACCGGGTCGCGGACGGTCGCCGTGCCGCCGGTGTCCAGGCCGAGCCGGTCGGCGGCGCTCTCGGGGAGCGCCACCCGCAGCCCGGCCCCGCCGGCCGCCGAGGGCCAGGCGCCGCTGCGCAGCCGGGCGTGCCGGCCGGGATCGGGGAGGGCGACCGGGAGCCCGGGGAGGGTGGTCTCGGTGGCCTGCCGCCGTCCGGCGGGCGGGAGTTGGAGGTCGAGGGCGCCGACGGCGCGCACCGCGGTCTCGGTGCGGAACGGGGTGCCGCCCATCACCCGGGCCAGCGCGGCCCGCACCGCCCGGTCGGCGGCGGGCAGGCCCTGCGCGTTCCAGCGGGCGTCGACCTCCACCGAGTTGGCGGTGTCCCGGGCGAGCCGCTCGCGCACCCCGACCGTGGCGGCCGCCCCGGCCAGTCCGGTCACCGAGGCCAGCACGGCCACCGCCACCAGAATGCTCACGGCCGCCGAGGCCAGCACCAGACCGTGCTGCGCGACGCGGCGCCCGACCCCCGTCAGTGCCATCCAACTCCCCTCGCCGCCCTCCACGGCGGAGGGGCACGTGCCGGGTGATCCCCCCCTGCACGGAGCTGACGTTCTATCACAGCGATCACCCGGTGGTCTGTACCAATCCGGCCCTTGGGCAGGGCTTCCCGGAGAAGGCGGCAGCATGTCGGCGGGGGCGGTGCCGAACGGCCATCCCACACCTGCCCGAGCGGTCACCGCGGCCCCGTACGCGCGGGAACCTCCGGACCGCACCAGCGGCCCCCACCTCTGCCCATGGGCGCCCCCTCCGCCGCCGGCCGGTCACAACGGCCCATTGACACCGCGAAGTCCGGCGCCGGACGGGCGGAGCTCGGTACCGTCCCAGGTCCGAGCGATCCGTGGGAGGAAGCCGTGTACCGTGACCCCCGACCCGATCCCACCACCAACCTCCAGAGCGTCCTGCGCGGCCTGACGGAGGACCAGAAGGAGTACCTGCGCCGCCCGCCGGCCCAGCCTGGCGCCGCACCGCAGCAGGTCACCGACGCCGAGGCGCTGGCCGAGCTCGCGCTGATCGGCGGCATCGCCCAGCGGGCGCTGATCGAGCTCGGGCAGGACAGGCTCCTCAACGAGGACAGCCTGCCGGACACCCTCCGCCAACACCTCCAGGCGCTCTCCCGGGAGATCCGCCGGGTGACCGAGGGCCACGAGCGGCTGGCGCCGCAGGACGCGCGCACCGCCGTCCGCACCTGGTCCAGGGGCGAGGGGCTGGACGCCGCACGGGCCTACCAGGACCTGCGGCAGCGGCTGGCCGTCGTGCTCGCCGCCCAGGACGCCGCGACGCTGGCGGCCCAGCAGCCGCGGGTGCGCACCGCCCCGCCGCCGCCCGCTCCGCGCACCGACGCCGAGATCCTCCAGGACGAACTGTCGGAGACCCTCGGCCGCAAGGCCCCCAACGGGGACCACGCCGCCGTCAAGGCCATCCTGGTGCTCGGCGGCCGGGCCTACCGCGGCCACAACGACGGGTCCCGGGTCAGCCAGGCCACCTACGACCTGGTGGCGCACCGGGTGGACCGGCTGGAGAAGTGGACCCCCACCGGATGCGCCGAGGTGCACGCGCTGGACGCCTTCGTGGTGGCCCAGGGCTACGCCACCGAGGCCCAGGCGCTCGCCGCCTTCACCGGCAACCAGCCCACCCACCCCGGCGGTTGGATCGCCGCGATGGACGCCCGGGGCCGGACGCCGGACGCCCGCTCCTGGGAGAAGCGCATCCCGTGCGACAACTGCCGGCAGTGGCTGGCCGCCCTGAAGATCCAGGCGGACACCCGGGGCGCCCTCAGCTGACGCCGCTCAACCGGCGGCCGGCCGCCAGACCCTGAGGTGGTCGGCGTTCAGGACGATGGGGGTCGGACCGTCGGGGGCGGGGTGCCAGGCACCGGCGTCGATGGAGAGGTTGAGGATTCTCCGCCGAGTCCCGTACCCCGACGCCCAGTTCGTCCACCGTGAGGCAGCTCGTGGAGCGGACGGTGAGGGTGGCCGCCACCGGCGTGCCGGGGACGGCCCGCTGCGGGGTCAGGCTCTGCTGGCGCACCGGCGGCGCGGCGGCGGCCCCGGTGGCGGGGAGCAGTGGCAGCAGCAGGGTCACGGCGGCCACGGCTGCGCGGCGGGGCAGGGACAACGGTGCTCCGTTCCAGGGGTGTTGAGGGAGGGCGGCGGGCTCAGCCGACGTCGATCGAGAACGCCCGGCTGTGGAGACGGCCGGGCCGGTCGGGGTCGGCCACCGTGACCAGACCGCCCTCCAGCCGCTCGCCGTCACGGACGTCCTCCGCCAGCCGGACGGGGATCAGCACCGTCGCGGTCCGCAGCAGCGGCAGGCCGCCGCGGAAGGAGCGGCTCAGCTCCGCCTGCGCCAGGTGGCAGTTGCGCGGGAAGTACGTACCGGTGGCCAGTGCCCTCAGCGGCACCCGCACGGTGGCTGTGAAGTCCGAACCCACCGCCTCCGGACCGTGGTTGGCGATCAGCGCCCGGACGGTGGTGATCCCGTGCTCGCGGACCCGGTCCACCGAGACGTGCACCACTTCCAGCCCCTCGGGCCGCTCCCCGGCCTGCGGTGCCCCGGCCTCGGCCACCGCCGTCCCGGTCGCCGTCGCGCACACCACGACGGTCGTCACCGCCCGCCACCACCACGCCCGCATCCGCACTCCCCTGCACGACGACCAGTCCGTCCACAGAGCTATCCGCCGCCGGGCCCGGCCCTCCCCGCACACCACACCGTGCGGACCCGCCACCGCACCCGGACGGCGTACGCCCGGGGCCCCGGCCACCAGCCGACCGGGGCCCCGGAGCGGGGGGAGGACTGACGCGCGGTCAGCCCAGGGGTGTGGTGCGGCGGATGGTGAGGGCTCCGGCGGCCTCGGCTCCGCTGGAGGCGTTGATGGCGGAGTCGGGCTTGGGCGGGGCGTGCCGGACGAAGATGCCGGCCGGGCGGCCGCCGAACAGCAGGGGGGCGAGCACGAGTTCGCGTTCGGCGGTGGCGGTGCCCGGCAGGGTGAGGCGGGCCGGGGCCTCGCGGCGCTGGAGGACGTGGCGCTCACCGGGCGCTGCCACGCGGCGGTGCAGCTCCTCTGCCCAGGCGGCGTCGGAGTGGACCAGGCCGAAGGCGATGTCCTTGCCGCCGTAGGCGGCGGTGGGCTTGCAGACCAGCCTGGCCCGCTCGGCCAGCGCCCACTCCAGGGTGGCGGCGTCCAGCACCCTGGTCTCCGGGACGTGGGCCCGGACCAGCTCCCGTTCCTCGGTGGAGAGGAGAGCGGTGAAGCGGGGGTCGAAGAGCAGCGCCAGGTTGGCCTTGTTGTCGTAGAGGGCGGCGGCCGGCGAGCCGATGAAGTCGACCTTCCCGGCGGCGTCCAGCTGCATCAGGCGCCGGGTGAGCGCGGGCGGCACGAAGCGCCGGGTCTCGTCCCAGGTGTAGCCGGTGAAGACGGCGTGCACCCGCTCGCCGCCGAAGCTCACGCCCTCGTCGGAGAGTTCGAGGTCGTGGACCAGGCCGGAGCTGATCCGGTAGCCGGCCGAGCGGATCATGTCGGCGAAGAACCGGCGCCCGCCGGCCAGGTCGGCGGGGTTGGCCGCCGCCTCGAAGACGTGCAGCGGGCCGTCGCCGGTGGTGCGCAGCAGCGAGCCGAAGACCTCCAGCCAGATCCGCGAGGTGTCGGTGCCGTGCAGCCGCAGGCCCTGCCCGGCCAGGTAGCGCGCGTAGCCGGAGTCGGCGGCGGCCGCCGCGTAGGGGGCGCAGGTGCTCAGGCCGCCGAGCGAGACGGCCACGTTGAGCTCGACCAGCTTGAGGCCGTTCTCGCTGACCACCAGGTCGGGCCGCATGAAGGCGGTGGCCACCTTGGCCAGGTGCGGGTGGTCCAGCGCCTCGGCGATCAACTCCGCCTCCACGGACGGCAGTCCGAGGTGGGCGAGCCAGGCGGAGCGGTCCCCGCCGAAGGCCCGCTCGGGGAAGCCGGTGATCAGCTCGGCCAGCCGCAGCGCGGTGGTCTCGGCCGCCGTGACGGCCTCGCCGGTGAGGATCTGCGGCGGGTAGGTGTGCACCCAGCCGGGCCGGTGCAGCCGTTCGGCGAAGACGGCGCCGTCGGCCTCCGCCGCGCCCGTGGCCGCGTACTGCTTCCAGCCGGCCACCGCCCTCGGGTCCAGCCCGTCCCAGGCCACCAGCGGCGCCGATCCGGGCCAGTAGGCGGTCACTTCAGCTTCCCGGAGTCGCGCAGGACCGCCAGCAGGGTGTTGACCGCCTCGGAGGACTTGTCCTCCCCGGTGGCCCGCTTGTGGTAGCTGAGGCCGCCGGGGTTCACCATGTTGACCTCGATGACGTACGGGTAGGCGAGGTCGATGCCGGAGTAGTAGATGCCCTGCTCCATCATCCGGCGGCCCAGCCGGCGGACCAACGCCTCTTCCTCCTCGGTGAGTTCGAGCCGGGAGAACCGCGCGCCGAGGGTGGCGTTGGAGCGGTGGTCGTTCTCCGGGTGGTGGCGGTTGAAGCCGACCACGGGCTGGTCGCCGATGATGATGACGCGCTTCTCGTTCTCCCGGACGTTCGGGATGTACTCCTGGACGGCGGTGTGGCGCTTGGCCATGCCGATCACGTCGCGGCCGTAACGGCCGTACCGGGAGGCCGCGTTGCCGGTGGCGGAGGAGAGCACGGCGGAGCGGTTGCGGTCGGTGCGGTTGACCACGTAGACGTCGGCGCCGCAGCCGTCGCTGGTGGGCTTGACCACCCAGGAGCGCTCGCCGTCGGAGTCGACCAGCTCGTTGAGGTAGTCGAAGTCGTTGGTGACGTAGCTGACCGGGAGGTGCTCCGGCGGCACGATCGCACCCAGGTTGATCTTGGTGTTGAGGTAGAACAGCGCGGTGGCGTCGTTGACGAACGGCACCCGCTGGTTGAGCAGCCAGAGCAGGCGGAAGGAGTCGTCGCCGGACTCGGGGTGGGTACCGGTGAGCACCCAGACCAGGTCGAACTCCTCGGCGGAGGAGTAGGCCCTGGTGAGCGCGGGGAACTCGCCGCCGGCCGCGAACTCCTCGGTGAGCCGCACCCGGTCCACCACGACCACGTTCTCGTGCACGTTCAGGGTGTCGATGTCGCCGACGTGCACCTCGTGGCCCTCGCGGTGCAGCGCGCTGGGGATGATCGAGTGGTTGTTGAGCTCGACGGTGGACGCCTCGGACACCAGGATCAGGATCTTGTAGGACACGGGGTACACGGACCTCTCTGTGCGGGCTGCGGGGCTGCGGTGGAGGGGCTGCGGTGGAGGGGCTGCGGTGGAGGGGCTGCGGGCGGGGAGAGCTGGGGCTGACGGGTGCTCAGGCGCGGGCGCCGGCCACCGCCTTGGCGGTGAGGGTGCGGACGGCGCAGTCCAGCCGCGCCTCCAGCTCGTCCCGGGTGTCGGCGACGGCCAGCACGAAGCCGTGCCGGTCACCGGACTTGAGGATCGGCGAGGGCAGCTGGCCGACCGGGACGGTGATGTGCACCTCCGCCACCCCGGGCAGCGAGGCGACCAGCTCGGTGCTGGTCTCGGGCATCGGGAGGGTGCCGTCGAAGGTGACGTAGCGGATCCCGGCCACCCGGGTCCTGCGGTGCCCGGCGGGCAGCGGCAGGCCGAAGACGGCGGCCATGGCGAGGGCGAACACGTCCTCGCCGAGGGCGAGTTGCTGCATGTCGCTGATCCGGTCGCCACCCGGGCGGCCGTGCGACTCGACCAGCCGGGGGCCGTCACCGGTGAGGATCAGCTCGGTGTGCGAGGGGCCGTAGCGGTAGCCGGCGGCGTCCAGGGTGGCCCGGACCAGGGCGGAGACGGCGGCGTTCTCCGCCTCCGGGAGGCGGACCGGGAGGGTGTGGCCGGTCTCCACGAACTGCGGGGCGCCGGTGGTCCGCTTCTCGGTCACCGCGACGATCCGGTGGCGGCCGGCCACGCTGACCGCCTCCACGCTGTACTCGGGGCCGGTCAGGTACTCCTCGACCAGGTGCGGCCCGGCCCCGGCCTCCCGCGCCTCGCGCAGGAAGGCGGTGGCGTCCTCCCGGTCGGCCAGCAGCCGCACACCGGCGCTGCCGCTGCCGTCCACCGGCTTGACCACGCAGGGCAGGCCGATCCGCTCGATCCCGGCGGCCAGTTCGGCGGGGGTGCGGCCGAGCACGTGCGCCACCGGCTTGCCGGCCCGGTCCCCGACCAGGGCGCGCAGCCGGGCCTTGTCCTTGAACGCGGCCAGCGCCTCGGGCGGGTTGCCCGTCCAGCCGAGCTCCTGGTTGACCTCGGCCGAGACGCCCGAGCCCAGCTCGCCGAACCCGAAGCAGCTGACCGGCCCGGGGAAGGAGAACTCCCGCAGCCTGGCCACCAGTTCGTCCTTGGAGACGGTCCAGGCGGTCTCGATGACCGGCCAGTCGGTGGCCGGGGGCCTCGGCTGGGTGGGGTCGTCCACCACCACGACGGCCAGGCCGAGGGACTCGGCGGCGGCGATCACCGTGTCGCGGGGGCCGAGCAGCACGGCGGTGGGCAGGGTCTCGGGCATCGTCCCGGAGCCTTTCGGTAGGAGGAGGGCGGTGGCCGCGGCCAGGGCCGCCACCGAGCTGACGACGAGCCAGGTCCCGGTGCCCTCGCCCAGGGTCTGCAGCAGCAGCCCGCCGCCGCCGGCGCCGAGCAGGCTGCCCAGCGCGCCCGCCCCGCTCATCGCGCCGAGGGCCAGACCGGTGCGGCGGGCCGAGACGGCCTTGACCGCCTGCTCGTCCAGGCTGGGCGAGACCAGCATCTCGGCCAGGGTGACCGGCAGCACGAAGACCAGCAGCGCGGGCCAGCCGCCGAGCGGGACGAAGACCAGGTAGGCGGCGGCGAAGGAGAGGAAGCCGAGCACCAGCAGGGTGCGGGAGGAGACCCGGCCGAAGACGTGCCGCAGCAGGCCGTACTGGAAGAGCACGCAGAGCACGCCGTTGACGGTGAAGACCGCGGTGATCGCGGCGGGGGTGCCGGTGAGGCGCTCGGCGGTGATCGGCAGCACCACGTTGAGCTGGCTGTAGAGCGCCCAGTAGGCGGTGCCGACCAGCAGCAGCGGCACCCACTGGCGGCGCCGGGCCCGGGCGGCGGCGGGCGTCTCCGGGGTCTCGGCGGCCGCCGCCGGGGCCGGGCCGCCCTTGTGCACCGGCTGCTGGTCACGGGCCGTCAGGTAGAGGCCGAGCAGCAGGTGCGAGGTGATGCAGGCGGCCAGGATCCAGCCGAAGCCGAGCGGGTAGACCGCCGCACCGAGCGCCGGGCCGGCCACCACGCCGACGTTGACGACGGTGGAGCGCAGCGCCAGCATCTCGCGCGGGGCCTCGCCCGCCTCGCGGACCAGCCGGGTCTTGATCGACAGGCCGAGCAGCGAGCCGCCGACGCCGACCGAGACGATCCCGGCCAGCAGGGCGGGCAGCACCGTCCGGCCGCCCGGTCCGACCAGCCCGAGGCCGAGCAGCAGGTACCCGGCGATCCGCAGGGTGAAGCCGGCGCCGAGCACCGTCCGCGGCCGCAGCCGGTCCACCACCGCGCCGCTGACCAGGGAGAAGCCCTGGCTGCTGAAGGACAGCAGGCCGACCAGGAAGCCGATCTGACCGGTCGGCAGACCCTGGGCGGCCAGCCGGACGGCCAGCAGCGGGAGGAACATGAAGGTGGTCAGCCCGGTCAGCAGGACCGTCAGCAGCAGGGCGCGGCCGGTCGCGGAGGTGCGGCGCCAGGTGGTCACGGGCCGGTCACCTCCGGGGCGGGCTCGTCCGACGGCCCGTCAGCGGGCTCGACCAGGTTGGCCATCAGCCAGGCCTCGGTCTCCAGCACCCGCTGCTCGACCTCGGCGAGGTCGGCGCCGCGCACGATGGCGAAGCACAGGTGCGAGGTGCTGTTGGCGGGCTTGGCGCCGGGGGCGAGCGCCGCGTTCACCTCGTAGTGGTCGATCCACTCGAAGGGCGGGCGGGGCGGGGCGCCGACCGGGCGGCCCTGCGGGACCACCGAGACCGAGCCGCGCACGTACTCGGGCGCCGACGCCGGGGCGGGGGGCACCGGCAGGCCGACCGACTGGCGCAACCAGGTGCGGTGCAGGTCCACCCCGTAGGTGGCCTTGGTGAGGAACGGGATGCGGTTGCCTCCGACCCGGGAGGCGATCTCGCAGAGCACCAGCCGGTCGTCGGGGGTGTGGAAGACCTCCAGGTGGTAAGCGCTTGCCTCGGGCGTCTCGAAGGCGTCCAGCACCTGGTCGAGGAACTCCTCCAGCCGGGCCGCGAACTCCTCCTCGGGGTGCAGCTGGAGCGAGCCGTTGTTCTCCCCGGAGAGCACGCCCAGGCAGCTGCGCAGGTAGCGGGAGGAGGCGACGAAGCGGTAGCCGGGCGCGATGACCGCGTCCACGTGGTACATCGGGCCCTCGACGAACTGCTCCACCATCAGGTCGTCGCGCCAGTGCCGCCGGGTGAACCCGACCAGCTCCTCGTCGCCGTACAAGGTGACGATGTCGCGCGAACCTCCCTGCTTCACCGGCTTGACCACCACCGGGTACCCGGTGGCACCGATGAAGTCGGTCAGGTCGGTGACCGTCTCCAGGCGGGCGTAGCGGGCCACCGGCACGGTCTTCTCCGCCGTGCGCTTCATCACCTCCTTGTCGCGGAAGGACAGCGCGCTCTCCGGGGACTGGCCCGGGATGCCCAGGTCGTGGCGGATCCGGGCGGTGCGCTCCAGGTCGTACTCGTTGTCGGTGATCAC
Source organism: Kitasatospora sp. NPDC088742 (assembly GCF_055584905.1). NCBI lineage: Bacteria > Bacillati > Actinomycetota > Actinomycetes > Kitasatosporales > Streptomycetaceae > Kitasatospora > Kitasatospora sp. NPDC088742. The sequence goes on along the minus strand of NZ_JBVJLD010000015.1, from coordinate 47,363 downwards.
GTGGGTGAACGGAGCGCCGCCGTCCCCGGCGGAGCGACGGATCATCAGCTCCGGGTACGGGACGAACTCGCAGTCCGGCACGTACTCGTAGTGGGCGAAGCCCTCGGTGCCGGCCAGCTCGTGGTGGCTGTAGACGTGCAGCGCGCCGGCCACCTCGGGGAGCATGGCGGCGTAGTCGCTCTTCGGGCCGTAGTTGATGACGGCGATCTTGGTCATGGTGTGCTGGCCTCTCGGCATGAGGGTGTGTCAGGTGGACCGGGAAAGCGCTTTCAGCGGGCCGGGACGTACGGCGGCAGCTCGTCGCGCACCTCGTACGGGCGGCGGGCCCAGTCCATCGCGCTCCACGGGCCGGTCAGCGCGGCCAGGTCCTCGATCACGGCCGGCGCGTACTGCGGGTCCTGCTCGACCGGGCCCTCCGGCGGGAAGACCTTCTCCACGTACCGGTGCCCCGGGTCGGGCGCCAGGAAGACGATCGGGGCGCCGCCCGGCGAGCGCTCGCGCAGGTACTTGGAGACCTGCCAGCCCGCGCCCGAGGAGAGCCCGGCGAAGACGCCGGTGGTGGACAGCAGGCTCCGGCAGCCGGCCGCCGCGACGTCGAAGTTCAGCCAGTGGACCTCGTCGTAGGCCTCGTGGTGGATGTTCCCGAAGCGGATGCCGCTGCCGATGCCCGCGATGATGAAGCCGTCCAGCGGTATCGCCTCGGCGCCGAAGGAGCGGCTGCCGAAGGGCTGGATGCCGACCATCCGGAAGTCGGCCACCGCGCCGCGCAGGAAGCCGCTCATCGCGGTCGTGGAGGCGCCGGTGCCGACCCCGCCGACCAGCGTGAGGGCGGCCGAGCCGAGCTCCTTCACCAGCATCGCGGCCACCCGCTCGTAGCCGACGAAGTGCACGTCGTCGTGGTACTGCTGCATCCAGTAGGCGTCCGGGTGCTCCTTCATGTACTCGTGCACCAGCCGGACCCGGCTCTCCTGGTCGTGCTGGAGGCCGCCGTCCCCGCCGGAGGCCACCTGGGTCCAGGTGGCACCGAGGTACTTGAGCTGGGTGCGGATCGCGGCGTCCACCGCGACCGAGGCGAAGACGTGGGCCTTGAGCCCCAGTTCGCGGCAGACCAGCGCCAGCGCGTGGCCGTAGATGCCGCTCGAACTGTCCACCAGGGTCTGCCCCGGCCGGATCACGCCCCGGTCCAGCAGATCCTTCACTGCGGCGTAGACGGAGGTGACCTTCATGACCTCGAAGCGCAGCACGAAGATGCCGTCGCCCAGGTCGATCAGGTCCGGCTCGGACAGCTTCTCGGCGAAAGACTTGTACACCGTTTCCCTTCCCGTCAGCTCGGCTTGCTCCTACGCGGCCCCGCCCCCTCGTCTCCCGCTCGTCCCGTACGTGCTGCGGGAACGGCGTCCGGAGCCGGTGCCATGGGGAGGTTGGTTCCCCGGGGTACCGGCGGGTTCCCGTTCCGTTCCCGGAGCGGGCCGGGAGCGGGACGGGAAAGCGGCGCGGATGCTCTGCTGCCATGACGACTCATCAGCCCTTCGTGCTCGCCGCCGGACCGGCCCTGCCCGAGAACACCGAACGCGTCCCCGCCACGGTGCTGAGCCGGGCCGAGCGCCACGCCGGCCGCCCGGCCGTCATCTGCGGTGACCGGACGCTCGACTACGGCGCCCTGGCGCGGGCCGCCCGGGAGACCGCCGCCGCCGTCGAGGCCCACCCGGCCGGGCCGGGCAGCCGCCGGATCGGCGTCCAGGCCTCCCGCAGCGAGCGGACCGTCGCCCAGCTGCTCGGCGTCTGGCTGAGCGGCCGCTCCGCCGTCCTGGTCAACCCGCAGGCCCCGGAGCAGGCCCTGGCCCACATCCGCTCCTCCACCGGACTGCTGCTCACCACCGACCCGGCCACCGACACCCTGCTCCACCACCCGCTGCCGGCGGGCACCCCGGTCCCCGAGCCCACGCCCTCCCAGGAGGCCTACGTCCTGCACACCTCGGGCTCCACCGGCCGCCCCAAGGGCGTCAAGGTCTCCCATCCCAACCTGACCGCCTCCAACTCCGCCCGCCTGGCGGTCTACCAGCAGTTCGGCACCCCGGTCTTCCTACTGCTCTCGCCCTTCCACTTCGACTCCTCGGTGGCCGGGGTCTGGGGCACCCTGACGGCCGGCGGCACCTTGGTGGTGGCGGGCGAGGAGGAGCGCCGGGACCCGGGCGCCCTGCTCGGCCTGATCGCCCGTCACGGCGTCACCCACCTGCTCACCGTGCCGGGCTTCCACGCCGAACTGCTCGCCTCCTGGGGGCAACACCCGGACGCCGTCCAGCTGTTGGCCACCCTGCGGGTCCTGGTCAGCGCGGGCGAGGCGCTGCCGCAGTCGGTGATCGAGCAGCACTTCGCCCTGCTGCCCGGAGTGGCGCTGGCCAACGAGTACGGCCCCACCGAGTGCACCGTCTGGTCCACCTACCGGATCTACCGCGCCCCGGCCCGCTCCACCATCGGCTTCCCGATCCCCGGCACCGAACTGCACCTGCTGGACGACCAGCTGCGGCCGGTCGGCCCCGGCGAGACCGGCCAGATCGCCGTCTCCGGCCCGGGCGTGGCCTGCGGCTACGTCGGCGACCGCCGCCGCACCGCCGAGGTCTTCGTCGAACTGGCCGCCCCGTGCGGGCGGGTGACCCGCGCCTACCTCACCGGCGACCTGGGCCGCTGGACGGACCAGGAGGGCCTGGAGTTCCTCGGCCGGGTGGACAACGAGGTGAAGGTCCGCGGCGTGCGGATCACCATCGAGGCCGTCGAGGAGGCGCTCGCCACCCACCCCGGGGTCCAGGCGGTCGCCGCCGCCTACGACGCCGCCACCGCCACCCTGGCCGCCTTCGTGGTGCCGCTGCCGGGCAAGGCCCCTGACGCCGCGTCGGTCCGCCGCACCGGCGCGCTCGCCCTCGGCCCGGCCGGGATCCCGGACCGGGTGCGGTTCGTGACGGCCCTTCCGCGCACCGCCCACGACAAGGTGGACCGGGCCGCGCTGCTCGCCTCGCTCCCGGCCGAGACCGAGACCGAGGCCCCGGCGGCGTCCTCGCCGTCCTCGCCGTCCACCGTGGGGGACGGCCTGGCCGGGCAGGTGGCCCGGGTCTGGGCCGAGCTGCTCGGCACGGGTGTCGCCGAGGACTGCCCGCAGACCTTCTTCGAGCTCGGCGGCAACTCGCTCACCGTGCTCCGGCTCACCCGCGCGCTCGGCAAGCTCGCCGGCCACCCGGTCGGTGTCGCCGACGTGTACCGCTGCGCCACCCTCGACCAGCAGGTCGAGCTGCTCTCCCGGGTCTGACACCCGCTCCGCCTCCCGGGCGCCCGCCACCCCTTCCGCGCTACCGATGGGCCCGACGTGACGTCAACCACCTCCCCCACCCGCGCCGTTCGGCGGATCACCTCCGACACCGCCTCCGGCGAGCCTGCCGGGCAGGCCGTGCTCTGCTTCCCGCACGCCGGCGGCTCCGCGTCCTTCTTCCGTCCCTGGCAGTCCCTCTTCGAGGGCGCCCGGGTGCACGCCGTCCAGTACCCCGGCCGCGAGGACCGGATCGCCGACCCCACCCCGGACGGCCTCACCGAACTCGCCGACCAGATCGCCACCGAGGTGCTGGCCGGGCCGGTCCGCTACTCGGTGCTGTTCGGCCACAGCATGGGCGCCTACCTGGCCTTCGAGGTCACCCGCCGGCTGGAGTCGGCCGGCGTGCCGGTGCCGCTGCTGGTGGTCTCCTCGGCCGCCGCCCCCGGGCTGCGCCCGCCGGTCCCGTTCCACTCCACCGAGGACGTGCTCGCCTACCTGGAGGGTTACGAACCGCTCAGCCCCGAGATCCGCGAGGACGCCGAGCTGCTCGAACTGCTGCTCGGCTACATCAAGGAGGACCTGCGGCTGGTCGCCCACTACCGCGAGCACGTGGGCCGCACCGTCCGGGCCCCGGTGATCGCGGTCTCCGGCCGCGAGGACGTGCCCGGCATCCGCCGGGGGCAGTCCGCCTGGCGCGAGCACACCTCCGGCCGCTTCACCGCCGTCACCGCCGAAGGCGGCCACTTCTACCTGCGCACCGCTCCCCCGGTCACGCTGCTGGCCGACGCGCTGGGCACGGCGGTCCCGGAAAGCGCATTCCCGGGCGCGTCCGCCGCCACCGTCCCCGCCGCCGCTGCCTCCTCCGGCTGCCCGATGGGCTTCGGACCGGACGCCCTCACCGACGGCCTGACCTACCGTCAGGGCAACCCGTACGAGACCTGGGCCCGGATGCGCGAGCAGGAGCCGGTGCGCTGGCACGAGCCCGGCCTCTTCCCCGGCTTCTGGTCGCTCACCCGGTACGAGGACATCCGCGAGGTGCTCCGGGACGCGGAGACCTTCAGCTCGGCCTCCGGCATCCTGCTCCGCCCCCTGGCACAGGGTCAGGACCCGGGCAGCGACCGCACCCTGGCCCTCTCCGACCCGCCCCGGCACTCCCTGCTGCGCGGCGCCATCGCCGACCGCTTCGCCCCGCGCCACCTGCGCACCCTGGGCGGCTTCCTGGACGTCTCGGCCAAGGCCGCGGTCGGCGCCGCGCTCGCCGCCGGGCAGGCCGACTTCGTCACCGAGGTGGCCGCCCGGGTCCCGCTGGACGTGGTCTGCGCCTTCCTCGACATCCCGGACCGGGACCGTCCCTCGATCGTCGCCTGGTCCACCGACGCGTTCTGCGCCGGCAGCGCCGAGGAGCGCAGCCTCGCCCACCTCCAGATCCTCGACTACTTCACCGACCTGGTGGAGCAGCGCCGGGCCGAGCCCGGCGACGACCTGGTCAGCGTGCTCGCCACGCTCCGGCGGGACGGCGAACTGCTGCCCCTGGAGGACGTGGTGCTCAACTGCGACAACCTGCTGGTCGGCGGCACCGAGAACGTCCGGTTGGCGATGTCCGGCGGGATGCTCGCCCTGCTGGAGCACCCCGAGCAGTGGGCCGCGCTGCGCACCGACTTCGACGCCCTCGCCCCGGCCGCCGTGGAGGAGATCCTGCGCTGGACCTCCAGCGCCACCCACCTGCTGCGCCGCGCCACCCGGGACGTCCAACTCGGCGGACGGACCGTCCGGGCCGGGGAGTTGGTGGTCTGCTGGCTGACCTCGGCCGCCCGGGACGGCGCCCAGTTCGACGCCCCCGACACCTTCGACCTGCGGCGCACCCCGAACCGTCACCTGGCGCTCGGCGCCGGTCCGCACTACTGCGTCGGCACCCAGCTGGCCAAGCTGGAGATCCTCGCGGTGCTGCGGGAGTTCTGCGCCCAGGTGGAGTCGGCCGAGCTGGCCGGGGAGCCCGAGTACCTGGACTCCATCGTGGTCAACGGCCTGCGCCGCCTCCCGCTCCGGCTGAGCTGACGGCATGGCTCACGACCTGACGTCGTGCCGCCCGCGACCTGACCGGACCTGACAGAGCGTCGGAGAGCCGGATGACAGCGGCCCTGGCCCGGCGGATCGTGGAGACGGAAGCGTTCCTGACGCCGACGGCCTGGCGGTCGGCTCCCCTACTGGCACGGGGAGCACCCGCCAGGCCGTCGGCGTACCGCAGCGCGGTCAGGAACCGCCCGCGCCCCGCCGCCTGGCCCACCACAGACCGCCGCCGATCACCACCGCCGCCGCGACGACTCCCACCACGACCGTTCCCGTGCTCACCCCGTCCTCCTTCGCCGGTGCCGCGACCGGAGTCGGCGTCGGGGGCGGGGTCACGACCGGGCTCGGGGTGGCGGTCGACGTCGGCGTCGGGGTCGGGGTCGGGGTCGGGGTCGGTGCGACGACGGGCGCTGCGGGCACCGGCGTGGCCCCGGGGGCGGCGGCCTGGAGCTTCAGCACCGGCGCGGGGTTGTCGGACTTGGCCGCGTCGGCCGGAAGGGCGATCCAGCGGGAGACCTTGCCGTCGCCGTAGGTCTCGATGGTCTTGAACACCAGCGCGTCCGAGTCCGGCAGTTGGCGGACCACGATGCTGTGCTCGGCGTCGGTACCGATCTCCAGCGCGGGCCCGGCGACGGTGTAGCCGTTCTCCGTCGCCGTCAGGGCCCAGCCGGTCGGAGCCGCCTTCAGGCTGACGCTCTGCGCGGGGATGCCCTCGGGCAGGACCACCTGGAGGCTGGTCACCCCGGCCGTCGTGGACTCGGCCTCGGACTTGAACCTCACGGTGACGTTCTCGGCCAGCCGCCGGGGGTCGGAGGCACTGACCCCGGCATGGGCGGACGCCGGTCCGGCCACGGCCAGCAGGAGAGCCCCGGCCGCAAGGACGGCCGCTACTCCACGGCGCACGACAGGAGACGGGGAAGGGTTGCGCTTGACGGTCATTCAGCTGCTCGCTCTCACACGCACGGTGGGATGCGGCGGCCCGGTCGGTCCGGGGCGCCGCGCGGTCACGCATGCCGAGGGACCGTCCGTCGGACGGCGCTCCCCCGGCCCCCTAGGCCGGCGGCCCCCGGCGCACCAGGGCGTGGACGAGCATCAGCCGCCGCGTCCGGCCGCCGCTCGGCGCCCGCCGGGGGCACCCGGCCGGGCCGGGCCACGGGCGCGGCGGATCGGTCACGGGCCGCAGCACCGTCCGCCAGATCCGGCGGCCGAGCCTGCGCAGCGCCGGGCCCCGGGAGTCGAGCGCGTGCAGCAGCCCGGCGAGCACGGTGGTGACCACGGCGTGCGCGGCGAGCACCACCGCCGGGGCCGCCCGTACACCGTGCCCGGCGGTGGCGACGTGGTGCGCGATCAGCGTCGGCACCGCGGCGGCGAAGGCTAGCAGCACGGCCCGGCGGCAGGCCCCGGCGAACCGTCCGCCGACGTCGGGAGGCCCTCCGGGTGTGCGCACCCGCACGACGGTACAGGGGCGGAGGGGGTTCCGTCACGAGACCTGTCACCTTGCACGAACTCTGATATATCCGCAGGTCAGAGACGTCTTAACGGAGGTGAAAACCGTCATCAGCGCAGCCTTTGCACAACCCCCCGGGGGTACGTTTCACTTCCTCCGACCGACCACACCGAACACGAGGACGAGGGGGCACGGACATGACGAAGGGTCATGAGCACGACCACGGCCACAGCCATGGCGCTGGGCACGGCGCGCACTCGCACGGGGTCTCCGCCGACGCGGACCGCCGCTGGCTGGGCATCGCGCTCGCCCTGATCACCGTGTTCCTGGTGGTCGAGACGGCGATCGGCCTGATATCCGGCTCGCTCGCCCTGCTGTCGGACGCGGCGCACATGCTCACCGACGCGTTCTCGATCGTGCTGGCCCTGGTGGCGATGCGACTGGCCGCCCGGCCGGCCCGGGGCGGTTTCACCTACGGGCTCAAGCGGGCCGAGATCCTCTCCGCCCAGGTCAACGGGTTGACGCTGATCCTGCTCGGCGCCTGGCTCGCCTACGAGGCGGTCTCCCGGCTGATCAGCCCGCCGGAGGTCGAGGGCGGACTGGTGGTGGTCACCGCGCTGGCCGGGATCGTGGTCAACATCGCCGCCGCCTGGTGCATCTCCAAGGCCAACCGGAGCTCGCTCAACGTCGAGGGTGCCTACCAGCACATCCTCAACGACCTCTACGGCTTCATCGCCACCGCCGTCTCCGGCGTCATCGTGCTCACCACCGGCTGGGCCCGGGCCGACTCGATCGTGACGCTGATCGTGGTCACGCTGATGTTCAAGGCCGGCTGGGGCCTGCTGCGCGAGTCGGGCCGGATCTTCCTGGAGGCCGCCCCGGCCGGGGTGGAGCCGGACCGGATCGGCGACGCGCTCGCCTCCCACCGCGGCGTCAGCGAGGTGCACGACCTCCACGTCTGGGCCATCACCTCCGGCCAACCCGCCCTCTCCGCCCACGTGTTGGTCGCCCCGGACCAGGACTGCCACGCCGTCCGCCGTGACCTGGAGCACGAACTCGCCCACGACCACGGCATCACCCACACCACCCTCCAGGTGGACCACGCGTCCGAGCGGGTCCTCAGCCTGACGGCCGCGGCCCCCGGCCCCTCGGCCGGCCACTGCGCCGACCCGCACGGCCCCGTCCACCACGACGGACCCCACGAGCACTGACCGGTCGTCCACGTGCGATGCTGCGTCACGGCGCAGCGGGACGTCCCCATCTGACCGTCGCGTGCCCGGCGGGCGGTGTCCCCGTCCGCCCCGACGCGCGAGGAGAACCACCCACCATGGCCACCGCCGCCACCGCCGCCACCGCCGAGCACTTGACCGTGGCCCCCGCCGCCCCTCCCGGGAGGCGCGGGCCACGGGCAGCGGCACGGCTGCGGCTCCTGCTCGCGCCGCTCGGCGGACTCCTCACCGCCGCCGCCTTCCCCCCGCTCGGCCTCTGGCCCCTCGCGGTACTCGGCCCTGCCCTGCTGCTGACCTCCGTCCGGGGCGTCCGGGCACGGACGGCCTTCCTCGCGGGCACCGCCTACGGGCTGGCCTTCTTCGGGCCGATGCTGCTCTGGCTGCGCAACCTCGGCGCCGCGCCCTGGCTCGGCCTGACGCTGGCTCAGGCGCTGCTCTGGGGACTGCTCTCGGTCGGCCTGCCCGCCCTGTGGCGGCTGCGCGGCGCCCCGTTCTGGCTGGCCTGCTGGTGGGTGGCGGCCGAGGCGGTGCGCTCGCGCTTCCCGCTCGGCGGGTTCCCGTGGGGGCGGCTGGCCTTCAGCCAGGCCGACGCCCCGACCCTCGGCTGGGTGTCCGTCCTCGGCGCCCCGGGCCTCGGCGGGCTGCTCGCGTTCACCGCGGCCTGCCTGGCCCTGCTGCTCACCGCCCGCCACCTCCGTCGCTCCCTGCTCCGCGCGGCGGCCGGCCTCGGCGCCACCGTGGCCACCGCCCTCGCCGGGGTCCTCCTTCTCCCCTCCGCCACCGGCGGTCCGAGCGCCACCGTGGCGGCCGTCCAGGGCAACGTCCCGCGCGAGCGCAGCCTCGCCGAGCAGGCCCGGGTCCGACAGGTGACGGCCAATCACGTCGAGGCCACCGACCGCCTCACCGAGGACATCCGCTCCGGCCGGCTCCCCCAGCCCGACCTGGTGATCTGGCCGGAGAACTCCACCGACACCGACCCCCGCCCGGACCGCCTCCTCTCCTCCCAGATCGGCCGCGCCGTCGACCGCCTCGGCGTCCCGGTCCTGGTCGGCGCCATCCTCGACGGCCCGGACGGCCGGATCCGCAACGCCGGCCTGCTCTGGCGCCCCGTCAGCGGCCCGGGCGAGTGGTACGCCAAGCAGCACCTGGTGCCGTTCGGCGAGTACATCCCGCTCCGCGACACCCTCGGCGGCCTCGGCGACCTCCAGCTGATCCCCCGTGACTTCGTCCCCGGCACCGGCCCCGCCCTCTTCCGGGTCGGGCCCGTCACCCTCGCCGACTCCATCTGCTACGAGGTCGGCTACGACTCCCAGGTCCGCGCCGCGGTCGGCGCGGGCGCCAACCTGCTCGCCGTCCAGACCAACAACGCCACCTACATGCGCGACGGCTCCCTCGGCGAACCCCTGCAACAACTCGCCATCGCCCGCGTCCGCGCCGTCGAACACGACCGCTCCGTGGTCCTCGCCTCCACCACCGGCATCAGCGCCACCATCACCCCCGACGGCCGCACCACCGCCCGCACCACCCCCTGGTCCCAGTCCTTCCTCCTCGACCGTCTCCCCCTCCGCACCACGACCACCCCCGCCGCCTACCTCGACCCCTGGCCCGAGGCCCTACTCACCCTCCTCACCGCCGGCGCCCTCCTCCTCCCGCCCCTGCGCCGCACCGCAGCCCTCCTGCGCCGCGGCACCGGCCGGGGTGGCGGCGCGGCCTGACGGACCGTCCCGGTGTGCCGTGGCCCGTTCCCGGCACCAGGTCACGGGCACACCGGGCGTCGGACTCTCTGACGAGGTGGACCGTCCGCTCCGCCGGGGTGAGGTCGCGGCCCGAGACCTCCCCGGGCAGCCTCCGGTGCCGCGACCACTCGACGCCCTCCGCCAGGACGCTTCCGGCGGGCAGGTCCTGGGCGTCGCACTTCGTGTTCCGTATGGTGCCCCTCAAGCGGCCCGGCGGTGTTCGGGGACCGACATGGTGTCGAAGAGGGCGTTGGCGATGCGGAGTTGGGCGGTGGCGCGGGTGGGTTCGCCGAGGGCGCGCCAGGCGGCGGCGAGGCCGGCGCGGGCGTTGGCGGCTTCGAGGCGGTAGCCGATGGCCTCGGCGCGGGTGAGGGCGCTGCGGTGGAGGGCGAGGGCGCGGCGGGGGGAGCCGATGCGGCGTTCGACCGCGCCGAGGAGGTTCTCTACGGTGGTGCGGCGGACGTCGGCGCCGTGTTCGCGGATCAGCTGGGCGGCCCGGTCCGCGCAGGCGGCCGCGTGGGCGGTGCGGCCGAGGCGTTGGTGGACGTCGGCGGCGACGGCGTGGGCGAGGGCGAGGTCCTCGGGGCGGTGGCGTTCGTCGCCGCGGTCCAGGGCGCGGTCGACCGCCTGCCGGGCGGCGGCCAGTTCGCCGCCGGCCAGCCGGGCGAGGGCGAGGTCGGTGAGTGCGGTGACCTCCTCGCCGTCCGGGCCGAAGCCGCGGCCGAGCCGGACGGCGCGTTCGGCGGCCGCGACCGCGCCGGGGTGGTCGCCGAGCCAGAGCCGCACCGTGCTGAGGGTGCCGCAGGCAAGCCGCTCCTGCCGTTCCAGGTGCTCCCGCCGTTCCTGACGACCCGTCGTGGCCAGGTCGCCGAAGAGCCGCACGGAACGCTCCAGCCCGGCGAGCGCCTCCGTCAGCCGCCCCTCGCCACTCCGCATCAACCCGAGGAGGTGCAGCGCGGCCGCTTCACCTTCCTGGTCGGCGAGTTCACCGGCCAGCACCAGCGCCTCGGCGGAGGCCCGCTCCCCTTCGGCGAAGCGGCCGAGCCGCCAGAGCACCGCCGCCAGGTCGGACAGTCCGGCCCGCAGCCCGTGCCGGTCGCCGGAGAGCCGGGCCGCCTCGACCGCCAGACCGGCGACCAGGTGGTGGTCGGCATGGCGGCTGCGGGAGTCGAGGTGGACCAGCAGGCTGCGGGCCAGCCGGGCGGCGTGCCGGTGGCGGCCGAGCCGCAGGGCCAGCCCCGCCGCCGGGAGCAGGGCGTTCTGCTCGCGGTCGAGGTACTCCTCCGCCTGGTCGGGGTCGGTCAGTCCGGGTAGGTGGACGACGGGATCACCGTCCCGTGCATCCACCCCGAGCGCCGTCGGATGCCCGGGGTGGCGGGTGCGGCAGGCGGCCTCGGCGGCAGCCACGTAGTAGTCCAGCAGCCGCTCGACGGCGGCCTCCTCGTCCTCGGTGCCCGCCGCCTCGGGCGAGGCCAGCCGCTGCGCGAACTGCCGCACCAGGTCGTGCAGCGCATACCTCCCGAGCTCGTGCTGCTCGACCAGATGACTGTCCATCAGCTGCTCCAGCAGGTCCTCCGCCTGGTGCGGCCCGAGCCCGAACAGCGCCGCCGCCCCGTGGACGTCGATCCCGCCGCCGGGGCAGCGGCCGAGCAGACGCAGGGCGCGCCGGTGCCGCTCCCCCATCGCCTCGTAGGAGAGCCGGACGGCGAGCTCCACGCTGCGGTCGCCCGAACGGAGTTCGTCCAGCCGCCGGGACTCGTCGGCCAGGCGATCGGCGAGGTGCCGGACCGTCCACAGCGGGCGGTTGCGCAGCCGGGCGGCGGCGATCCGCAGGGCCAGCGGCAGGTGTCCGCAGCGCTCGGCCAACTCCCGTACGGCGTCCGGGTCCTGGCCGGTACGGGCGGCGCCGAGGGTGGCGGTGAGCAGGCCGGCGCTCTGGCCGGGGGTGAGCAGGCCGAGGGAGACCGCGTCCGCCCCGTCCAGGCCGACCAGGCGCCGGCGGCTGGCGACCAGGACCCGGCAGCCGGCCGAGGCGGGGAGCAGCGGGCGGACCTGGGCCGCGTCGGCGGCGTTGTCCAGCACCAGCAGCACCCGACGGCCCGTCAGGGCCGAGCGCCAGAGCGCGGAGCGGGCGGCCACGCCCTCCGGCAGCTGCTCGCCGGGCACGCCGAGGCAGCGCAGCAGGGTGCCGAGCACCGCCGCCGGGTCGCAGGGCCGCTCGCCGGGGCTGAACCCGCGCAGGTCGGAGTAGAACTGTCCGTCGGGGAAGGACGGTGCCAGCCGGTGCGCGGCCCGCACCACCAGGGCGGTCTTGCCGCTGCCGCCCATGCCGTCCACGGTGACGATGCGGACGGCACCCTCGGAACGGCCCGCTCCCTCGGTCAGGCGGGCGAGTTCGGCCTCGCGGCCGGTGAAGTCGGCGAGATCGTACGGCAGGGTGCACGGCGCCGGGGCGGCTGCGCTCACCGGCGCGGACGGCTGCGGGTGCTGCGGCGGCGGGGCGGCCACCGGCTCCACCGGCCTTCTGCCGACCGTCAGTTCGGGGCTGCCGCGCAGGATGGACTGGTGCAGCCGGCTCAGCTGCTGGCCGGGCTCCACGCCGAGCTCCTCGACCAGCAGGGTCCGGGTGGCCGCGTACTCGGAGAGGGCCTCGGCCCGACGGCCGGAGCGGTGCAGGGCCAGCATCAGGTGGCCGCGGAAGGTCTCGCGGAGCGGGTGTTCGGCGCACAACTCACGTAATTCGCCGACCAGTTGCTCGGACTCGCCGAGGGTGAGCCGCAGGTCGAGCAGCTGGCCCACGGCGGCCAACCGCCGCTCCTCCAGGACGGCCGAGGCGGCCGCGATCACCGAGCCGCCGTGCCCGGCCATCACCGGGCCGCGCCAGAGCGCCAGCGCCTCCCGCAGGCGGTCGGCGGTCTCCGGGAGCCGGTCGGCGTCGAGCGCCTCGCGGGCCTGCCGCAGCAGGTGGGTGAACATGCTGAGGTCCAACTGCTCCTGCCCGACCCGCGCCTGGTAGCCGGGACCGTCGGTCAGCAGCAGGGTGGGGCCGTCCGGGATCCGCTGGCGCAGCTCGGCCACGGCCTTGCGGATCTGGTGCGCGGCGGTCGCGGGCGGGGCCTCCTCCCAGGCGGCCGCCACCAGCCGGCTGACGGGGACCATCCGGCCCGGCGACAGCAGCAGCATCGTCAACACCCGGGCCGGGATCGGCCCGCCGACCCGCAGCCCGGCTCCGCCGAACCGGATCTCCAACGGTCCCAGCACTCCGAAAGCCGGTCGCTCACCCATCATCGGGCCCCGTCCCTTCCGGTACGCTCCGCTCCGGTCCGCCTGCCAACTCCGCATCGTGACACCCCGTCGACAACCCTCGCGAGCACCCCGAACAGACTTCCCGAGGTCCGAGCCCGGCAGCCGGTTCAATCCCGGCGCCGGGCGGCGGAGCTGCGTAGGCTGGCGGTGCTGTCACTCGTCCGTCGTAAGGAGACACAGAGCATGCCGCAGCAGGTGCAGGGCGTCATCGCGCGCGCCAAGGGTGAGCCGGTCCGTCTGGAGACCATCGTGGTACCGGACCCGGGGCCGGGCGAGGCGGTGGTGAAGATCCAGGCCTGCGGGGTCTGCCACACCGACCTGCACTACCGGGAGGGCGGGATCGGCGACGAGTTCCCGTACCTGCTCGGGCACGAGGCGGCCGGCGTCGTCGAGTCGGTCGGCGAGGGTGTCACCGAGGTGGCCCCGGGTGACTTCGTGGTGCTCAACTGGCGTGCGGTCTGCGGTCAGTGTCGCGCCTGCAAGCGCGGCCGCCCGTGGTACTGCTTCGCCACCCACAACGCCAAGCAGAAGATGACCCTGCTGGACGGCACCGAGCTCTCCCCCGCCCTGGGCATCGGCGCCTTCGCCGAGAAGACCCTGGTGGCGGCCGGGCAGTGCACCAAGGTGGACCCGGCCGCCTCCCCGGCCGCCGCCGGCCTGCTCGGCTGCGGCGTGATGGCCGGGCTCGGCGCGGCCGTCAACACCGGTGCGGTGGGCCGCGGCGACACCGTCGCGGTGATCGGCTGCGGCGGGGTGGGCTGCGCGGCCGTCGCCGGCTCGCGGCTGGCCGGGGCGTCCCGGATCATCGCGGTGGACGTGGACGACCGCAAGCTGGAGCTGGCCAAGGGCCTGGGCGCCACCCACACCGTCAACTCCCGTACGACGGACGCCGTGGAGGCGATCCGCGAACTGACCGGCGGCTTCGGCGCGGACGTGGTGATCGACGCGGTTGGCCGCCCCGAGACGTACCAGCAGGCCTTCTACGCCCGGGACTTGGCCGGCACCGTGGTCCTGGTCGGGGTGCCGACGCCGGAGATGCGGCTCGAACTGCCGCTGCTCGACGTGTTCGGCCGGGGCGGGGCGCTCAAGTCCAGCTGGTACGGGGACTGCCTGCCGGAGCGGGACTTCCCGCTGCTGGTCGACCTCTACCTCCAGGGCCGCCTGGACCTGGACGCCTTCGTCAGCGAGACCATCCCGTTGGACGGCGTCGAGGGCGCCTTCGACCGGATGCACCGCGGCGAGGTGCTGCGTTCGGTGGTGGTCTTCTGATGACCGCGCGCATCGAACGCCTGGTGACCTCGGGGACCTTCTCGCTCGACGGCGGCACCTGGGAGGTGGACAACAACGTCTGGCTGGTCGGCGACGACCAGGAGGTGCTGGTCATCGACGCCGCCCACGACGCCGAGGCCATCGCCGCCGCGGTCGGCGAGCGCCGGCTGGTGGCCGTCGTCTGCACCCACGCCCACGACGATCACGTCGGCGCCGCCCCCGCCCTGGCCGACCGGACCGGAGCCCCGATCCTGCTCCACCCGGCCGACCTCCCGCTCTGGCGGCTCACCCACCCCGACCGCTCCCCCGACGGCGAACTGGCCGACGGCCAGGTCCTCTCCGTCGCGGGCACCGAACTGACGGTCCTGCACACCCCGGGCCACGCCCCCGGCGCGGTCTGCCTGCACGCCCCGGACCTCGCCACCGTCTTCACCGGCGACACCCTCTTCGCCGGCGGCCCGGGCGCCACCGGCCGCTCCTTCTCGGACTTCCCCACCATCATCACCTCCATCTCCGACAGCCTCCTCAAGCTGCCCTCGGAGACAGTGGTGCGCACCGGCCACGGCGACACCAGCACCATCGGCGCCGAGTCCCCGCACCTCGCGGAGTGGATCGCCCGGGGCCACTGATCTCTCTCCCCGCACCGTCAGGAGGGCGGCCCGGCCGCCCTCCTGACGGAGGCACTCCTGATCGAAGGCGTCGAGCAGGCCGAACTCGCAGCGGCCCAGGTCTACCGGCAGATCAAGGGGGGTGGCTCGACCAACGGCATCGGCTCGGAGCTGATAGCGCCTCATCTGCCCTGACCAGCAGAGCATCCGGCATTGGGCGTGCTGGGCGGTTTTAATCGAGTGCGAGGTTCTCGGTCCGGGTGATACAAGGTCTGCGTGCCTGAGAATCTCAACTTCCCCACCCTGCTGCGGATGATCGACGAGCGGTCCGCCGCATTCCGCGCCGCCGTCGCCGCGGCCCCCAGCCTCGACGCCGACGTCCCGTCCTGCCCGGGCTGGACGCTGTACGACCTGGCGAACCACCTCAGCGAGGGGGACCGCTTCTGGGCCCACATCGTGCTGAACACGGCGCCGGGCGACGAGCGGCCGAGCAAAGACGGGCTGGCAGCGCCCAGGGAGCCCGAGGCCCTCGTCACCTGGCTGGCCGACTCGACGGAGCAGCTGCTCACCGCTCTGCGCGAGGCCGGCCCGGACCGGGGCTGCTGGGCCTGGTGGGAGCCGCTGGCCTCGCCGCACACCGTGGCCGCCGTGGCCCGCCGCCGCGTCCCGGAGTCGCTGATCCACACCTACGACGCCCAGCTGGCCTCCGGCACCCCGCGGGAGCTGCCGACGACCGAGGCGGGCGACGCCATCGAGGAGTTCCTCGCCACCGTCTGCACCGGCACCGTCCCGTGGCCGGGCGAGCCCGCCACCATCGACTACCACGCGGCCGAGACCGGCTCCTGGCGCCAGACGGTGGACGCCACCGGTTCCCGCTACACCCGCCTCACCCCGGCCCAGGCCACCGAGAGCAAGCCCACCACCGCCGTCCACGGCACCGCAAGCGAAGTGGCCCTGCTCATGTACATGCGCATCCCGGCCGACTCGCTCCGGATCGAGGGCAACGCCGACCTGATCCAGCAGCTCCAGGACTGGGGCTGAGACCGACCGGCACATGGATCACTGGAGGCGTCGGGCAGTGGGACTGCCGGGCGCTCTAAAACGGGTCGCCCAACGGGCCGTACTCCGGCTCGAGTTCGGCGGCCCAGTGGGCGGCGAAGTCGGGCTGTGAGCCGTCCGCGTCGGTGAAGCCGTACTCCTCGTACAGACCCCAAGTGGCCAGCGCGCGGCCGGACTTCGCCATGATCTTCGGGTCGGCGGCGAGGGCCGCCACCGCGCGGCCGAGGTAGGCCGGGGTCTCGGAGTGGGCGAAGTTCGGGTCCTTGGCGACGGCGTCGCGCCAGTTGTCCTCGGTGACGCCGAAATGGTCCAGGAGGGCCTCCGAGCGCAGGAAGCCCGGGGTGAGGGCCACCGCTGCGACGCCGTGCGGCTTGAGCATCGCCAGGTGGTTGGCGAAGCGCTCGGGGGTGTCCATCGGCGCCATCCAGTCCGTCACCAGGGCGGTCAACGCCCCCAGCAGGTCCCCGTGTTCCAGCCGCACCGGAAACGGTCGCCTGACGTCCCGTCAAGGCCACCGGCCCGTTCCCGCAGACGGCGGTCCCGACCGCGGCCGACCCGCCCGGCAGCAGGCCGAGCACGGTCAGGGCGACGGCCACGGATGCCGCCACCGTCAGCGTCGGCCGTCGTGACGGCCTCGGCCTTGAACCTGCTCTCACGGGTCATCTCCAGGGTGAGCTCTCCGAACCCACCCTCCGCACCCCATTGACGTCAGCTCATATGGCAAATCCGCCGCTCGTCACCGACTCGGACGCACCCTGGCAGTCCTACCGCGGAGCGTCCTCCGCGCACTGGCAAGCCGGCGCGGCCGCTACCGCGGAGACGGACTCAACGTCCTCTGAGCCCGCCGGAGAGGCCACGGCACTAGGATGCGGCCATGTCCAACTCCCTTTCGCTGCACTCCCGGAGCTCCATCCTCTCGATCGGCTCGGTGGGTTCCGTCCTCTCGATCGGGTCGGTCGGCTCGGTGCTCTCCGTCGGCTCCGTCGGCAGCTTCCTCTCCGTCGGCTCGGCAGGCTCCGCCATGTCCGCCCTCTCCGCCGCCTCCTGGCTGAGCGTCGGCTCCCTCCTCTCCGCCCGCTCCCGGTGCTCGGTGCTCTCCTGGCGCTCCCACCGCCGCGCGCTGGCCACCGGAACCGCCCTCGCCGCCACCGCCGCACTCGCCCTGGCCTACCGCCAGGGCCGGGCCTGACCCTCGCGGCCGGACTGCGGGTCCCGAGAGTGACCGAGCGGCTCGACAACGGCAGCCCGGCGGCTCAGGTGCGGGCGCGCAGACGGCGGAGCATGCGGGCGTCCTGGAAGCCGACCTCGCGGGCCGCCGCCTCGACGGTGGTGCCGTGGGCGATGAGGTGCGAGGCGCGTTCGAGGCGGAGCTCCTGCTGGTAGCGGAGCGGGGTGAGGCCGGTGGCTTCGGTGAAGCGGCGGGTGAGGGTGCGTTCGCTGAGGCCGGCGGTGGTGGCGAGGTCGGTGAGGGTGAGGCGGTCGGCGAAGCGGGTGTCGATCTGGTCCTGGACGCGGTGGACGGAGTCGCTGAGGTGGGAGCGGTGCCGGAGCACCGCGCTGGCCTGGGGCTCGTCGCCGTTGCGGCGGGCGTAGACGACCATGTCGCGGGCGACCCGGGCAGCCGCCGCCGGGCCGTGGCGGACGGCCAGCAGGTGGAGGGCGAGGTCGATCCCGCTGGCGATGCCGGCCGAGGTGATCACCCGGTCGTCCTCGACGTAGAGGACGTCGCGGACCACGGTGGCCGCCGGGTGGCGGTGGGCGAGCTCCTCCTGGAGGTCGTGGTGGGTGGTGCAGCGGCGGCCGTCCAGCAGGCCGGCCCGGCCGAGGGCGTCGGCACCCGCGCAGACGCTGGCGACGCTGCCGCCGGCCGCGTGATGGGCCGTCAGACGGTCCAGGGTGTCGCGGCGCAGCGGCACCTCCGCGGAGAGGGAACGGGAGCGCCAGCCGGGGACCACCACCAGGTCGCCCGCCCCGAGGGCGGGCCACTCGGTGGAGGCCCGCAGGGTGAGGCCCTGGGCGCTGGGCACGTCTTCCCGCTCGGCCACGTAGCCGGTCCGGTAGCCGAGGCCGAAGTCGGCCGCGGTGGAGAACACCTGGGCCGGCCCCGCGAGGTCCAGCAGGTGCAGGCCGGGGACGAGCAGGAAGACCACCAGGGTCACGATCCGGTCAGCTCCTTCACGGTGGTGACCCGCGCGAAGCGGCCGGCCAGGGCGTACTCGGTGCGGGCGATGATCTCGTCGGTGGACAGGGTACGCGGGTCGGCCAGCACCTCGGCCAGGCTGCGCCCGGCGGGGGCGTCGCGGTGGCCGATCGGGTGGGTCGCGGTCGCGTCGACGACGAAAGCCACCTCGTAGCCGAGGTCGGCGGCGACCCTGGTGGTGGTCTCGCAGCACTGCTCGGTGCGGATGCCGCAGACCGTCAGCCCACGGATGCCCCGGAGGGTGAGCAGCTGCTGGAGGTTGGTGGTGGTGAAGGCGTTGTGGCTGGTCTTGACGAGGGTCGGCTCGCCCTCGGCGGGGACGAGGCCGTCGATCAGGCGGACGAAGCCGTTGGCCGGGTCGAAGACGCTGCCGGTGTCCGGGTCGCTGTGCAGCACCCAGACCACCAGGTCGCCCTGCTCCCGGGCGTGGGTCACCAGCGTGTCCACCTTGCCGGCGATGTCCGGGTCGGAGACGGCGGCCCAGTCCTCCCGCTGCCGGAAGGACTCCTGGACGTCGATCACGATCAGTGCGTTGGTCATGCCTCCATCCTGGCGGCCGGGGAGCGGCGGTTGAAGGCACCATCGGGGCCGGATGCGGAACGATCCGGTCAGCGGATGGGGCCGCCCCCGACGGGATACGGAGCGGATCACTCCGGATCGTGGCGCCAACGGCCAGTCCTGCCGGGGGTGTTGACGCGTTGAGGCGGGCATGGCATTTTTCAGCGGCCTGAGTGTGCGCATCCGTTCGTGCGCTCGGCGTTCCCCCACAAGGAGACCCATGTTCAAGGGACTTACCGCCGGGCTCGGCACGGCCGCGATCGTCGCGGGCCTGCTGACCTCGGCCGTCACGCCGGCGCAGGCCGTCCAGGCGGGCGACCTCACCTCCACCATCGCCCTGAGCAACTGCTCGGCCTCGCTGGTGCGTTACCCCTCCTCGGTGTCCACCGACCGCGCGCTGATGCTGACCAACGGCCACTGCCTGCCGAGCATGCCCTCGGCCGGCCAGGTCATCCAGAACCAGAGCGCCAGCCGCTCCGGCACCCTGCTCAACGCGGCCGGCTCCTCGCTCGGCACCGTGAACGCCGACAAGGTCCTGTACGCGACCATGACCGGCACCGACGTGGCGCTCTACCAGCTGACCGACACCTACGCGTCGATCACCTCCAAGTTCAGCGCCACCGCGCTGACCATCGCCGACACCCACCCGGTCAACGGCTCCTCGATGTTCATACCGTCGGGTTACTGGAAGCAGACCTGGAACTGCTCGATCAACGGCTTCGTGGGCACCCTCCGCGAGGACCAGTGGACCTGGCAGGACTCGATCCGCTACAGCGCCGGGTGCAACACCACCCACGGCACCTCGGGTTCGCCGATCGTCGACGCCACCAGCAAGCAGGTCGTCGGCATCAACAACACCGGCAACGACGACGGCGCCATGTGCACCCTGAACAACCCCTGCGAGGTGAACGCGGACGGCACCACCACCGCGACCAAGGGGCAGAGCTACGGCCAGGAGGTGTACTGGTTCACCACCTGCCTGGGCACCAACCGCGCCATCGACCTGAGCGTCAGCGGCTGCCTGCTCACCAAGCCGGCCGGCACCTCCCCGACCGTCACCAACCCGGGCAGCCAGACCACCGCCCTCAACGGTGCCGTGGACCTCCAGATCAGCGCGACCGGCGGCACCGCCCCGCTGACCTTCTCGGCCACCGGCCTGCCGGCCGGCCTGACCATCTCCTCCTCGGGCCGCATCACCGGCACCGTCACCACGGCCGGCAGCTCCAACGTCACCGTGACGGCCAAGGACGCGGGCAACCGCACCGGCTCCGCCAGCTTCTCCTGGACCGTCAACGGCGGTGGCGGCGGCACCTGCACCCCGGCGCAGCTGCTCGCCAACGCGGGCTTCGAGTCCGGCAACTCGGCCTGGACCATCACCTCGGGCGTGATCGACAGCGGCACCAGCAAGCCCGCCCGCACCGGCTCCTACAAGGCCTGGCTGAACGGTTACGGCTCCGCCCACACCGACAGCGCCAGCCAGACCGTCACCATCCCGACCGGCTGCAAGGCCACCCTCGGCTTCTACCTGCGCATCGACACCGCCGAGACCGGCACCACCCAGTACGACAAGCTCACCGTCACGGTGAACGGCACCGCGCTGAAGACCTACTCCAACGTGGACGCCGTCTCCAGCTACCAGCTCCGCACCTTCGACCTCTCGGCCTACGCCGGCCAGAGCGTCACCCTCAAGTTCAACGGTGTCGAGGACGCGTCGCTCGCGACCAGCTTCCTGATCGACGACACCTCCGTCACCACCAGCTGACGCACCGACAGTTCCCGGGCCCGGCCGCCGATTTCGTCGGTCGGGCCCGGTAGCGTGCGCGCATGACGAACGTGAAGAACGACGGCCCTCCCGTGACGATCGAGCAGACAGCCGCGGCCCTGGCCGCGCTGGGCTACTTCCAGGGCGAGAACACCCCGGAGGCGCACGCCTACTACGCGGCCCGCCACCGGAGCGCCGAGCACTACCGGATGGGCCTGCTCAACGCCCTGCTCGGCGCCGTGCAGGGCGAGACGATGACCGCCGACTTCGACTGCCCGGACGACGAGGAGATGCAGTCGGTCTGGCCAGCGCAGCTGATCTCCGCCGGTGTCGCCGAGAACGACCTGCTGCAGGCGAACTTCATCGCCTGGCAGCTCTGGCGGGCGTCCTTCCCGCTCTCGGTCTTCGCCCGCAGCGACGCCGCCGGGCCGGTCGCCGTCGCCGCCGCGTACTCCGCCGAGTCCTCGCAGCTGCTGGCCACCGCGATGGCCGCCGCGTTCGACGGCATCCAGAGCGGTGAGGCCGACGCGGTCGTCCCCGCCCAGCAGCAGATGCTGGCGCTGGCCCAGCAGAAGCTGAGGGGCGCCCTGGAGCACGTGGACGCCTACCTCGCGGAGCTCGAACAGCGGCCGTAGCGGCCGATGGCGGGTCAGAAGCCGGGCTGGGCCGTCGCGGTGAGCAGGTGGGTGCCGGTGGCGGCCCAGCGGCCGGTGAAGGAGCGGGGGGCTCCGGGGGCGGCGGGCAGGCGCAGGTGGGCGTACCAGGTGCCGTCCGGGGCGAGGGTGACGTCGGCCTCCTCGAAGCCGAGCGGGCGGTGGGTGAGCGGGTACCAGGCCTTGAAGACGCTCTCCTTGACGGAGAACAGCAGTCTGTCCCACGGGACTTCGGGGTCGCGGCGGTGCAGGGTGGCCAGCCGGGTCCGTTCGGCGGGCAGCGAGACCGCCTCCAGCAGGCCGGGGCCGAGCGGGGCGCGCGGTTCGGCGTCGATGCCGAGGGTGGGCAGGTCGGTGCGGCGGGCCACGGCGGCGGCCCGGTAGCCGGCGCAGTGGGTCATCGAGCCCACCAGGTGGGCCGGCCAGCGCGGTTCGCCCCGGGGGCCGGGGACGATCGCGGCGGCCGGCTCGCCGAGCCGGGCCAGGGCCCGGCGGGCGCAGACCCGGACGGCGGTGAACTCGCGCAGCCGTCCGGGGACCATCCGCTCCGTCAGGGCGGCCTCCGCCGGGAGGAGTTGTGCGCCCTCCTCGTCGGTGGTGGACTCGGCCCAGGCCACGCCGTCCGGCAGCAGGCCGCCGATCACCGGAACCCGCCGCCCGCCGGAGGGACGCCGGGCGATCCGCCCTCGGGGAAGACCCGGCGCAGGCCACTCGGGCCGCCGCGCGGCTTCCACTCGCGGGGGTAACCGAGCGAGACCTCCTCGAAGCGGACGCCGTCGTGGACGGTGGTGCGCGGGATGTGCAGGTGGCCGTAGACCACCACGGCGGCGCCGTACCGCAGGTGCCAGTCTGCGGTGTGCTCGGTGCCGCACCAGAGCGCGAACTCGGGGTGGCGCAGGATGCGGGTCGGTTCGCGGCGCAGCGGGAAGTGGTTGACCAGGACGGTCGGCAGGGCCGGGTCGCGGGCCGCGAGCAGGCGGTCGGTCTCGGCGAGGCGGGCCGCGCACCAGGCGTCCAGGCCCGGGTACGGGTCGGGGTGCAGGACGATCTCGTCGGTGCCGACCACCCCGGCGGCGCGGGCGACGGCGAGGGCCTGCTCCTTGGTGGTGGTGCCGCGCGGGCGGAAGGTGTAGTCGTAGAGCACGAAGAGCGGGGCGACGGTGACCGGCCCGCCCTCGCCGTGCCAGACGGCGTAGGGGTCCTCGGGGGTCAACACGTCGAGCTCACGGCAGAGTTCGACCAAGGCGCGGTAGCGGGCCTCGCCGCGCAGCCGCACCGGGTCGTCGGGGGTGGTCCAGAGCTCGTGGTTGCCCGGGGCCCAGATCACCTTGGCGAAGCGCGCGCGCAGCAGGGCGAGGGTGCGGCCGATCTCCGCGAAGGTCTCGGAGACGTCCCCGGCCACGATCAGCCAGTCCTCCGGCGAGGTGGGGAGCAGCCGCTCGGCCACTTCGCGGTTCTCGGGGTAGCCGACGTGCAGGTCGCTGACGGCGTACAGGGTGCCCCCGGTCATGCCGGTACCTCCAGGGTGGTGACGGCCGCGAGCAGGCGCCGGGTGTAGGCCGCGGCCGGGCGGGCGAACACCTCGGTGACCTCGCCGGTCTCCACCAGCCGGCCGTCGGTCATCACCGCGACGCGGTCGGCCAGGTGGTGGACCACGCCGAGGTCGTGCGAGATGAAGAGCATCGCGAGGCCGAGGTGCTCCCGCAAGTCCCCCAGGAGGTCGAGGATCTGGGCCTGGACGGAGACGTCGAGGGCGGAGACCGGTTCGTCGCAGACCAGCACCTCGGGGGCGGGGGCCAGGGCGCGGGCGATGGCGACGCGTTGGCGCTGGCCGCCGGAGAGTTCGGCGGGGCGGCGGGGCAGCAGGGAGGCGGACAGGCCGACCTGGTCGAGGAGTTCGGCGACCCGCGCCCGGCGGGCCCGGCCCCGGGGGACGCCGGTCCGGGCCACGGCGGCGCCGACCACCCGCTCCACGGTGTGGCGGGGGTCGAAGGAGCCGAGCGGGTCCTGCGGCACCGACTGCAGGCGCAGCCGCCGGGCGCGGCGCCGGTGTTCGGGCAGTTCGCTCCAGGGGGCGCCGCCGAGGCGGACGGTTCCGGAGTCCGGCTGCTCAAGACCGAGCACCAGCCGGGCCACGGTGGTCTTGCCGGAGCCGGACTCGCCGACCAGGCCGAGCACCTCCCCGGCGGCCAGGCCGAGCGAGACGCCGCGGACCACCGGGCGGCCGCCGAAGGCCTTGGTGACCTGGTCGACCTCGACCACGAGGGGAGCGGCGGCTCGGACGGACGGGGCGTCAGGGGCCGGGCTGGGACCGGCAGTTGTGGCGGAGACTCCCAGGACCGGCTTCCAGCAGCGGGTGCCGTGGTGGTCGATGGCGGGGAGTGCCTCCAGGCAGGTCCGGTCGGCACGGTCGCAGCGGGCGGCGTACGGGCAGCCGTCAAGGGTGGCACGGGGACGGTCGAGGAGCGGGGCGGAGAGGCGGCGGCCGCGGGTGGCGGGGCCGGGGACGGCGGCGAGCAGGGCGCGGGTGTAGGGGTGGCGGGGCTCGGCGAGCAGGCGGGCGGTGGGGCCGGTCTCGACGATGCGGCCGCCGTACATCACCGCGACCCGGTCGGCGGTCCGGGCCACCACCGAGAGGTCGTGGCTGATCAGCAGCAACGCCGTTCCCCCGCGCCGCAGTTCGGCCAGCAGGTCGAGCACCTGGGCCTGCACGGTGACGTCCAGCGCGGTGGTCGGCTCGTCGGCGATCAGCAGGTCCGGCGAGCCCGCCAGCGCGGAGGCGATCAGGGCGCGCTGGCGCAGCCCGCCGGAGAGCTGGTGCGGGTACTGCGCGGCGCGGCGCTCCGGTTCGGGTACGCCCGCCCGGCCGAGCAACGCGCTTGCCAGGGACGGGCGTTCGGCGCGGGGTGCGAGCCGGTGGACCCGGAGCGGTTCGGCCACCTCGGCGCCGACGGTGTGCAGCGGGTCGAGGGAGGTGAGCGCGTCCTGGAGCACCAGGCCGATCCGCCGTCCGCGCACCCCGCGCCAGCCGGCCTCGCCGAGCGTGGTCAGGTCGGTGCCGTCGAACTCCAGCCGACGGGCCGTCACCGCGGAGCCGGGGCCGGTGAGGCCGACCAGGCTGCGGGCGGTGACGCTCTTGCCGGAGCCGGATTCGCCGACCACGGCCAGGCACTCGCCCCGGTCCAGCGCGAAGGACACCTCCCGGACGGCGCGGGCGGCCCCGAAGCGCACGTCCAGTCCTTCGACGGTGAGCAGCGTCATGCGGGGGTCCTCCGGGTGAAGCGGCGCTGCGCGCGGCGGCCGACGGCGTTGACCGCGAGCGCGGTGAGGGTGATGGCGGAGCCCGGGAAGACGCCGATCCACCAGGCGGTCTGGAGGAAGCTGCGGCCCTGGGAGAGCATCGCGCCCCACTCCGGGGAGGGCGGCTGCGGCCCGAGGCCGAGGAAGCTCAGCCCGGAGGCGGCGATCAGGGCGGCGCCGAAGCCGACGGTGGCCAGCACCAGCATCGGCCCGACGGCGTTGGGCAGGACGTGACGCAGGATCAGCTCCGGCCTGCGGATGCCCAGCAGCCGGGCGGCCTCCACGTAGCCGGAGCGCTGGACCACCTTGGTCTCGGCCCGGACGATCCGGGCGTAGCCGGGGACGAAGGCGATCGCGATGGCGGCCATCACGTTGCCCGAGCCGGTGCCGAGCACGGTGACGGCGAGCAGGGCGAGCAGGATCGGCGGCAGCGAGAGCAGGATGTCGGCGGTGCGCATCAGCAGTTGGTCGGTGGCCCGGCCGCCGAGGGCGGAGGCCAGGCCGAGGGCCGCTCCACCGGCCACCGCGAGCACGGTGGCGCCGAGGCCGAGCAGCACCGAGGGGCGGGCGCCGTGGAGCACCCGGGAGAACAGGTCGCGGCCCAACTGGTCGGTGCCGAACCAGTGCTGGGCGCTGGGTGCGGCCAGGGCGTGGATCGGGTCGGTCTCCACCGGGGAGGCGGAGGTGAACAGGCCCGGGGCGATGGCGACGGCCGCGATCAGTGCCAGCAGGGCGGAGGCCAGGACCAGGGTGGTCCGGCCGGAGGCGGGCTTGGCCATGGGTCAGCGGCTCCTCAGGCGGGGGTCTGCGGCGAGGTGGAGCAGGTCCACCAGGGTGGAGATGGCCACGAAGACCAGGGCGGAGAGCAGCACCAGGCCGATCACCAGCGGCATGTCCTTGTTGACCGCGCCCTGGAGGCTGAGCGCCCCGATGCCGGGGCGGCCGAAGACCGTCTCGACCAGGACCGCGCCGCCCAGCAGCGAGCCGGTCAGCCAGCCGGTCAGGGTGGCCACCGGGCCGGCGGTGTGCCGCAGGGCGTGCCGCAGCAGCACGGCAGCGGGGGCCAGACCGCGGGAGCGGGCGGTGAGCACGAAGGGCTGGCCGAGGGTGGACTCCAGGCCCTCGCGGAGCACCTGGGTGAGCACCCCGGTGAGCGGCAGGGCCAGGGTGAGGGCGGGCAGCACCAGGGCGGAGAGGTCCTGGTCCCCGGCCACCGGGAAGATCCGCAGTTGGAAGGAGAAGGCGGTGAGCAGCAGGATGCCGATCCAGTAGGAGGGACTGGAGACCGCGAGCAGCTCCAACAGCGAGCTCAGCGCCCGCAGGGCGGGCCGGCGGCCGGCCGTCGCCGTGGCGGTGAGCAGCGCCAGGGCGACGGCCAGCACCAGGGCCGCCAGCGCGAGCTGGACGGTGGGGCCGAGCTGATCGGCGATCAGCCCGGCCACCGGCCGCTGGAGTTGGTAGGACTCCCCCAGGTCCCCGGTGAGCAGCCGGCCCAGGTAGTGCAGGTACTGCACCGCGACCGGCTGGTCCAGCCCGTAGGCGGCCCGGATCTCCGCCTTCACCTCGGGGGTGGCGGCGGTGCCGGGGCCGAGCATCACGGTGACGGGGTCACCGGGGACCAGCTGGAGCGCCGCGAAGGCGACCGTGGCGGCCCCGACCAGGACCGCGAGGGCGCCCAGCAGCCGGACCCCCGCGCGGACCAGCAGCCGCCGCAGCGGTACGGGCACCGGGACTGGAAGGGTCATCTCACTTACCGAGCCAGGCGTCGTGGAAGCGGAGCCAGGTGTTGGGGTCGGCGGTCAGGCCGTGCACCTGGGCGGACTGGCCGACGGTGGCGGTGCGCACGTACAGCGGCACGATCAGGCCCAGCTCGACGGCGCGCCGCTGGGTCTTGCCGTAGACCTCCTGACGCAGCGTCTTGTCGAAGGTCTCCTTGCCCTTGGTGGTCCACTCGTCCAGCTGGGCGTCCTGGTAGAAGGTCGCGTTCTGGCCGCCCTTGGCGGGCTGGCTGGCGCTGTGGAAGTAGAGCCGCAGCACGTCCGGGTCGAACCGGGCCCAGCTGTAGTCCGCGATGTGCACCTTGCCGCCGTAGACCTGGGCGATGTAGGTGCCGATGTCCAGCCGGGGGCGGGTGACCTCGACGCCGATCTTCTTGAGGTCGGCCTGGATCGCCTGGCCGAGGGTGTCGCGCTGCTCTCGGACGAACTCGGTGGGCGGCAGCGGCCACTCGATGGTGAGCCGCTGTCCGTTCTTGGTGCGGTAGCCGTCGGCGTCCTTGGCGGTCCAGCCGGCCTCGTCCAGGGACTTCTCGGCGAGCGCCCGGTCGTAGGCCCAGCTGTTCTCGAGGGACTTGTCGTAGTACGGGGTGGTGGGCGAGACGGGGCTCCAGGCCCGCTTGTTGACGCCGAAGTAGACGCTCTTCACGTCGGTGTCGACGTCGATGCCGCGCTGCACGGCCTTGCGCACCAGCGGGTCGTCCAGCGGGGCCTTGGAGGTGTTGAGGACGAGGGAGTACACGGCGCCGGGGGCGTCGGTGGAGACGGTCCGCAGCTTGGCGTCCGCCTGGACGGTCTTCACGCCGGACGGCGGGATCGGGTCGGCGACCTGGACCTGACCGCTGTTCAGCGCGCCGAGCCGGACGGAGTCCTCGGTGAGGAAACGGACCGTCAGCTTGTCGAGGTACGCCGGGCCCTGGTGGGCTGCGCCGGCCGGGGCCCAGTTGTAGTCCGGGTTCCTGGTGAAGACGGCGCTCTGGCCCTTGGTGTAGCTGGTGAAGACGAACGGGCCGGTACCGACGTCGGCGGGGCCGCCGGCGCCGAGCTTGGAGCCGTTCTCCTTGATGGTCTTCGGCGAGTAGAAGCCGAGGTAGGGGGTGGAGGCGGCCTGGAGGAAGGGGGCGAAGGGCTCGGAGAAGCTCACCTTCACGGTCTTCGGGTCGATCACCTCGGTGCCGCTGTACGGGCCGAGCAGGCTGGCCGCGTACTGCGACTTGGTCTCCTTGGCCACGATCCGGTCGAAGTTGACCTTCACGGCCTCCGCGTCGAAGGGCGTGCCGTCGGTGAACTTCACGCCCTCGCGCAGCTGGAAGGTGAAGCTCTTCAGGTCCGCCGCGGC
Organism: Kitasatospora sp. NPDC088742; assembly: GCF_055584905.1. Classification (NCBI taxonomy): domain Bacteria; kingdom Bacillati; phylum Actinomycetota; class Actinomycetes; order Kitasatosporales; family Streptomycetaceae; genus Kitasatospora; species Kitasatospora sp. NPDC088742. The sequence goes on along the minus strand of NZ_JBVJLD010000015.1, from coordinate 19,754 downwards.
CTCCCACTTGACGGCCAGCCAGGGCTGGAACTCGCCCTTGGCGTCCTGCTGGACGAGCGAGTCGAAGACGTTGCGCTGAATGGCGCCGGTGACGTCCTGCTGGCTGACGTGGACGTCGAAGGAGATCGGCTCCACATCGGTGGCGTAGGTGAGCGAGCCGCCGGCGACGGGCTTGGCCGCATCGCCACCCTGCGCCGCCGGGGCCGCCGCACCGGTGGCGCCGGAGCCGCAGCCGGTGAGCAGCAGGGTGCCCGCGGCGAGGGCGGCGAGCAGCGGGACGGGACGGGGCCCGGTTCTGGGCATCAGGGTGCTCCGTTTGTTGCGAGAGGAAAGTAACAGGGGCGCTGAGCTGCTGGGAAGTCTGCCGGGACGGCCCACCCGCCGGACCCCTACCCAACCCCTAGCCCACCCCTGGGGGCCCGTCGGCCGGAGCTGACGGGCCCTCAGGGGCACGGCACTAGGCGGCGGTCACCATTTGCCGACCTCGCTGGTCCAGCCGGTGAGGCTCGCGCCGATGGTCCCGTCCGGGTTGGCGGGCAGCACCGTGAGGTTGAACCGGCTGTCGCCGTAGTTGTAGAGGAACGTCAGGTCGGCCCGGTTGTCGGCGTTGTACCGGCCGGCCGTCAGGGTGACGGCGTTCCAGTCCCAGTTGCCGGGCGCGATGTCCAGGCCGGCGGCCGGCCCGTTGTAGCTGCCGTCGGGCTTGGCGGTGAAGGTGAAGAACCGCACGCCGCCGCCGGGGTAGCCGTAGTCGGCGCCGATGTCGTCGCGGCCGTCACCGTTGAAGTCGCCGGTGACGTACCTGGCTCGCTCGGGCCACCACTCGTTGGTGGCACCGGTCCAGGCGACGGCTCCGGGGTTGAAGGTGCCGTCGGCCTTGGCCGCGAAGGTCCAGATCCGGGCGTTGCCGCCGCCGTAGTTGTAGACCGCCGCGAGATCGGTGCGGCCGTCACCGGTGATGTCGGCTGGCAGCAGGGTGGTGCTGCCCGCGCACCAGTTGCCGCCGCCGGAGCGGTAGCTGCCGGTCATCCGGCCGACCCCGCCGTCGGGTTGGCCGTAGAGGGTGAACAGGCCCATGTCGCAGTTGCCGAAGTCGTACATCATGGCGACGTCGTCGCGGCCGTCCTTGTCGAAGTCGCCGGCGGCCAGCGTGATGGCGTTGAACGACCAGTTCCCGGCGGCCACGAACAGGCTGTCGACCTCCGTGAAGCGGCCGTCGGCCCGGCCGGTGAAGGTGAAGAACCGCACACTGCCGTCGCCGTAGCCGTACATCGCCACGATGTCGTCGCGGCCGTCACCGTTGACGTCGCCCGTGACGTACTTGGCGGCGGTGACGCACCACGAGTCCCTCGGCCAACTCCCGCGTTCGACAGGCGCGTTCACGGTGCCGTCGGGCTTGGTGGTGGCGACCCAGAGGCCGGTCGAGCAGGCGGTGTAGTCGATGAAGGTGGCGACGTCCGCGCGGCCGTCGCCGTCGAAGTCGCCCGACACGTTGACGTGCGCCCCGGGCTGCGGGCCCTGGCCCGCCCGGTAGGCGGTGGAGCCGCCGACGGAGCGGGTCCAGCGGATGTAGGTGCCGTTCTCGAAGTCGGTCCGGCGTCCGCCCGCCACCTCGTACTCGTCGGAGGTGGGGAAGCCCAGCCAGCTGTTCTCCCAGCTCAGGTTGGACCAGGTCTCCCGGATGTTGCCCATCACCTGGTGGGCGCCGGTGGCCGGGCTCCAGTAGATGGACTCGTTGTCGACGGACGACCCGGGGGTGCGGAAGTGGTTGTAGCGACCGGTCTTCACCGGGGTGGCCGACTCGTCGGTGGACGGGTAGCCGGCGACCGCGGGGCCGCCCAGGGCCTTGAACCGGGCGTAGATCGCTCCGTGCACCTCGTGGCTGCCGGTCGCGTCGGAGTGGGTGATCGCACCGGGCGCGGCACCCTGCCCTCCCGCGAAGGTGGAGACGTAGCCGGGGTTCGCGGCGCCGACGGCCTGCTCGTCGCTGTCGGGGTAGCCCAGGAAGCCGGTCTCCCAGCCCAGGTCGGCCCACTTGGTGCGGATCGCGCCGTGCACCCAGTGCGCGCCGGTGGCCGGGGACCAGTAGACGGAGCCGTTGGAGTTGAGGTCCGTGGTGCCCTGGCCCTGGAAGTGCGCGAACCGGCCGGTGCCGTCCGGGGGTGTCCGCACGTCGGTGACCGGGTAGCGCAGGACACTGGTCGGCCCGCCCATGGCGAGGTACTTGGCGGCGACCTCACCGTGCAGTTCGTGGGCCCCGGTCTCGCCGTTCCAGATCACCAGGGCCGGGCCGGTCTGTCCGGCGGCTCCCGAGAACCCGCTCGTCCGGCCGGTGTTGTCGCTCGCCGGGCGCTCGTCCGTGACGGGGTACGCCAATATGCCCGAAGTGCCGCCCAGCGCCAGCCACTTGGTGCGGATGTCGCCGCCGACCGACCAGGCTCCGGTGGCCGGGCTCCAGTAGACCGACCAGCCACCGGCGAAGTCCGCGTACCTGCCGGTGCCGTCGGCGGTGGCGGTGACCTCGGTGGTGAGCTCCTTGAAGGCGGCGGGCTTGCCCAGCGCGAGGTACTTCGCCAGCAGCGGCCCGCAGAGCTGGTGGCCGTTGAACGCCTGGCACTCGGTCCAGGCGGTGGAGGCGTAGGCGAGGACCGCGGGGCTGCCGAAGGCGGAGCCGTTCGCCAGGGCGCGACCGGGGAGTTCGGTCACGCGTCCGTCGGCGGAGAGGGACCACAGGTCGGCGAACCCGTCGCCGTCCAGGTCACCGTCGGAGACCAGGTCGGGGTGGGCGGCGGCCGTCAGGCCGGTGGCGATCTTCTGGCCGTTGCGGCCCAGGCAGGTGCGGTCCGCGGCGCCGTTCACGTCCCTGCAGCTGACGAACTGCCAGAGGTCGCCGCTGGCGCGGTCCCTGGCCCAGAGGTCGGGCAGGCCGTCGCCCGTGGTGTCCCCGGGAGCGATCAGGTCCATGCCCGCCCAGCCGGTGGCGGCGAGGCTGACGGGAGCACCGAAGCGGTTGGCTGTGAGGGCCGGGTAGAGCCAGAGCGCGCCGGCGGTGTCGACGGCGACCAGGTCGGGCTTGTTGACGATCAGTCCGTCGCTGACCGGGTTGCCGTTGAGGGTGTTGCCGACCGGGAGGACCTGGGTGATCCGGGACCAGTCGCCGCTGCTGAGGAGCGCGGGCTTCTTGCCGGTGGCGGGGAACCTGCCGGTGCCGTCGTTGCTGTAGAGGTACAGCGCCGCGTCACCGGGCCTGTGGGCGATCAGGTCGTCGGTGTTGCGTCCGCTCATCGAACCGCGGTGGCCGGTCCGATAGCCGGCCCAGCTCGTCCCGTCCGGCGCGTCGAGCGCGCGGCTCGCGGTGCCGGTCGCCGAGGTCCAGGCGGCGGGGTCGGCGCCGCCCGCGTACAGGCGCAGGTTCCCGGCCGTGTCGGTGACCAGCAGGTCGGGCTTCCTCCTGGCGTCGCCGTTCAGGTCGCCCAGCACCGGGTTCGCGCCGCTCGTGGAGTCGGCGACGTAGAAGAAGTAGGTGGTGGCGGCGGACCGGTTGCCGGCGTTGTCGACCGCCCGCACCGTGACGTAGGTGGTGCCCCAGCGAGGCGGGGTGACGGTGACGGTCGCCGAGCCGCCGGGCGCCGGCACGGCCGGCTGGTCGACGCCGTTGACGGCGACCTCGAAGGCGGCCGGTCCGCTGGCGGCATCGGTGGTGGTGACGGTGAGGCCGCCGCTCTCGCCCGGGTGCTTGGTGGAGGCGGTGGCGCTTCCGGACTCCGGGAAGTCCGTGCTGGTGACGGCCGGTGCGGCCGGCGCGGTGGCGTCGACGGTGAAGCTGGTGCCCTGGACGGCCTCTGACGCGTCGTCGAACGGGCCGACCGAGGCGGCGTACCAGTCGTAGCGGTGCCCGGGGGTCAGAGTGCCCACGTTGACGCTGACCTCGCTGCCGCGGCTGACGGCCGCGGTGGTCCGGTCGACGATCCGGGGCTGGTCGGGCAGCGAGACGTCGTACAGGTGGAAGCGGCCCCGGTAGAGCTGGCCGTTGTCGGGGCCGCTGACGGTGGCCTTGAGGGTGACCCCGCCGGGGGCGGCGCCGATCCAGCCGCTGCCGACGGTGGCGGGGGCGGTCGCGGGGCCGGTCGGCTTCGCGGGCGTCCTGAGCACCTTGAAGTGGCAGACGGACGCGGTGGCCGACCTGCGGGTGCCGTCGTCGGAGGCCATGAACCAGCCGTAGTCGTGACCGTCCGTCAAGGTGCCGACGGCGTAGGAGGCGGTGCTGCCGGAGGGGCCCATGGGGCTCCAGCCCTGGCTGATCACGTTGCCGCCCGTGGTGTTGTCCCAGAGCGAGAACCAGCCCGCCACGTCGTGGCCGGTGGGGCTGGAGACGGTGCCCTGGAGCTTGACGCCCCCGGTGGCCGGGTCGGTCGCGCCGACGAAGCCGTACGGTCCGCTGTTGTTGCACCCCGGGTCGTTGGGCGACACCGAGCCCGGTGCGGTGTTCATCCCGGTGGGCACGTTCGGCGTCCGGTCGTACGTGACCTCCATGGTCGGGTTGATCGCGAACCGCTTGCGGGCCGCGGAGTCCTTCTCGCTCGCGGCCGTCATCACGAAGGCCCAGGAGTTCCAGCCGTTCCCGGCCGCCTGCTGCATCGCGGAGGTGATGTCGAAGTCGACGTAGGCCGGGTTGCTCCCGCTCGCGACCCCGACCGGCTTGCTGTCCACCACCCAGGTGCAGTTGGCCAGTTCCTTCCCGCAGGGCTGGTTGGTCCAGTTCACGCCCGCGTAGAAGACGTTCGAGTCGCGGAGCTGGACGGTGGAGGCGCTGCTGCCCGAGGCCGCCAGCGAGGCGTGGTGCAGCTTCGCGCTGATGTTGTAGGCGCCGTGGATCTCGGGGCTGACCTTGACCTGGAAGTACGAGCGCTCCCGGCCCTTTCCGACGCAGTCGGAGAAGCCGCAGTAGCCGACCGCGGGGGCGCCCGCGTACTGGGTGGAGTTGTAGTTCGACGTTCCCGGGGAGCCCTCCTGGACCTCGGCGAACGCCATGGTGTCGCCGCTGACCCAGCCCGGGTCGATGTAGACCGGGTAACGGGTGTCCGGCGAGGCCAGCAGGTCCTTGCCGGGCGCGAGCCGGACCTCCCCCGGGACCACCGTCGTCGGGATGTCGGCGGTCCGCGCGCTCGGGCCGGGGCCGTCGGCGCTGGAGGCGGCGGCCGGAGCCGGAGTTGACGGTCCGTCGGCGGACTCGGTCGGCGCGGCGCGGCCCTTGGCCGGGGCGGATCCCGTCGTGCCGGCGTCCCACATGCGGGGTGTCGGCGCGTGGAAGCGCACCTTGCCCGAGGGGTCCTTGGCGTCGAGGTTCCCGCCGGTGTCCGAACTGACCGCCAGGTTCTTCGTACGCGTCCCGAGCGTGAGGGCGGCAAGCCGCGGATTCGCCGCGGCGGCGGCGTTCCTGACGATCAGGACCTGCGTGAATCCGCCCCACTCGGAGGCCCGCATGCGCAGGTCGACCCCGGGAAGGACCTCCGGATACAGCGCGGAATCCCCCGAGACGACGGGGGTGGGGAGCGGCCCGGGAAACGTCAGCGCCAATTCGGCGCCGTCGGTGTCCGTCATGGTGACCAGCGGTCCCGTGCCGCCGCCGGACAGCGTCAGGCCGGAGGACGCCGCGCGGGGGGCGAGAGTTCCGTCGGCGTTCTTCCGCAGGGTCGCGTCGGTGCCCGTCCAGACGCCGTTCTGCTTGACGCGCACCGGCAGCACACTGGTCCTGGTGGTGAACGTTCCGTCCGCGTTGGCGAAGGTCTGACTCGTTCCGTTCGTCAGCGATTCGATGAGGACGGGCGCCCCGTTCGCCTTGGCTTCGGAGAGCGCCCGCAGCCGTTCCGCCTGCAGTGGATCCGGGGCGGCCACCGCGGCGGGGGCGCCTACCGGTGCCGCCGCGACCGGGGTGGCGGAGAACCCGGGCAGCGCCGTCGCGGCGATCGCCGCGACGGCGATCAGGGCGGCTGTCCGCCGGCCGCGGCGCGGAGCCGGTGGTGACGGTGCTCGCATGGATCCCCCTCGGAAGCTGGTGCGTGGTCGTATCGGCGGGAACTTAGAGGCACCGAACCGGGCCACGCAATGCTGCCTCCACGAGACCTGACGTCGTGCCGGAAGCCGCTCCCCGCGCGACTTGACGGAATGCCGGCCCGGTGATTTCCGAATGCCCTCGAACGCTGGACATGCCAAGCCGTCAACTGGTCTAGTGCCGCCCTGTCGTGTCTGCTCGACGTCTTCTCGTGGTGGGGTGGCAATGTCACGCAAGGCTGGACTTCGTGGATGGCGGCAGAGCGCGGCCGGACGGGCGCTGATCGCCTCGGCCACCGTTCTCGCGGTCGGCTCCACGCTGATTTCGTCAACTCCGGTCGCGCGCTTGGCGAAACCCAGGATCTGGTCACCGAGCCCGACGGTGCGGGAGCGCTCCGTCCCGGTCACCAGAGCGGCGCTCTCCCCGCACCCGGCCACCGACGCCGCCAAGCCCTGGAAGGCGCGTCCCGCCTCCTGGCCGGCCGCCTCCGCCTCGGACCTGGACCTGGCGCCTCTGCGGCCGGCCGCCGCCGCGGCGCCGGGCGCGGCCACGGATGCCGTCCAGGTCCCGAGAACTCCGGTGTGGATCGGGCACTCTGACGGCCCGTCCGTCGCAGCGGTACCGGGCCTGGGTCCGGGTCCGGGTCCGGGTCCGGGTCCGGGTCCCGCCACGCTGCCCACCGGCCTCAGGGTGTCGGTCGCGGACCGGGACGCCGCCCGGCGCGCGGGGGCCGACGGCCTGCTCGTGACCGTACGGTCGCGGGACGCCGGTGCCGGCGGCCGGGTCAAGGTCGGCATCGACTACACCGGGATCGCCCCGGCGTTCTCCGGGGACTGGGCCTCCCGGGTCCGGATCGTGGCCCTGCCCGGCTGCGCGCTCACCACCCCCGACCTGCCGCAGTGCCGCACCCAGACCGTCCTCCCCTCGCTCAACGACCCGGGGACGGGCCGGATCAGCGCCGACCTGGAACTGCCGGGCTCAGGCGGCTCCGGCACCCCTGCCCTCGGTGCTTCCAGTGGCCCGGCGGTGCTGGCCGCGACCGCCGGCCCGTCCGGCCCGTCCGGGTCCTACACCGCCACCTCGCTCGGCGCCTCGGGCTCCTGGAGCGCGGGCGGGCAGTCCGGCGCCTTCTCCTGGTCCCAGCCGGTGACCGTCCCCGCCGCGCTCGGCGGACGGGCTCCCGCGGTCGAACTCTCCTACAGCTCCAACGCGGTGGACGGCCGCACCGCGGCCACCAACGGCCAGTCCTCCTGGATCGGCGACGGCTGGGACTACCACCCCGGTTTCATCGAACGCTCCTACCAGCCCTGCGGCCTGGCCGGCGTCGCCACCTCCGGCGACCAGTGCTGGGACAAGCCGAACGCCACCGTCGCGCTGCCCGGCCACTCCGGCCAGCTGGTCCGCGACGACACCACCGGCGCCTGGCGCCTGGCCGGCGAGGACGGCTCCAAGGTCGAGCTGCTCACCGGCGCGAACAACGGCGCCTGGAGCGGCGAATACTGGCGGATCACCACGACCGACGGCGACCAGTACTACTTCGGGGCCAACCACCTGCCTGGCGGGAACGGACAGGACCCGGCCAGCAACGCCGCCTGGACCACCCCGGTCTACGGCGCGAAGGCGGGCGACCCGTGCCGGGGCGCGACCTTCAACACCTCCATGTGCCTGGCCGCGTACCGGTGGAACCTCGACTACGTCGTCGACCCGCACGGGAACCTGACCACCTACACCTACCTGCCGGAGACCGGCTACTACTCCTCGGGCGACACCGCCGTCTCCACCACCACCCGGGCGTACACCCGCGGCGGCGTACCGGCCACCGTCTCCTACGGCTGGCGGACCGGCGACCTCACGGCCGGGGCCAAGCCCGCCGCGCAGATCGTCTTCGACACCGTCGAACGCTGCACCCCCGACAAGTCGTTCAGCTGCGCGCCGGCCCAGATGACCGCGGCCAACGCCGCCAAGTGGCCGGACGTCCCGGTCGACCAGGCCTGCCCGGCCACCGGGGCCTGCACCACCTACACCCCGACCTTCTGGTCCACCAGGCGGCTGAGCACCATCACCACCAGGGTCCTGGTCGACGGCGGCTACCAGGACGTCGACCGGTACGCGCTGACCCAGGACTTCTCCGACCCCGGCGGCGGCACCGGCCCGCTGCTCTGGCTCAAGTCGATCCAGCACCTCGGCCTGGACGGCGGGACGACCACCCCCATGCCCCCGGTGACCTTCACCGCGGCGCAGCTGCCCAACCGCGTCGCCGGGGCCTCCGGCATCGCCGCGCCCGACGTGACCCGCTACCGGCTCTCCTCCGTCACCAACGAGTCCGGCGGCACGATCAACGTCAGCTACTCGCCGACCGACTGCACCAAGACCGACCTTCCGCAGCAGGACACCAACTCCCGCCGCTGCTACCCGGTGTACTGGACCCCGGCCGGCTACTCCAAGCCCCAACTGGACTGGTTCCACAAGTACGTGGTCACCGCCGTCACCGAGGCCGACCAGACCACCGGCTCACCGGTGAAGACCACCAGCTACGAGTACCTCGGCGGCGCCGCGTGGCACCGCGACGACAGCGAGAACACCCCTGCGGACAGGCGGACTTGGAGCCAGTTCCGCGGCTACGGCCAGGTCGCCACCCGGGTCGGCGACCCGGGTGGCGACCGGACCCAGACCGTCGCCACCTTCCTGCGCGGCATGGACGGCGACGCCACGGCGGCCGGCGGCACCAGGACCGTCACGGTCGACTCCCGAGGAGGCGCCCTCAAGGACGCCCCCGAACTCGCCGGATTCACCCGCCAGACCGAGCAGTTCACCGCCGAGGGCGGCACCGTGGTCAGCGCCACCGTCAACGACCCGTGGGTCGGCCCGGTCACCGCCACGCACGTCCGGGCGGCCGGCTTCGCCCCGCTCCAGGCCCGCACCGTCGCCACCGGCACGGTGCGGACCTGGGGGCTGAAAGCGGACGGCAGTTGGCGCACCGGCCGCACCGACACCACCTACGACGGCGCGAGCGGCGGCCGGGTCACCCAGGTCGACGACCAGGGCGACACCTCCGACCCCTCGCAGCGCCGCTGCACCACTACCGCGTACGCGACCTCGGCCAACCCGACGGTCCTTGACCTGGTGAGCCGCGTCCTCACCGTCGCGGGCCCGTGCGGCACCACCCCCACCACCGCCACCACGGTCACCGACAACCGCATCCTCTACGACGGCGCCACCGCCCCCGGGACCGCGACCGGCCCCGGCGACGTCACCGGCGTGCAGCGGCTCGACCGCTACGACGGGGCCGGCCAGCCGCAGTACCTGACCGTCTCCGCCACCACCTTCGACGCGTACGGACGCGGCACCGCCACCACCGACACCGTGCTGGGCGCGACCGTCTCCACCAGGTTCACCCCCGCCACCGGCGCGCTGCCGACCCGGATCGACACCACCACCGCGGCGGGCTGGACCCCGTACGTCCTGGTCAGCCCCGGGCGCGGGCTCACCACCGAGTCGGTCGACGTCAACGGCCTACGGACCAGCTACGCCTACGACGGCCTGGGCCGGCTCACCGCGGCCTGGGCCCCGGGCCGCGCCAAGGGCACCCAGAGCGCCACGGCCACCTTCGCCTACAGCCTGAACGGCACCGCCGGCCCGGCCGTGGTCACCAGCCGGAGCCTGCGCGAGGACCAGAGCTACGCCGAGAGCTACGCCATCTACGACGGCTTCCTGAAGCCGCGTCAGACCCAGAGCACCCCACCCGACGAGGCGGTCGGACGCATCGTCAGCGACACCGAGTACGACGCCCAGGGCCGGGCCGTCAGGACCAACGCCCCCTACTACAACGACGGCACCCGCCCCGGGCCGGTCCGGGTGACCGCCGACCCCGGCGCCGTGCCCTCCCAGAGCCTCCTCGAATTCGACGGCCAGGGGCGGCCGGTGACGAGCACCTTCGTCTCCAGGGGCCGGACCCAGTGGCAGAGCCGGACCGCCTACCCCGGCGTCGACCGCACCGACGTCACCCCGCCCAAGGGCGGCTCCCCCACCACCACCTGGAAGGACCTCCGGGGCGGCACCAGCGCGCTCTGGACGTACCGGACCGCGACGCCCACCGGGAACGCCGCCGACGCGGACCGGATCAGCTACCACTACAGCACCGTCGGTCCGATGGACTCGGTCACCGACCAGGGCGGCAACACCTGGACCTACGAATACGACCTCCAAGGTCGCAAGACCAAGACCGTCGACCCCGACTCGGGCACCTCCACGTACGCCTACGACCAGGCCGGCCGGATGACCTCCAGCACCGACGGCCGGGGCGCCACGCTCTCCTACACCTACGACGGCCTCTCCCGCCCCACCGGCCGCTACGAGGGCACCTCCACCACGGACCCGGCCAGGCTCCGGGCCGCCTGGAGCTACGACACCCTGCCAGGCGGCAAGGGCAAGCCGACCGCCTCCACCAGCTACACCGCCGGCGCCTCGGGGCCCGCGTACACCACGGCCGTCGCCGGCTACGACGCGCTGGGGCGTCCCACCGGCACCCGGCTGGTCATCCCCGCCGCCGAGGGCGCGCTGGCCGGCAGCTACCTGACGACCAGTCACTACACCCCCAACACCGGGCTGCTGGACTCCGTCGACCGGCCCGCGATCGGCGGGCTGCCGGCCGAGACCCTCTACTACTCCTACAACGCCAACGGCCTCCCGACCTCACTCGGCAGCGGCCTCGCCGACTACCTGACCTCCGTCGAGTACACCCACACCGGCCTGCTCGCCCGCGCCACCCTCGGCGACATGCCGCGCCAGTTCGTCCAGACCAACACCTACGAGGACGGCACCGGCCAGCTCACCGAGACCCGGCTCGACAAGGAGGACAGCCCCGTCCCCGTCGACCGCACCAGGTACCTGCGCGACCCGGCCGGCAACCTCACCACCATCAGCACCGCGCGCGGCGACGGCACCACCGACACCCAGTGCTTCGGCTACGACGGGGCCCGCCACCTCAAGGAGGCCTGGACCGACCGCAACGGCCTCGCCCCGGCCCCCAGCCCCTCGGTCACCGGCATCGGCACCTGCGCCACCACCTCCCCGAGCGCCGCCACCGTCGGCGGCCCCGCCCCGTACTGGCAGTCCTTCAGCTACGACGCGGTCGGCAACCGCACCCGGCTGGTCAACCACGACCCGGCCGGGGACGTCACGGTCGACGAGACCTTCCCCCTCCCCGGCCAGCCCCGCCCGCACGCGGTGACCGGCACCACCACGACCTCCGCCGCCGGCCGGCAGGGCGCCGCCTTCACCTACGACACGGGCGGCAACACCCTCACCCGCACCGGCACTTCGGGCACCCAGACACTCACCTGGACCCCCGAGGGCCGGATCTCCACCATCAGCGCCACCGAGACGGCGGGCACCACCGCCTTCGTCTACGACGCCGACGGCAACCAACTCCTGCGCCGCAACCCCGGCACCTCCACCGTCACCCTGACCGCGGGAGGCGACGAAGTCACCCTCGACACCAGGACCGGCACCACCACGGCCCTGCGCTCCTACGGCCTCGCCGGCACCCCCACCGCCACCCGCGCCGACGACGGCACCCTCACCTACCTCGCCGCCGACCCGCACGGCACCAACAGCGTCGCGGTCGACGCCCGCACCCTCGCCGTCACCCGCCGCGACGCCAAGCCCTTCGGCGAGGACCGCGGCCCCACGCCCGCTTCCTGGCCCGGCACCCGAGGCTTCGTCGGCGGCACCACCGACACCCTCACCGGCCTCACCACCCTCGGCGCCCGCCAGTACGACCCACAGCTCGGCCGCTTCCTCACCGTCGACCCGCTGCTCGACCTCACCGACGTCCAGCAGATCAACGGCTACGCCTACGCCAACAACAACCCCACCACCTTCACCGACCCCGACGGCCTCCGCCCCCTGGACTGCGGCGGCCCGATCATCTGCGTCTACGGCGGCAACGGCGCCTGGGGAATGAGCGACGAGCTCCCCCAGGAGAGCGAGCAGCGCATGCGCTACGACGAGCTCAACGGCATCAGCAACAAGTACGTCGACGCCGCCAAGAAGGCGGTCAAGAGCGGCCGTTGCAGCAAGATCGGCGGCTACGACTGCGTCTCCGGCGGCACCACCCGCACACGCGACGCCTTCCACACCCAGCGCACCGGCGGCGGCAAAGGCGGCGTCCACTACGTCAACCCCAACAACCGTCCCAACTCATGGGACCCGCTCGGCACTGTCGCCAAGTTCGCCTACGAGCAGAGCGGCCTCAAGGACCTCGTCGAGTGCGCCAAGGACCCCGGCCTCAACATGAAGTGCGGCATGGCGACGATCGACGTCATCAGCTATGCCATCCCCGCCGCGAAGGCGGCGAAGGCTGCCAAGGAAGCCGCAGCTGCGGCCAAGACCGAACGCAGGGCGACTGACGCCGCCTCATGTGTACGGCGCAGCTTCCCGGCCGGCACCCTCGTGCTCCTCTCCGACGGAACCAGCAAGCCGATCAACGAGATCGCCGTCGGCGACACCGTCAAGGCCACCGATCCCGTCACCCGTGAAACCAGCGACGAACCGGTGACGGCCGTCATCACCACCTACGACGACAAGACCCTCACCGACCTCGTTCTCGCTGCGGACGATGGCCGACAGGCCACGCTCACCTCCACTGACCACCACGCCTACTGGAGCGAGAACAGGCAGGTCTGGGCGGAAGCCTCACAGCTCCGGCCCGGTGAACACCTCCGTCAGCCAGACGGTTCCGTGGTCACGATCATCTCCACGAAGACCTACGACCTCCGCATCACCACGTACAACCTCACCGTCACGCTCGTTCACACGTACTACGTGCTGGCGGGTGAGGCCCCGGTCCTGGTCCACAACTGCGACCCGGAGGGATACACGTCCACTCCCGCACGCGAGGGAGATCCGTACCACCCGGACGAGGTCGGCAAGCGCAGCGACCAGAACAAACTGCTCTACCCCGAGGACTTGAAGGACATCGCGGCTTCCCTGGGATACAACAAGCGAATCCCGGCCCAGAAGGCGCCGTTCGACTCACATGGACAGGTGGTATTCTCCGACGGAAAGACCTTCATCACCCCTGATGTCGATGCCCATAATGTGGCGAACGGCTGGAAGATGTTCGACCGGAAGGGCAAGCGAATCGGCACCTACGACTCGGATTTGAACTATGTCAAGAAGTAGCGCTTTCGCCATCGCCGCTCGCCAACCGGACGACGAAGGGACTACGGGCAGGATAACGGTCGGTTCATTCACGGAGACATTTCAGATGGACCTCTCCTACTGGAATACGAGCGACTATATTCAGAGCTGGATCCACTCCCTTGAGACGCTCTGCGCGACGGAGGAATGTGATTCGTGCCTCGTCACGTCGATCACCGAACCAACGTCGGCCAATTTCATCACCTGCTGGCCCCTGTACCGGCGGGGCCAGCAGGTCTTCGTCCAGAATTCACTCATTTTTCTGGATGACCTCGAAGTCGATTTCAATCCGGCGAAGCCCTGGCTCTCCGTCGAACCACGACAGACGGTCACTGAAGACGGAATCCAGATCTCCGAGTGGAGGACTACCGTCTCGGAAATCCGAGAATTCCTCCGCTCGAACCCCGGCTTTCACAATCCCCGATGATCAGCCGCGGGGCAGCGGGTAGCGGGGGACGGAACGACGGCTGGCGATGCGCCAGCCGTCCGGGGTGTTGACGTAGACGTCGAGGTACTCGCCGTTGTGGACCTTGCCGTCGGCCAGCAGCACCAGGTAGCGGCTGCGGCCGCGGACGGTGCCGTCGTCGGCGACGGCGAAGGCGGAGTCGAGGGTCTGGTGGTCCGGGGACTCCGGGCCGAGGTCGCGGCTGAAGGCCCGGATCGCCTCCAGGCCCTTGAACACCGCGCCGGTGCGGGCCAGTTCGATGACCCCGTCCTCGGCGAAGACGGTGGCGAGGGCCTCGGCGTCGGCGTTGTCGAAGGCGTGGGAGAAGCGGGCCAGCAGCTGGCGCAGCTGCTCGGCGTCGTCGAGGGTCAGACGGTCGGTCACGGTGGGCTCCTGACGGAGGGACGGGCCCGGCCGGGCGGTGTGCCGGCCGGGCCCGAGGCGGGGTGGGTAGGTCAGACGGCGACGGGGCTCAGCTGCTGGATGATGCCGAGGCGGTCGGGGAGGACGCTGTAGCGGACCACCTTGCCGTCACGCACCGTCAGGCGGCTGACGCTGTGTCCGACGAACGGCCGGCCGGTGGCCGGGACTCCGAAGATCGGGCCGACGTGGACGCCCTCGATGCGCCAGTAGGCGATCACCAGGTCGCCCTCGGCGACCAGGTCCTCGACGGTGGCCTTGACGTCCTGGACGTTGTTCCAGAGCCAGCGCAGGTGCTCGCGGAAGTCCTCCTGGCTGCCGGGGCCGTCGGGGCCGACCCGGCTCTCGTCCACGGCGTCCTCGGCGATCAGCTCCTCGACCAGGTCGAGCCGCTGGCCGGTGACCAGCTCGTGGTAGTAGCGCAGGACGACGGCCTTGTTGTCCTCGAGGGTGCTCATTGTTCGTTCGCTCCTTGGGAGTTGAAGGGAAATCAGGGGGTTCGGCGGGTGGCCGCAGGCGGCAGCAGGATGCCGCCGTTGGCGCTCAGGCCGCCGTCGACCGGCACCGTGACGCCGGTGACGTACGAGGCGGCGGGCGAGGTCAGGAACCAGACCACCTCGGCCTGCTCCCGGGCCTCGGCCCAGCGCTGGGCGGGGATGCGGCGGGTGATGAAGGCGGAGAACTCGGGGTCGGCGACCTGGGCCGCCGTCAGGCCGGTGACGGTGCCGCCGGGGGCGATGGCGTTGATGCGGATGTTCTCGGCCGCGTAGTCGATGGCGGTGGCCCGGACCAGGTTGATGACGGCGGCCTTGGTGGCGTTGTAGGCCCAGGTGCCGGGGTCGCCGCGCAGGCCGGAGACCGAGGAGGTGGCGACGATCGCGCCGCCACCGGCGGCCCGCAGGGCGGGGACGGCGGAGCGGATGCCGAGCACCACGCTGCGCACGTTCACCGCGAACAGCCGGTCGAAGCGCTCCACCGCGCCGGCCGACTCCAGCGGACCGCCGCCGCCCGTACCGGCGTTGAGCACCGCGGCGTCCAGCCGGCCGAACCGCTCGACGGCCAGCTCCACCGCCCGCCGGTTGGTCTCCTCCTCGGCCACGTCACCGGCCAGGGTGACGACCCCGTCCAGCTCGGCGAAGGCGTCCAGGCCGTGCTTGTCCAGGTCCACCGCGACCACCCGGTGGCCGCGTTCGGCGTAGAGCCGCACCGCCGCCTCGCCGATCCCGGAGGCCGCTCCGGTCACCAGGACCACCGGTACTACCGGGTTGCTGCCCATGCCCGCTCCTTCATCTCGATCCACTGCCGGACGGCGTCCGCCGTCGTCGGGGTGTGCTGTTCCAGCACGGTGAAGTGGTCACCGGTGATGTCCCGCACCTCGTGCGGCACCGGCCAGTAGGCGCGCCAGTCGTGACGGCCCGTCGGGTCGACCACGGTGCCGCGCAGGGGGGTGTCGGCGCGCAGCGCCAGGACCGGCGCCTGCACCGGGCCTGGCTGCCAGCCGGCGAAGACGGAGTTGTAGCCGCCCATCGCGGTGAGGCTGGCGTCGCTCCAGACCATGTCGTACTGCCGGATCCGGTCGACCATGCCGGTGAGCATCGCGGTCAGCCACCACTCGCCCATGCCCTCGCGAACGGCGCTGTCGATCGGGTACGAGTCCACCAGGCCGAGCCCGGCCACCCGCCGCCCGGCCGCCTCCAGCCGTTCGGTGACGGCGTGCGCGACGCAGCCGCCCATCGAGCGGCCGAGCACCACGAACGGCCGGTCGGGGCCGACCAGTCGGAGCACCGCCTCGGTGTGCAGGGTGAGGAAGGTGTCCAGGGTGTCGGGCAGCAGGTCGGTCGGGGTCCAGCCGGGTGAGGGGAGCACGAAGAAGTCGCGCTCGCCCTGGAAGGCGTGGCCCAGCCGGGCGTACTCGTGCGGGCCGGAGATGGCGGACAGCGCGGGGAAGGCGACGACGGCCGTCTCGCCCTCCCCCGAGGCCAACTGGATCGGGTCCAGCGCGTGTTCGGCCCGTTCGGCGAGGGTGAAGCGGGAGCGCAGCGAGGAGGCCACGCCGATCAGCGCGGAGGCGTCGGCGAAGCTGCCCTGGGCGGCGAGCCGCCGGTAGAGGGTGGAGAGCGGGTGCCGCGGGTCCTCGCCGTCGCCCGCCGTGGCGACCGCGACGGCGCCCGGGGTGGGGGCATCGTCCACCAACTCGGCCAGATGGGCAGCCAGTTGCACCGGATCCGGGTGGTCGAAGGTGAGGGTCGGGGCCAGTCGCAGGCCGGTCACGGCGGTGAGGCGGTTGCGCAGTTCGACGGCGGTCAGCGAGTCGAGGCCGAGGTCATTGAACGGGCGCTCCTCGCCGACGGCCGCGGTCTCGGTGCCGAGCACCCCCGCCACCTCGGTGCGCACCAGCTCCAGCAGGGCGGCGGTGCGCTCCTCCCCGGTGAGCGCGAGCAGCTTCGGCAGCAGGGCCGGGCCGGTGGCGGCCGCGGTGCGGGCGGCCGACCGGCGGGTGGCCGGGACCAGTGCGGTGAGCAGGGCGGGCAGGACGGGCTGGGTACGCAGGGCGGCCAGGTCGAGCGGGGCCGCGACCAGGTAGGGGTCACCGGTGCGGACCGCCGCCTCGAACAGCCGGGCGCCCTGCTCGGTGCCGATCGCCCGCAGGCCCGCACGGGCGGCCCGGCGGCGGTCGGCCTCGGTGAGGTGCGCCGTGACGGCGCTGGCCTCGGCCCACTGGCCCCAGGCCAGCGACTGGGCCGGCAGGCCGATCGAGCGCCGGTGGGCGGCCAGGGCGTCCAGGTAGGTGTTGGCGGCGGAGTAGGCGGCCTGGCCCGGGCCGCCGAGGACGGCGGCGACGGAGGAGTAGAGCACGAAGGCGGCCAGGTCGTGACCCCTGGTCAGTTCGTGGAGGTGGCGGGCGCCGTCGGCCTTGGGGGCCCAGACGGTCCGCAGCCGCTCGGGGGTGAGGGAGGCGAGGAGGCCGTCGTCCACCACGCCGGCGGTGTGCACCACGGCGGTGAGCGGGTGGGCCTTCGGTATCGCGGCGATGGCGGTGGCCAACGCCTCGCGGTCGGCCGCGTCGACGGCCGCGATGGTGACCTCCGCGCCCAACTCGACCAGCTCGTCGCGGAGTTCCGCCGCGCCGAAGGCCTCGGCGCCGCTGCGGGAGAGCAGCAGCAGGTGCCGCACGCCCCGCTCGGCGACCAGGTGACGGGCCAGCAGCCCGCCCAGCACGCCGGTGCCGCCGGTGATCAGCACCGTGCCGTCCGGGTCCCAGGACCGGGCGGAGCCGACCTCCGGGGCGGTGGCGCGGACCAGCCGGGGGACGTGTACCCGGCCCGCACGCAGCGCGAGTTGGGGCTCCTCGGTGGCCAGGGCGGCCGGGATCAGGTACTCCGAGTCGTGGTCGGTGTCCACCAGGACGATCCGGCCGGGGTGCTCGGACTGCGCGGAGCGCAGCAGGCCCCAGACGGGCGCGACCACCGGGTCGGGCGCTTCGCCGGAGACCGGGACGGCGCCGCTGGTCACCACGGCCAGCCGCGCCCCCTCGGTCGCCTCGTTCGCCTCGTCCGCGAGCCAGTCCTGAACGGCCGTCAGCACCTCGGCCAACACGCCCTCGTGGCCGGTGACCCGCAGCTCGGTCCAACTGCTGCTGCCCGCCGGCTCGGCCGCCGGGACCTCCGGCCACTCCAGCCGGAAGAGCGCGTCGCGGTCGGCGCCGCCCGCCGGGGCGAGCTGCTCGGCGGAGACCAGCCGGGCCCGCAGGGCGGCGACGGAGGCGACCGGGGCGCCGGTCTCGTCGGCGACGTCGACCGAGATGGCCTCCGGTTCGGTGTAGCGCAGGCGGACCCGCAGGGCGCTCGCGCCGGTGGCGTGCAGCCGCACGCCGGTGTAGGCGAAGGGCAGGCGGCTGGTCCCGGGCGGGGTGTCGGTCAGGCCGTGGTGGGCGGTGACGTGCACGGCGGCGTCCAGCAGGGCCGGGTGGAGGCCGAACTCCCCGGCGCTCTCCCGGACTTCCGCCGGCAGGGCCACCTCGGCCCAGAAGGTGTCGCCGTCCCGCCAGGCCGCCCGCAGGCCGCGGAAGGCCGGTCCGTAGGCGAGCCCGGCGGCGGCCAGCTCCGGGTAGACCTCCTCGGTCGGGAGTTCGGTGGCGCCCGCCGGGGGCCAGTCGCGCAGGGCCTCGCCCGGGGCTCCGGGGCCGGCCAGCAGCAGGCCGGAGGCGTGCCGGCTCCACTCCTCCGTCCCGGCCGGGCGGGAGTGCACGGTGACCTCGCGGGCCCCCGTCCCGTCCACGCCGCCGACGGCGACCTGGACGTGGACGGCGCCGTGCTCGGGCAGCACCAGCGGGGCCTCCACCACCAGCTCGTCCAGCGTGCCGGCGCCCAGTTCGTCCCCGGCGCGGACCGCGAGCTCCAGCAGCGCGGTGCCGGGGACGATCACCGTGCCCTGGACGGCGTGGTCGGCCAGCCAAGGGTGGGTGCGCAGCGAGAGGCTGCCGGTGAGCACCACGCCCTCCCCGTCCGGGAGTCGGACGGTGGCGCCGAGCAGCGGGTGGGCGGCCTCGGTGAGGCCGAGCCCGGTGGCGTCGGCGTTCCGGTGGACGGGCTCCAGCCAGTAGCGGCGGCGCTGGAACGGGTAGGTGGGCAGGGTGAGCCCGGCCGGGTTGGCCGGACGGCCGAGCAGGGCCGTCCAGTTCACCCGGTGGCCCTGGACGTGGATTCGGGCCAGGGCGGTGACGGCGGTCTCGGCCTCACCGCGGTCGCGGCGCAGCGCGGCGGCCGTGACGGGTGCGTCGAGGGCGGCGCCGACCAGGCCGGTGAGCGTGCCGTCCGGACCGAGCTCGACGAAGCTGGTGACGCCCTCGGCGGCCAACTCCGCCACCACGTCGGCGAAGCGGACCGCCTCGCGGACCTGGCGGACCCAGTAGTGCGGGTCGGTGAGCTCGGCGGCGGTGGCGATCCGGCCGGTGAGGTTGGAGACCACCGGGATCTGCGGCGCGTGGAAGGTCAGGCCGGTGGCGACCCGCCCGAAGTCAGCGAGCATGCCGTCCAGGTGGGCGGAGTGGAAGGCGTGACTGACCTTCAGCTGCTTGGTCCGCCGGTCGGCGAAGACCTCCCGGACCGCCGCCACGGCCTCGGCATCGCCGGAGACCACGACCGAGCGCGGGCCGTTGACGGCCGCGACCTCGGCGCCAACAACGAGGGCCTCGCGGACCTCCTCCTCGGTCGCCTCGATCGCCACCATGGCCCCGCCACCCGGCAGTTCCTGCATCAAACGGGCCCGGGCCGCGACGAGCGCGGCCGCGTCCGCGAGCGACAGCACACCGGCGACATGGGCGGCGGCCAGCTCACCGATCGAGTGCCCGGCCAGCAGATCCGGCCGCACACCCCAGGACTCGTAGAGCCGGAACAGCGCGACCTCCACCGCGAACAGCGCCGGCTGCGTCCAGCCCGTCTCGTCCAGTCCCTCACCACTGTCGATCACCTCCGCCACCGGCAGGCCCAACGCCTCGGCCACCGCATCGAAGGCCTCCGCGTAGACCGGGAAGGCGGCATACAACTCCCGCCCCATGCCCACCCGCTGGCTCCCCTGCCCGGAGAACAGGAACGCCAGGCCACCGGACCCGGCCGTCCCCCGCACCACACCCGG